>NZ_CP025546.1:6118471-6424395 GCF_003614435.1 Mycobacterium paragordonae
TTGTTCGCCAACTCGACCATTGGAGCCAGCCGCTCGTGGGCGTAGAAGGGACCCCAGTGCCGGTGCCGTCGCAAAGACATGGGCAGGGGTTGTGACAGCGGACCGAAGAACCCCTGGTCGTCCCATCCGTCGGGTCCTGCGCCGAATGCCGGGGCACCCGCGTCGTGCATGACGGCAAGCCCGGCGCCGAATTCGCGCGCGGTGTCGGGACTGGGTGGCACCGACTCGAGCCGGCGCAAGGTCAGACTGGTGGCGTCGACGTGCAGTACCTCCGCGCACGGCACGCCGCACTCAACGCCGGAGAGCCATCGCAGCCCGGCCGCCTCGCAGGCAAAGAAGCCGGCGGGGGCGGCGGGATTGCTCTTGACGAAATCCGTCACGTGGACGCCGGTGAGCTGATGCACAACATGCGCTCGGACTGTAGACGGCGCGACCTATGGACCGAACTCGAAGCCCCAATGAGCACTTTCAGATCCCGCTCGGCAAGTGACTTTGAATTCATGAAAAGGCAAGCATTTGCGGCCAGAATTCGAACGTCGTTTGCAGTGCCGCCGGGGAGGGCTGCGGTGGTAGCGGTGAGCTGGGCAGTGCGGGCGGTAAAGGCAGTGCGAGCACACCATTCAACGTTCGCGGGGCGGGTTGGCTCCGGTGTTGCCGGCGGGAGTGCGGGGGGACCCATTGGTGGCGTCTGGAGCCGAGGGTCAGGGCGGCCCGGGTGGGGACGCCGTCTCGCCGGGTCAGTTTGGCTTGATAGTTGGTACTTCCGGTAACGATGGGCGGGGCGGCGTAGGCGTTAGCGGCAATGACAACCCCGGGCGAGGCAGGTAACACAGGGCGAGCCTGGCGCCTCAACATCCGCCCATCGCCCGTTAGCTAAACAGGCTCGCGGCCTCCGTTCGCGGCATCAGCGCTCGGGTATGGCGCAGACGACTCTGTCCGCTTTCTGTCGACACAGGTCATTTAGCGAAGGCGCATCATCAGACCCAATGAACAGCTCATTTCACTCAGACAACACGTTAAGTACTGAGATTTGCTGAAACGATGACAAGCTACCTGCAAAACCATAAGATTCGCGCAAGCGATTTCGGCGAGGGTCGAGATTGTGAACTCGTTCCCTGCCGCCTGGAGTTCTCCGATGTCGTCCCTCTGGGTCTCCCCCGCCTATGTGGCGGGAGTGGCCGCGGAGTTAGCGAGACTCGGTTCGGACGTCAACTCGGCTAACGCGGCCGCCGTCTTCTCGACCACCCAGGTGGCGGCTGCTGCAACCGACGAGGTCTCGCTGCGCATCGCAGAACTGTTCGGCGGACACGGCCGCGAATACCAGGCTGTGAGCGCTCAGGTGGCGCAGTTCAACGCCCAGTTCGTGCAGGCCTTGCGAGCGGGCGCCGGCTCGTATGTTTGGACCGAGATCGAGAACGTCCAGCAGACATTGCTCGATGTGATCAACTCGCCGACACAGACACTGCTGGGACGTCCACTGATCGGTGACGGCGCCAATGCAACCGTTCCGGGAGGCACGGGTGGAGACGGCGGCATCCTGTTCGGCAACGGTGGCGCCGGCGCCCCTGGTGCTGTCGGTCAGGCCGGCGGCGCGGGCGGATCCGCAGGGCTCTGGGGTAACGGCGGTCAAGGAGGTGCGGGCGGCGCCGGTGCCAGCGGCGGGGCCGGTGGCAACGGCGGATGGCTCCTGGGTGTCGGCGGTACCGGCGGAATGGGAGGGACCGGCGGAGGGACCGGCGGGGCGGGTGGCAACGGTGGGCTGTGGTGGGGTGGTGGCGGCACCGGGGGTAACGGCGGCGTCGGCGGTGGCACCGGGGGCGCCGGCGGACGCGGGGAATGGTTCTTCGGGGCGGCCGGCGACGGTGGCGCGGGAGGCTCTGGCGGAGGCACCGGCGGAGCGGGGGGTCACGGTGGCTGGGTCTGGAGCGGCGGCGGCGCCGGGGGCGCTGGCGGCTACGGCGGCGGTACGGGGGGACTGGGCGGTGGTGGCGGGCTGCTATGGGGCGGCGGCGGTGCGGGCGGCGCCGGCGGCTACGGCGGCGGGACCGGCGGGGCCGGCGGTCACGCCGCGTCCTTCTTCTGGGGACACGGTGGCGCCGGCGGGGCGGGCGGAGCCGGCGCCGATGCCGTTCTCGCAGGTCCGGCCGGAGCGGGCGGCCAGGGTGGGGTCGGCGGGGCCGGCGGGCTGTTCGCCCCGGGTGGTGCTGGCGGAGCCGGAGGTGCCGGCGGGCTTGGTTTTGCCGGTGCCAGCGGCGGCGTACTGGGCCAAACGGGTGGGCTGGGCGGGGCCGGGGGTGACGGCGGTGCCGGCGGCAAGGGTGCGTGGCTGCTGGGTCCGGGTGGGCACGGCGGCGCCGGTGGCGCGGGCGGTACTGGCGGTGTTGGCGGATCTGGCGGCGATGGTGCGCTTGCCGGCATAGGTGGTACCGGCGGGGGTGGTGGTACCGGCGGTGTGGCCGGACACGGTGGTGCCGGCGGGTCCGGTGGATTACTCAGCTGCGGTGGCGCGGCGGGCGGCATGGGCGTGGGCGGTACCGGTGGCGCCGGCGGCGCGGGCGGGGCCGGGCTGGTCGGCGCCAGCGCTTCCGCTGCCGGGGCTGACGGCGGTACCGGCTTTGCAGGCGGCCAGGGCGGCACGGGTGGAGCAGGCGGAGGAAGCGGCGCAAATCAAGGCGCCGGCGGCCAGGGCGGGGCGGGCGGTACCGGCGGTGCCGGCGGCGTCGGTGGTACCGGTCTTGACGGTACGACATCGACGGCCGCGACAGCGGGTGGTCAGGGCGGTGTAGGCGGTGCCGGCGGCGATGCCGGGACGGGCGGGGTTGGGTCGACGCCTGGTGCCACCGGTACCGCTGGCCGCGGCGGCGTAGGCGGCACCGGCGGCATTGGTGGTGCCGGCACCGACAACAGCGCCAGTGTTGCCGCGCCCGGTGTCCAGGGCGCTACTGGCGGCGCGGGCGGCGCGGGCGGCACCGGTGGAGTCGGCGGAGCCGCGGGCAGCGGGATAGATGGCCATCAGGGGGCGGGCGGTGTCGGCGGTACCGGCGGTGTTGGTGGCGGTGGCGGCCAGGGCGGCGTCGGGGTCGACGGCAGCAATAACGGGGCCGGAGCGACCGGTGGATTAGGCGGTAGTGGCGGCGACGCCGGTTTTGGTGGCACCGGGGGTGTTCAAGGCAAAGCGGGCACGGCCGGGACCGGCGGGACCGGCGGCGCCGGCGGAATCGGCGCAACCGGTGGGACGGCAACGTCTTATGGCGAAGCTGGCGGGCAGGGCGGTGCGGGCGGTACCGGTGGACTCGGTGGCGCGGCAGGAGACGCTCATGGCGGTACTGCCGGCCTCACCGGCACCGGCGGCACGGGCGGCACCGGCGGGGCCGGCGGCCTGGGCGGCACCGGCCTGACCGGCGCGGCGGCCACCACCTTCGGCGCCCTGGGCGGCACCGGCGGCATCGGCGCCACCGGCGGCACCGCCGGGGCCGGCGGCCAGGGCGGCGCCGGGACCACAGCCGGGGCCACCGGCCTCACCGGCACCGGCGGCACGGGCGGCACCGGCGGGGCCGGCGGGCTGGGCGGCACCGGCCTGACCGGCGCGGCGGCCACCACCTTCGGCGCCCTGGGCGGCACCGGCGGCATCGGCGCCACCGGCGGCACCGCCGGGGCCGGCGGCCAGGGCGGCGCCGGGACCACAGCCGGGGCCACCGGCCTCACCGGCACCGGCGGCACGGGCGGCACCGGCGGGGCCGGCGGCCTGGGCGGCACCGGCCTGACCGGCGCGGCGGCCACCACCTTCGGCGCCCTGGGCGGCACCGGCGGCATCGGCGCGACCGGCGGCACCGCCGGGGCCGGCGGCCAGGGCGGCGCCGGGACCACAGCCGGGGCCACCGGCCTCACCGGCACCGGCGGCACGGGCGGCACCGGCGGGGCCGGCGGCCTGGGCGGCACCGGCCTGACCGGCGCGGCGGCCACCACCTTCGGCGCCCTGGGCGGCACCGGCGGCATCGGCGCGACCGGCGGCACCGCCGGGGCCGGCGGCCAGGGCGGCGCCGGGACCACAGCCGGGGCCACCGGCCTCACCGGCACCGGCGGCACGGGCGGCACCGGCGGGGCCGGCGGCCTGGGCGGCACCGGCCTGACCGGCGCGGCGGCCACCACCTTCGGCGCCCTGGGCGGCACCGGCGGCATCGGCGCGACCGGCGGCACCGCCGGGGCCGGCGGCCAGGGCGGCGCCGGGACCACAGCCGGGGCCACCGGCCTCACCGGCACCGGCGGCACGGGCGGCACCGGCGGGGCCGGCGGCCTGGGCGGCACCGGCCTGACCGGCGCGGCGGCCACCACCTTCGGCGCCCTGGGCGGCACCGGCGGCATCGGCGCGACCGGCGGCACCGCCGGGGCCGGCGGCCAGGGCGGCGCCGGGACCACAGCCGGGGCCACCGGCCTCACCGGCACCGGCGGCACGGGCGGCACCGGCGGGGCCGGCGGCCTGGGCGGCACCGGCCTGACCGGCGCGGCGGCCACCACCTTCGGCGCCCTGGGCGGCACCGGCGGCATCGGCGCGACCGGCGGCACCGCCGGGGCCGGCGGCCAGGGCGGCGCCGGGACCACAGCCGGGCCACCGGCCTCACCGGCACCGGCGGCACGGGCGGCACGGGCGGGGCCGGCGGCCTGGGCGGCACCGGCCTGACCGGCGCGGCGGCCACCACCTTCGGCGCCCTGGGCGGCACCGGCGGCATCGGCGCGACCGGCGGCACCGCCGGGGCCGGCGGCCAGGGCGGCGCCGGGACCACAGCCGGGGCCACCGGCCTCACCGGCACCGGCGGCACGGGCGGCACGGGCGGGGCCGGCGGCCTGGGCGGCACCGGCCTGACCGGCGCGGCGGCCACCACCTTCGGCGCCCTGGGCGGCACCGGCGGCATCGGCGCGACCGGCGGCACCGCCGGGGCCGGCGGCCAGGGCGGCGCCGGGACCACAGCCGGGGCCACCGGCCTCACCGGCACCGGCGGCACGGGCGGCACCGGCGGGGCCGGCGGCCTGGGCGGCACCGGCCTGACCGGCGCGGCGGCCACCACCTTCGGCGCCCTGGGCGGCACCGGCGGCATCGGCGCGACCGGCGGCACCGCCGGGGCCGGCGGCCAGGGCGGCGCCGGGACCACAGCCGGGGCCACCGGCCTCACCGGCACCGGCGGCACGGGCGGCACCGGCGGGGCCGGCGGCCTGGGCGGCACCGGCCTGACCGGCGCGGCGGCCACCACCTTCGGCGCCCTGGGCGGCACCGGCGGCATCGGCGCGACCGGCGGCACCGCCGGGGCCGGCGGCCAGGGCGGCGCCGGGACCACAGCCGGGGCCACCGGCCTCACCGGCACCGGCGGCACGGGCGGCACGGGCGGGGCCGGCGGCCTGGGCGGCACCGGCCTGACCGGCGCGGCGGCCACCACCTTCGGCGCCCTGGGCGGCACCGGCGGCATCGGCGCGACCGGCGGCACCGCCGGGGCCGGCGGCCAGGGCGGCGCCGGGACCACAGCCGGGGCCACCGGCCTCACCGGCACCGGCGGCACGGGCGGCACCGGCGGGGCCGGCGGCCTGGGCGGCACCGGCCTGACCGGCGCGGCGGCCACCACCTTCGGCGCCCTGGGCGGCACCGGCGGCATCGGCGCGACCGGCGGCACCGCCGGGGCCGGCGGCCAGGGCGGCGCCGGGACCACAGCCGGGGCCACCGGCCTCACCGGCACCGGCGGCACGGGCGGCACCGGCGGGGCCGGCGGCCTGGGCGGCACCGGCCTGACCGGCGCGGCGGCCACCACCTTCGGCGCCCTGGGCGGCACCGGCGGCATCGGCGCGACCGGCGGCACCGCCGGGGCCGGCGGCCAGGGCGGCGCCGGGACCACAGCCGGGGCCACCGGCCTCACCGGCACCGGCGGCACGGGCGGCACCGGCGGGGCCGGCGGCCTGGGCGGCACCGGCCTGACCGGCGCGGCGGCCACCACCTTCGGCGCCCTGGGCGGCACCGGCGGCATCGGCGCGACCGGCGGCACCGCCGGGGCCGGCGGCCAGGGCGGCGCCGGGACCACAGCCGGGGCCACCGGCCTCACCGGCACCGGCGGCACGGGCGGCACCGGCGGGGCCGGCGGCCTGGGCGGCACCGGCCTGACCGGCGCGGCGGCCACCACCTTCGGCGCCCTGGGCGGCACCGGCGGCATCGGCGCGACCGGCGGCACCGCCGGGGCCGGCGGCCAGGGCGGCGCCGGGACCACAGCCGGGGCCACCGGCCTCACCGGCACCGGCGGCACGGGCGGCACCGGCGGGGCCGGCGGCCTGGGCGGCACCGGCCTGACCGGCGCGGCGGCCACCACCTTCGGCGCCCTGGGCGGCACCGGCGGCATCGGCGCGACCGGCGGCACCGCCGGGGCCGGCGGCCAGGGCGGCGCCGGGACCACAGCCGGGGCCACCGGCCTCACCGGCACCGGCGGCACGGGCGGCACCGGCGGGGCCGGCGGCCTGGGCGGCACCGGCCTGACCGGCGCGGCGGCCACCACCTTCGGCGCCCTGGGCGGCACCGGCGGCATCGGCGCGACCGGCGGCACCGCCGGGGCCGGCGGCCAGGGCGGCGCCGGGACCACAGCCGGGGCCACCGGCCTCACCGGCACCGGCGGCACGGGCGGCACCGGCGGGGCCGGCGGCCTGGGCGGCACCGGCCTGACCGGCGCGGCGGCCACCACCTTCGGCGCCCTGGGCGGCACCGGCGGCATCGGCGCGACCGGCGGCACCGCCGGGGCCGGCGGCCAGGGCGGCGCCGGGACCACAGCCGGGGCCACCGGCCTCACCGGCACCGGCGGCACGGGCGGCACCGGCGGGGCCGGCGGCCTGGGCGGCACCGGCCTGACCGGCGCGGCGGCCACCACCTTCGGCGCCCTGGGCGGCACCGGCGGCATCGGCGCGACCGGCGGCACCGCCGGGGCCGGCGGCCAGGGCGGCGCCGGGACCACAGCCGGGGCCACCGGCCTCACCGGCACCGGCGGCACGGGCGGCACCGGCGGGGCCGGCGGCCTGGGCGGCACCGGCCTGACCGGCGCGGCGGCCACCACCTTCGGCGCCCTGGGCGGCACCGGCGGCATCGGCGCGACCGGCGGCACCGCCGGGGCCGGCGGCCAGGGCGGCGCCGGGACCACAGCCGGGGCCACCGGCCTCACCGGCACCGGCGGCACGGGCGGCACCGGCGGGCCGGCGGCCTGGGCGGCACCGGCCTGACCGGCGCGGCGGCCACCACCTTCGGCGCCCTGGGCGGCACCGGCGGCATCGGCGCGACCGGCGGCACCGCCGGGGCCGGCGGCCAGGGCGGCGCCGGGACCACAGCCGGAGCCACCGGCCTCACCGGCACCGGCGGCACGGGCGGCACCGGCGGCGCCGGCGGCCTGGGCGGCACCGGCCTGACCGGCGCGGCGGCCACCACCTTCGGCGCCCTGGGCGGCACCGGCGGCATCGGCGCGACCGGCGGCACCGCCGGGGCCGGCGGCCAGGGCGGCGCCGGGACCACAGCCGGAGCCACCGGCCTCACCGGCACCGGCGGCACGGGCGGCACCGGCGGCGCCGGCGGCCTGGGCGGCACCGGCCTGACCGGCGCGGCGGCCACCACCTTCGGCGCCCTGGGCGGCACCGGCGGCATCGGCGCCACCGGCGGCACCGCCGGGGCCGGCGGCCAGGGCGGCGCCGGGACCACAGCCGGAGCCACCGGCCTCACCGGCACCGGCGGCACGGGCGGCACCGGCGGCGCCGGCGGCCTGGGCGGCACCGGCCTGACCGGCGCGGCGGCCACCACCTTCGGCGCCCTGGGCGGCACCGGCGGCATCGGCGCCACCGGCGGCACCGCCGGGGCCGGCGGCCAGGGCGGCGCCGGGACCACAGCCGGAGCCACCGGCCTCACCGGCACCGGCGGCACGGGCGGCACCGGCGGCGCCGGCGGCCTGGGCGGCACCGGCCTGACCGGCGCGGCGGCCACCACCTTCGGCGCCCTGGGCGGCACCGGCGGCATCGGCGCCACCGGCGGCACCGCCGGGGCCGGCGGCCAGGGCGGCGCCGGGACCACAGCCGGAGCCACCGGCCTCACCGGCACCGGCGGCACGGGCGGCACCGGCGGCGCCGGCGGCCTGGGCGGCACCGGCCTGACCGGCGCGGCGGCCACCACCTTCGGCGCCCTGGGCGGCACCGGCGGCATCGGCGCCACCGGCGGCACCGCCGGGGCCGGCGGCCAGGGCGGCGCCGGGACCACAGCCGGAGCCACCGGCCTCACCGGCACCGGCGGCACGGGCGGCACCGGCGGCGCCGGCGGCCTGGGCGGCACCGGCCTGACCGGCGCGGCGGCCACCACCTTCGGCGCCCTGGGCGGCACCGGCGGCATCGGCGCCACCGGCGGCACCGCCGGGGCCGGCGGCCAGGGCGGCGCCGGGACCACAGCCGGAGCCACCGGCCTCACCGGCACCGGCGGCACGGGCGGCACCGGCGGCGCCGGCGGCCTGGGCGGCACCGGCCTGACCGGCGCGGCGGCCACCACCTTCGGCGCCCTGGGCGGCACCGGCGGCATCGGCGCCACCGGCGGCACCGCCGGGGCCGGCGGCCAGGGCGGCGCCGGGACCACAGCCGGAGCCACCGGCCTCACCGGCACCGGCGGCACGGGCGGCACCGGCGGCGCCGGCGGCCTGGGCGGCACCGGCCTGACCGGCGCGGCGGCCACCACCTTCGGCGCCCTGGGCGGCACCGGCGGCATCGGCGCGACCGGCGGCACCGCCGGGGCCGGCGGCCAGGGCGGCGCCGGGACCACAGCCGGAGCCACCGGCATCACCGGCACCGGCGGCACGGGCGGCACCGGCGGCGCCGGCGGCCTGGGCGGCACCGGCCTGACCGGCGCGGCGGCCACCACCTTCGGCGCCCTGGGCGGCACCGGCGGCATCGGCGCGACCGGCGGCACCGCCGGGGCCGGCGGCCAGGGCGGCGCCGGGACCACAGCCGGAGCCACCGGCATCACCGGCACCGGCGGCACGGGCGGCACCGGCGGCGCCGGCGGCCTGGGCGGCACCGGCCTGACCGGCGCGGCGGCCACCACCTTCGGCGCCCTGGGCGGCACCGGCGGCATCGGCGCGACCGGCGGCACCGCCGGGGCCGGCGGCCAGGGCGGCGCCGGGACCACAGCCGGAGCCACCGGCATCACCGGCACCGGCGGCACGGGCGGCACCGGCGGCGCCGGCGGCCTGGGCGGCACCGGCCTGACCGGCGCGGCGGCCACCACCTTCGGCGCCCTGGGCGGCACCGGCGGCATCGGCGCGACCGGCGGCACCGCCGGGGCCGGCGGCCAGGGCGGCGCCGGGACCACAGCCGGAGCCACCGGCATCACCGGCACCGGCGGCACGGGCGGCACCGGCGGCGCCGGCGGCCTGGGCGGCACCGGCCTGACCGGCGCGGCGGCCACCACCTTCGGCGCCCTGGGCGGCACCGGCGGCATCGGCGCGACCGGCGGCACCGCCGGGGCCGGCGGCCAGGGCGGCGCCGGGACCACAGCCGGAGCCACCGGCATCACCGGCACCGGCGGCACGGGCGGCACCGGCGGCGCCGGCGGCCTGGGCGGCACCGGCCTGACCGGCGCGGCGGCCACCACCTTCGGCGCCCTGGGCGGCACCGGCGGCATCGGCGCGACCGGCGGCACCGCCGGGGCCGGCGGCCAGGGCGGCGCCGGGACCACAGCCGGAGCCACCGGCATCACCGGCACCGGCGGCACGGGCGGCACCGGCGGCGCCGGCGGCCTGGGCGGCACCGGCCTGACCGGCGCGGCGGCCACCACCTTCGGCGCCCTGGGCGGCACCGGCGGCATCGGCGCGACCGGCGGCACCGCCGGGGCCGGCGGCCAGGGCGGCGCCGGGACCACAGCCGGAGCCACCGGCATCACCGGCACCGGCGGCACGGGCGGCACCGGCGGCGCCGGCGGCCTGGGCGGCACCGGCCTGACCGGCGCGGCGGCCACCACCTTCGGCGCCCTGGGCGGCACCGGCGGCATCGGCGCGACCGGCGGCACCGCCGGGGCCGGCGGCCAGGGCGGCGCCGGGACCACAGCCGGAGCCACCGGCATCACCGGCACCGGCGGCACGGGCGGCACCGGCGGCGCCGGCGGCCTGGGCGGCACCGGCCTGACCGGCGCGGCGGCCACCACCTTCGGCGCCCTGGGCGGCACCGGCGGCATCGGCGCGACCGGCGGCACCGCCGGGGCCGGCGGCCAGGGCGGCGCCGGGACCACAGCCGGAGCCACCGGCATCACCGGCACCGGCGGCACGGGCGGCACCGGCGGCGCCGGCGGCCTGGGCGGCACCGGCCTGACCGGCGCGGCGGCCACCACCTTCGGCGCCCTGGGCGGCACCGGCGGCATCGGCGCGACCGGCGGCACCGCCGGGGCCGGCGGCCAGGGCGGCGCCGGGACCACAGCCGGAGCCACCGGCATCACCGGCACCGGCGGCACGGGCGGCACCGGCGGCGCCGGCGGCCTGGGCGGCACCGGCCTGACCGGCGCGGCGGCCACCACCTTCGGCGCCCTGGGCGGCACCGGCGGCATCGGCGCGACCGGCGGCACCGCCGGGGCCGGCGGCCAGGGCGGCGCCGGGACCACAGCCGGGGCCACCGGCATCACCGGCACCGGCGGCACGGGCGGCACCGGCGGAGTCGGTGGTCTGGGCGGTACCGGTCTGACCGGGGCGGCGGCCACTACCTTCGGTGCGGTCGGCGCGACCGGTGGGCAGGGCGCCGCGGGTGGCACGGCCGGGGCCGGCGGCACGGGCGGTGCGGCAGCCGGCGGCACGGCCGGGGCGACCGGGGCGACCGGCACCGGCGGTAAGGGCGGCACCGGCGGAGTCGGTGGTCTGGGCGGTACCGGTCTGACCGGGGCGGCGGCCACTACCTTCGGTGCGGTCGGCGCGACCGGTGGGCAGGGCGCCGCGGGTGGCACGGCCGGGCCGGCGGCACGGGCGGTGCGGCAGCCGGCGGCACGGCCGGGGCGACCGGGGCGACCGGCACCGGCGGTAAGGGCGGCACCGGCGGGGTCGGTGGTCTGGGCGGTACCGGTCTGACCGGGGCGGCGGCCACTACCTTCGGTGCGGTCGGCGCGACCGGTGGGCAGGGCGCCGCGGGTGGCACGGCCGGGGCCGGCGGCACGGGCGGTGCGGCAGCCGGCGGCACGGCCGGGGCGACCGGGGCGACCGGCACCGGCGGTAAGGGCGGCACCGGCGGGGTCGGTGGTCTGGGCGGTACCGGTCTGACCGGGGCGGCGGCCACTACCTTCGGTGCGGTCGGCGCGACCGGTGGGCAGGGCGCCGCGGGTGGCACGGCCGGGGCCGGCGGCACGGGCGGTGCGGCAGCCGGCGGCACGGCCGGGGCGACCGGGGCGACCGGCACCGGCGGTAAGGGCGGCACCGGCGGGGTCGGTGGTCTGGGCGGTACCGGTCTGACCGGGGCGGCGGCCACTACCTTCGGTGCGGTCGGCGCGACCGGTGGGCAGGGCGCCGCGGGTGGCACGGCCGGGGCCGGCGGCACGGGCGGTGCGGCAGCCGGCGGCACGGCCGGGGCGACCGGGGCGACCGGCACCGGCGGTAAGGGCGGCACCGGCGGGGTCGGTGGTCTGGGCGGTACCGGTCTGACCGGGGCGGCGGCCACTACCTTCGGTGCGGTCGGCGCGACCGGTGGGCAGGGCGCCGCGGGTGGCACGGCCGGGGCCGGCGGCACGGGCGGTGCGGCAGCCGGCGGCACGGCCGGGGCGACCGGGGCGACCGGCACCGGCGGTAAGGGCGGCACCGGCGGGGTCGGTGGTCTGGGCGGTACCGGTCTGACCGGGGCGGCGGCCACTACCTTCGGTGCGGTCGGCGCGACCGGTGGGCAGGGCGCCGCGGGTGGCACGGCCGGGGCCGGCGGCACGGGCGGTGCGGCAGCCGGCGGCACGGCCGGGGCGACCGGGGCGACCGGCACCGGCGGTAAGGGCGGCACCGGCGGGGTCGGTGGTCTGGGCGGTACCGGTCTGACCGGGGCGGCGGCCACTACCTTCGGTGCGGTCGGCGCGACCGGTGGGCAGGGCGCCGCGGGTGGCACGGCCGGGGCCGGCGGCACGGGCGGTGCGGCAGCCGGCGGCACGGCCGGGGCGACCGGGGCGACCGGCACCGGCGGTAAGGGCGGCACCGGCGGGGTCGGTGGTCTGGGCGGTACCGGTCTGACCGGGGCGGCGGCCACTACCTTCGGTGCGGTCGGCGCGACCGGTGGGCAGGGCGCCGCGGGTGGCACGGCCGGGGCCGGCGGCACGGGCGGTGCGGCAGCCGGCGGCACGGCCGGGGCGACCGGGGCGACCGGCACCGGCGGTAAGGGCGGCACCGGCGGGGTCGGTGGTCTGGGCGGTACCGGTCTGACCGGGGCGGCGGCCACTACCTTCGGTGCGGTCGGCGCGACCGGTGGGCAGGGCGCCGCGGGTGGCACGGCCGGGGCCGGCGGCACGGGCGGTGCGGCAGCCGGCGGCACGGCCGGGGCGACCGGGGCGACCGGCACCGGCGGTAAGGGCGGCACCGGCGGGGTCGGTGGTCTGGGCGGTACCGGTCTGACCGGGGCGGCGGCCACTACCTTCGGTGCGGTCGGCGCGACCGGTGGGCAGGGCGCCGCGGGTGGCACGGCCGGGGCCGGCGGCACGGGCGGTGCGGCAGCCGGCGGCACGGCCGGGGCGACCGGGGCGACCGGCACCGGCGGTAAGGGCGGCACCGGCGGGGTCGGTGGCTGGGCGGTACCGGTCTGACCGGGGCGGCGGCCACTACCTTCGGTGCGGTCGGCGCGACCGGTGGGCAGGGCGCCGCGGGTGGCACGGCCGGGGCCGGCGGCACGGGCGGTGCGGCAGCCGGCGGCACGGCCGGGGCGACCGGGGCGACCGGCACCGGCGGTAAGGGCGGCACCGGCGGGGTCGGTGGTCTGGGCGGTACCGGTCTGACCGGGGCGGCGGCCACTACCTTCGGTGCGGTCGGCGCGACCGGTGGGCAGGGCGCCGCGGGTGGCACGGCCGGGGCCGGCGGCACGGGCGGTGCGGCAGCCGGCGGCACGGCCGGGGCGACCGGGGCGACCGGCACCGGCGGTAAGGGCGGCACCGGCGGGGTCGGTGGTCTGGGCGGTACCGGTCTGACCGGGGCGGCGGCCACTACCTTCGGTGCGGTCGGCGCGACCGGTGGGCAGGGCGCCGCGGGTGGCACGGCCGGGGCCGGCGGCACGGGCGGTGCGGCAGCCGGCGGCACGGCCGGGGCGACCGGGGCGACCGGCACCGGCGGTAAGGGCGGCACCGGCGGGGTCGGTGGCTGGGCGGTACCGGTCTGACCGGGGCGGCGGCCACTACCTTCGGTGCGGTCGGCGCGACCGGTGGGCAGGGCGCCGCGGGTGGCACGGCCGGGGCCGGCGGCACGGGCGGTGCGGCAGCCGGCGGCACGGCCGGGGCGACCGGGGCGACCGGCACCGGCGGTAAGGGCGGCACCGGCGGGGTCGGTGGTCTGGGCGGTACCGGTCTGACCGGGGCGGCGGCCACTACCTTCGGTGCGGTCGGCGCGACCGGTGGGCAGGGCGCCGCGGGTGGCACGGCCGGGGCCGGCGGCACGGGCGGTGCGGCAGCCGGCGGCACGGCCGGGGCGACCGGGGCGACCGGCACCGGCGGTAAGGGCGGCACCGGCGGGGTCGGTGGTCTGGGCGGTACCGGTCTGACCGGGGCGGCGGCCACTACCTTCGGTGCGGTCGGCGCGACCGGTGGGCAGGGCGCCGCGGGTGGCACGGCCGGGGCCGGCGGCACGGGCGGTGCGGCAGCCGGCGGCACGGCCGGGGCGACCGGGGCGACCGGCACCGGCGGTAAGGGCGGCACCGGCGGGGTCGGTGGTCTGGGCGGTACCGGTCTGACCGGGGCGGCGGCCACTACCTTCGGTGCGGTCGGCGCGACCGGTGGGCAGGGCGCCGCGGGTGGCACGGCCGGGGCCGGCGGCACGGGCGGTGCGGCAGCCGGCGGCACGGCCGGGGCGACCGGGGCGACCGGCACCGGCGGTAAGGGCGGCACCGGCGGGGTCGGTGGTCTGGGCGGTACCGGTCTGACCGGGGCGGCGGCCACTACCTTCGGGCGGTCGGCGCGACCGGTGGGCAGGGCGCCGCGGGTGGCACGGCCGGGGCCGGCGGCACGGGCGGTGCGGCAGCCGGCGGCACGGCCGGGGCGACCGGGGCGACCGGCACCGGCGGTAAGGGCGGCACCGGCGGGGTCGGTGGTCTGGGCGGTACCGGTCTGACCGGGGCGGCGGCCACTACCTTCGGTGCGGTCGGCGCGACCGGTGGGCAGGGCGCCGCGGGTGGCACGGCCGGGGCCGGCGGCACGGGCGGTGCGGCAGCCGGCGGCACGGCCGGGGCGACCGGGGCGACCGGCACCGGCGGTAAGGGCGGCACCGGCGGGGTCGGTGGTCTGGGCGGTACCGGTCTGACCGGGGCGGCGGCCACTACCTTCGGGGCGGTCGGCGCGACCGGTGGGCAGGGCGCCGCGGGTGGCACGGCCGGGGCCGGCGGCACGGGCGGTGCGGCAGCCGGCGGCACGGCCGGGGCGACCGGGGCGACCGGCACCGGCGGTAAGGGCGGCACCGGCGGGGTCGGTGGTCTGGGCGGTACCGGTCTGACCGGGGCGGCGGCCACTACCTTCGGTGCGGTCGGCGCGACCGGTGGGCAGGGCGCCGCGGGTGGCACGGCCGGGGCCGGCGGCACGGGCGGTGCGGCAGCCGGCGGCACGGCCGGGGCGACCGGGGCGACCGGCACCGGCGGTAAGGGCGGCACCGGCGGGGTCGGTGGTCTGGGCGGTACCGGTCTGACCGGGGCGGCGGCCACTACCTTCGGTGCGGTCGGCGCGACCGGTGGGCAGGGCGCCGCGGGTGGCACGGCCGGGGCCGGCGGCACGGGCGGTGCGGCAGCCGGCGGCACGGCCGGGGCGACCGGGGCGACCGGCACCGGCGGTAAGGGCGGCACCGGCGGGGTCGGTGGGCTGGGCGGTACCGGTCTGACCGGGGCGGCGGCCACTACCTTCGGTGCGGTCGGCGCGACCGGTGGGCAGGGCGCCGCGGGTGGCACGGCCGGGGCCGGCGGCACGGGCGGTGCGGCAGCCGGCGGCACGGCCGGGGCGACCGGGGCGACCGGCACCGGCGGTAAGGGCGGCACCGGCGGGGTCGGTGGGCTGGGCGGTACCGGTCTGACCGGGGCGGCGGCCACTACCTTCGGTGCGGTCGGCGCGACCGGTGGGCAGGGCGCCGCGGGTGGCACGGCCGGGGCCGGCGGCACGGGCGGTGCGGCAGCCGGCGGCACGGCCGGGGCGACCGGGGCGACCGGCACCGGCGGTAAGGGCGGCACCGGCGGGGTCGGTGGTCTGGGCGGTACCGGTCTGACCGGGGCGGCGGCCACTACCTTCGGTGCGGTCGGCGCGACCGGTGGGCAGGGCGCCGCGGGTGGCACGGCCGGGGCCGGCGGCACGGGCGGTGCGGCAGCCGGCGGCACGGCCGGGGCGACCGGGGCGACCGGCACCGGCGGTAAGGGCGGCACCGGCGGGGTCGGTGGTCTGGGCGGTACCGGTCTGACCGGGGCGGCGGCCACTACCTTCGGTGCGGTCGGCGCGACCGGTGGGCAGGGCGCCGCGGGTGGCACGGCCGGGGCCGGCGGCACGGGCGGTGCGGCAGCCGGCGGCACGGCCGGGGCGACCGGGGCGACCGGCACCGGCGGTAAGGGCGGCACCGGCGGGGTCGGTGGTCTGGGCGGTACCGGTCTGACCGGGGCGGCGGCCACTACCTTCGGTGCGGTCGGCGCGACCGGTGGGCAGGGCGCCGCGGGTGGCACGGCCGGGGCCGGCGGCACGGGCGGTGCGGCAGCCGGCGGCACGGCCGGGGCGACCGGGGCGACCGGCACCGGCGGTAAGGGCGGCACCGGCGGGGTCGGTGGTCTGGGCGGTACCGGTCTGACCGGGGCGGCGGCCACTACCTTCGGTGCGGTCGGCGCGACCGGTGGGCAGGGCGCCGCGGGTGGCACGGCCGGGGCCGGCGGCACGGGCGGTGCGGCAGCCGGCGGCACGGCCGGGGCGACCGGGGCGACCGGCACCGGCGGTAAGGGCGGCACCGGCGGGGTCGGTGGCTGGGCGGTACCGGTCTGACCGGGGCGGCGGCCACTACCTTCGGTGCGGTCGGCGCGACCGGTGGGCAGGGCGCCGCGGGTGGCACGGCCGGGGCCGGCGGCACGGGCGGTGCGGCAGCCGGCGGCACGGCCGGGGCGACCGGGGCGACCGGCACCGGCGGTAAGGGCGGCACCGGCGGGGTCGGTGGTCTGGGCGGTACCGGTCTGACCGGGGCGGCGGCCACTACCTTCGGTGCGGTCGGCGCGACCGGTGGGCAGGGCGCCGCGGGTGGCACGGCCGGGGCCGGCGGCACGGGCGGTGCGGCAGCCGGCGGCACGGCCGGGGCGACCGGGGCGACCGGCACCGGCGGTAAGGGCGGCACGGGCGGGGTCGGTGGGCTGGGCGGTACCGGTCTGACCGGGGCGGCGGCCACTACCTTCGGTGCGGTCGGCGCGACCGGTGGGCAGGGCGCCGCGGGTGGCACGGCCGGGGCCGGCGGCACGGGCGGTGCGGCAGCCGGCGGCACGGCCGGGGCGACCGGGGCGACCGGCACCGGCGGTAAGGGCGGCACGGGCGGGGTCGGTGGTCTGGGCGGTACCGGTCTGACCGGGGCGGCGGCCACTACCTTCGGTGCGGTCGGCGCGACCGGTGGGCAGGGCGCCGCGGGTGGCACGGCCGGGGCCGGCGGCACGGGCGGTGCGGCAGCCGGCGGCACGGCCGGGGCGACCGGGGCGACCGGCACCGGCGGTAAGGGCGGCACGGGCGGGGTCGGTGGTCTGGGCGGTACCGGTCTGACCGGGGCGGCGGCCACCACCTTCGGGGCGGTCGGCGCGACCGGTGGGCAGGGCGCCGCGGGTGGCACGGCCGGGGCCGGCGGCACGGGCGGTGCGGCAGCCGGCGGCACGGCCGGGGCGACCGGGGCGACCGGCACCGGCGGTAAGGGCGGCACGGGCGGGGTCGGTGGGCTGGGCGGTACCGGTCTGACCGGGGCGGCGGCCACTACCTTCGGGGCGGTCGGCGCGACCGGTGGGCAGGGCGCCGCGGGTGGCACGGCCGGGGCCGGCGGCACGGGCGGTGCGGCAGCCGGCGGCACGGCCGGGGCGACCGGGGCGACCGGCACCGGCGGTAAGGGCGGCACCGGCGGGGTCGGTGGTCTGGGCGGCACCGGTCTGACCGGGGCGGCGGCCACCACCTTCGGGGCGGTCGGCGCGACCGGTGGGCAGGGCGCCGCGGGCGGTACGGCCGGGGCCGGCGGCACGGGCGGCGCGGCAGCCGGCGGCACGGCCGGGGCGACCGGGGCGACCGGCACCGGCGGTAAGGGCGGCACCGGCGGGGTCGGTGGGCTGGGCGGTACCGGTCTGACCGGGGCGGCGGCCACTACCTTCGGTGCGGTCGGCGCGACCGGTGGCCAGGGCGCGGCGGGCGGTACGGCCGGGGCCGGCGGCACGGGCGGCGCGGCAGCCGGCGGCACGGCCGGGGCGACCGGGGCGACCGGCACCGGCGGTAAGGGCGGCACCGGCGGGGTCGGTGGGCTGGGCGGTACCGGTCTGACCGGGGCGGCGGCCACTACCTTCGGGGCGGTCGGCGCGACCGGTGGGCAGGGCGCCGCGGGTGGCACGGCCGGGGCCGGCGGCACGGGCGGCGCGGCAGCCGGCGGCACGGCCGGGGCGACCGGGGCGACCGGCACCGGCGGTAAGGGCGGCACCGGCGGGGTCGGTGGTCTGGGCGGTACCGGTCTGACCGGGGCGGCGGCCACTACCTTCGGTGCGGTCGGCGCGACCGGTGGGCAGGGCGCCGCGGGTGGCACGGCCGGGGCCGGCGGCACGGGCGGTGCGGCAGCCGGCGGCACGGCCGGGGCGACCGGGGCGACCGGCACCGGCGGTAAGGGCGGCACCGGCGGGGTCGGTGGTCTGGGCGGTACCGGTCTGACCGGGGCGGCGGCCACTACCTTCGGTGCGGTCGGCGCGACCGGTGGCCAGGGCGCGGCGGGTGGCACGGCCGGGGCCGGCGGCACGGGCGGTGCGGCAGCCGGCGGCACGGCCGGGGCGACCGGGGCGACCGGCACCGGCGGTAAGGGCGGCACCGGCGGGGTCGGTGGTCTGGGCGGTACCGGTCTGACCGGGGCGGCGGCCACTACCTTCGGTGCGGTCGGCGCGACCGGTGGGCAGGGCGCCGCGGGTGGCACGGCCGGGGCCGGCGGCACGGGCGGTGCGGCAGCCGGCGGCACGGCCGGGGCGACCGGGGCGACCGGCACCGGCGGTAAGGGCGGCACCGGCGGGGTCGGTGGTCTGGGCGGTACCGGTCTGACCGGGGCGGCGGCCACTACCTTCGGGGCGGTCGGCGCGACCGGTGGGCAGGGCGCCGCGGGTGGCACGGCCGGGGCCGGCGGCACGGGCGGTGCGGCAGCCGGCGGCACGGCCGGGGCGACCGGGGCGACCGGCACCGGCGGTAAGGGCGGCACCGGCGGGGTCGGTGGTCTGGGCGGTACCGGTCTGACCGGGGCGGCGGCCACTACCTTCGGGGCGGTCGGCGCGACCGGTGGGCAGGGCGCCGCGGGTGGCACGGCCGGGGCCGGCGGCACGGGCGGTGCGGCAGCCGGCGGCACGGCCGGGGCGACCGGGGCGACCGGCACCGGCGGTAAGGGCGGCACCGGCGGGGTCGGTGGGCTGGGCGGCACCGGTCTGACCGGGGCGGCGGCCACCACCTTCGGGGCGGTCGGCGCGACCGGTGGGCAGGGCGCGGCGGGCGGCACGGCCGGGGCCGGCGGCACGGGCGGCGCGGCAGCCGGCGGCACGGCCGGGGCGACCGGGGCGACCGGCACCGGCGGTAAGGGCGGCACCGGCGGGGTCGGTGGGCTGGGCGGCACCGGTCTGACCGGGGCGGCGGCCACCACCTTCGGGGCGGTCGGCGCGACCGGTGGGCAGGGCGCGGCGGGCGGTACGGCCGGGGCCGGCGGCACGGGCGGCGCGGCCGCGGGCGGCACGGCCGGGGCGACCGGGGCGACCGGCACCGGCGGTAAGGGCGGCACCGGCGGGGTCGGTGGGCTGGGCGGCACCGGTCTGACCGGGGCGGCGGCCACCACCTTCGGGGCGGTCGGCGCGACCGGTGGGCAGGGCGCGGCGGGCGGCACGGCCGGGGCCGGCGGCACGGGCGGCGCGGCAGCCGGCGGCACGGCCGGGGCGACCGGGGCGACCGGCACCGGCGGTAAGGGCGGCACGGGCGGGGTCGGTGGGCTGGGCGGCACCGGTCTGACCGGGGCGGCGGCCACCACCTTCGGGGCGGTCGGCGCGACTGGTGGCCAGGGCGCGGCGGGCGGTACGGCCGGGGCCGGCGGCACGGGCGGCGCGGCCGCGGGCGGCACGGCCGGGGCGACCGGGGCGACCGGCACCGGCGGTAAGGGCGGCACGGGCGGGGTCGGTGGGCTGGGCGGTACCGGTCTGACCGGGGCGGCGGCCACCACCTTCGGGGCGGTCGGCGCGACTGGTGGCCAGGGCGCGGCGGGCGGTACGGCCGGGGCCGGCGGCACGGGCGGCGCGGCAGCCGGCGGCACGGCCGGGGCGACCGGGGCGACCGGCACCGGCGGTAAGGGCGGCACGGGCGGGGTCGGTGGGCTGGGCGGTACCGGTCTGACCGGGGCGGCGGCCACCACCTTCGGGGCGGTCGGCGCGACTGGTGGCCAGGGCGCGGCGGGCGGTACGGCCGGGGCCGGCGGCACGGGCGGCGCGGCAGCCGGCGGCACGGCCGGGGCGACCGGGGCGACCGGCACCGGCGGTAAGGGCGGCACGGGCGGGGTCGGTGGGCTGGGCGGTACCGGTCTGACCGGGGCGGCGGCCACCACCTTCGGGGCGGTCGGCGCGACCGGTGGCCAGGGCGCGGCGGGCGGTACGGCCGGGGCCGGCGGCACGGGCGGCGCGGCCGCGGGCGGCACGGCCGGGGCGACCGGGGCGACCGGCACCGGCGGTAAGGGCGGCACCGGCGGGGTCGGTGGTCTGGGCGGTACCGGTCTGACCGGGGCGGCGGCCACCACCTTCGGGGCGGTCGGCGCGACCGGTGGCCAGGGCGCGGCGGGCGGTACGGCCGGGGCCGGCGGCACGGGCGGCGCGGCCGCGGGCGGCACGGCCGGGGCGACCGGGGCGACCGGCACCGGCGGTAAGGGCGGCACGGGCGGGGTCGGTGGGCTGGGCGGTACCGGTCTGACCGGGGCGGCGGCCACCACCTTCGGGGCGGTCGGCGCGACCGGTGGCCAGGGCGCGGCGGGCGGTACGGCCGGGGCCGGCGGCACGGGCGGCGCGGCCGCGGGCGGCACGGCCGGGGCGACCGGGGCGACCGGCACCGGCGGTAAGGGCGGCACGGGCGGGGTCGGTGGGCTGGGCGGTACCGGTCTGACCGGGGCGGCGGCCACCACCTTCGGGGCGGTCGGCGCGACCGGTGGCCAGGGCGCGGCGGGCGGTACGGCCGGGGCCGGCGGCACGGGCGGCGCGGCCGCGGGCGGCACGGCCGGGGCGACCGGGGCGACCGGCACCGGCGGTAAGGGCGGCACGGGCGGGGTCGGTGGTCTGGGCGGTACCGGTCTGACCGGGGCGGCGGCCACCACCTTCGGGGCGGTCGGCGCGACCGGTGGGCAGGGCGCCGCGGGTGGCACGGCCGGGGCCGGCGGCACGGGCGGTGCGGCAGCCGGCGGCACCGCCGGGGCCAGTGGGGCCGGCGGTAAGGGCGGCACCGGCGGGACCGGCGGCGTCGGAGGACTTGGCGGCACCGGTACCACCGGCACGGGCAGCGGCGGCGCAGGCGGCGCCGCCGGCGCAGGCGGCACCGGCGGCGCAGGCGGCACCGGTGGCGCAGGCCTCACTGGCGGCACCGCTGGCACCGGGGGCGCCGGAGGCGCAGGCGGCACCGGTGGCACCGGTGGCACCGGTAGCGCTCTGGGTACCACCGGCGGCACTGGCGGCACCGCCGGGGCCGGAGGCGCGGGCGGAACAGCGGGTGCGGCCGGCGCCACCGGTGGCGGTGCAACTGGAACTGCGGGCACCGGCGGCACCGGCGGCACCGGCGGCCAGGGCGGAGCCGGCGGCGGCGGTGCCACCGGCGGCAACAACACCGCGGGCGCTACCGGCGGCGCAGGCGGCGCAGCCGGACAAGGCGGCACCGGCGGCACCGGCGGCACCGGCGGCACCGCCGGCGTCGGCGGGGTCGGCGGCACCGGCGGCCAGGGCGGCGCCGGCGGCGGCGGCGGCCCCGCCACCGTAGGCGCCGGCGCCACGGGTGGAGCCGGAGGCGCCGGCGGTGCGGGCGGCAAGGCGGGTACCGCCGGCGCCACCGGCGGCGGCGCCACCGCAGCTGCGGGCACCGGCGGCACCGGCGGAACCGGCGGCCAGGGCGGCACCGGCGGCACCGGCCTCGCCGGCGGCAACGACACCGCGGGTACCGCCGGCGGCACAGGCGGCGCCGCTGGCCAAGGCGGCACCGGAGGCGCCGGCGTCACCGGAGGCACCGCCGGCCGCGGCGGGGTCGGCGGCACAGGCGGCCAGGGCGGCATCGGCGGAACCGGCGGCCCCGACACCGGCGGCGGCACTCCCGGCGCCACTGGCGGTGCCGGAGGCGCCGGCGGCGCGGGCGGCACGGCGGGCACCGCCGGCGCCACCGGCGGCGGCACCACCGCAGCTGCGGGCACCGGCGGCACCGGCGGAACCGGCGGCCAAGGGGGAACCGGGGGCACCGGCCTCGCCGGCGGCAGCAACGTCGCGGGCACCGCCGGCGGCACAGGCGGCGCCGCCGGCCAAGGCGGCACCGGAGGCGCCGGCGTCACCGGAGGCACCGCCGGCCGCGGCGGCGTCGGCGGCACAGGCGGCCAGGGCGGCACCGGAGGCACCGGCGGCCCCGACACCGGCGGCGCCATTCCCGGCGCCACTGGTGGCACCGGAGGCGCCGGCGGCGCGGGCGGCACGGCAGGTACAGCCGGCGCCACCGGCGGCGGCACCACCGCAGCTGCGGGCACCGGCGGCACCGGAGGCACCGGCGGCCAGGGCGGAGCCGGCGGCTCCGGCCTCGCCGGGGGCAACGACACTGCGGGC
The DNA here is from genome assembly GCF_003614435.1 of Mycobacterium paragordonae. Lineage (NCBI taxonomy): Bacteria > Bacillati > Actinomycetota > Actinomycetes > Mycobacteriales > Mycobacteriaceae > Mycobacterium > Mycobacterium paragordonae. The sequence goes on from NZ_CP025546.1 coordinate 6,140,696, forward strand.
ACCGCCGGCGGCACAGGCGGCGCCGCCGGCCAAGGCGGCACCGGCGGCGCCGGCGTCACCGGAGGCACCGCTGGCCGCGGCGGCGTCGGCGGCACCGGAGGCCAGGGCGGCACTGGCGGCGCCGGCGGCCCCGACACCGGCGGCGCCGTCAACGGCGCCACTGGTGGCACCGGCGGCGCCGGCGGCGCGGGCGGCACGGCAGGTACAGCCGGCGCCACCGGCGGCGGCGCCACCGCAGCTGCGGGCACCGGAGGCACCGGAGGCACCGGAGGCCAGGGCGGCACCGGCGGCGCCGGTCGGCAACGCGGCACCGATGTCACGGGCACCGCCGGCGGCACCGGCGGCGCCGCAGGCCAAGGCGGCACCGGCGGCGCCGGCGTCACCGGCGGCACGGCTGGCCAGGGCGGCGTCGGCGGCATCGGCGGCACCGGCGGCACCGGAGGCACCGGAGGCAACACCGTGGTTACTGGCGCAACTGGTGGCACCGGCGGGGCAGGCGGGGCCGGTGGCACTGGCGGGCAGGGCGGTGCCACCGGAGGCGGTGCCGGCGGCACCGGCGGCGCGGGCGGCACCGCCGGCACCGGCGGTCTCGGCGGCACCGGCGGCGCGGGTACAACGACCCTCAAGGGAGGCACCGGTGGGGCCGGCGGCGCAGGCGGCACCGGCGGCAGAGGCGGCACCGGCACAGGCACCGCGAGTGGCGGCTACGGCGGCCTCGGCGGCACCGGCGGCAAGGGAGGCGCCGGCGGCACCGGACTCCTGGCTGCCGGCAGCTCCGGCGTGAACGGCACATCTGGCGGCGTCGGCCTTACCCCCAGTGGCACCAGCGGCGGTACCGGCGGCACCGGCGGCACCGGCGGCACCGGCGGCAAAGGCGGGGGGGTGCCTTAGCTTTAGCTCCCGCTGGGGATCGCTCGACGACCGAATCGGATCGCTCACGTCGATCGATGTGAAGGCGTCTATTTGATGCGTCGGGTTTCGGTGATCGAAGCGCGTGACGGGTAACGGACGTGGCTGGCCGGCAAGCTGCCGCGACGACCTTAGCTGGCGGATACCATCGTCGAGAAGCGGAGCCATGCCTGCGGGTACGCGTTGACGGAGCACCCTCTTTCGGTACCTTGCAACCGTGAGGTTCGCCGTCGCGGTTCTGACACGCCCCGGCTATGAGCACAGCGAGATATTTCGGGAGGTCGCAGAGGGCCTGCACCACGCCCTGCTGGCCCTCGGCCACGACTCGATGCTGAGCGATCGGTTCGATCTCGAGGATCGCCGCACTATCGTGCTCCAGCCGCAATTCCTCGCCCACTACGGCTTGCTGCCGCCAGAAAACACCATCCTGTACAACCTTGAGCAAGTCGGTGACGACTCAACATGGATGAAACCGTTGATACCCGAGCTTTTCCGCCGCTTCCCGGTGTGGGACTACAGCAGGTCCAACATCGAGCGGCTCGCTGCCCGGCAAGTTTGTCGACCAACGCATGTTCAGATCGGATATGTCCCCGAGCTGACCCGGATCGCCTCGGCTCACGAGGACATCGACGTGCTGTTCTACGGCTCGCCGAACGATCGCAGACGTGCCGTTCTGGACGACCTTCGCGCTCGAGGTCTTCGCGTTGAATCGTTGTTCGGGGTTTACGGCGCGAGCCGCGATGCATGGATCGCGCGTTCGAAGATCGTCCTCAACATCCACCAATGGACAGCGAAAGTCTTCGAAATCGTCCGTGTGTCATACCTACTCGCCAATAGGCGCGCCGTGGTCTCCGAGCGCGGTGCCGATCCCACTGAGGAGCGCGACTTAGAGCCGGGCATCGCGTTCGCGGATTACGACCAACTGGTCGATCGGTGTGTGGAGCTAGTCGCCGACGAGGACGCCCGCCGTGAACTCGCCGAACGCGGCTACCAGACTTTCTCCGCACGCAGCCAGGCCGACATCCTGCGCCGCGTGCTGCCCACCAGCATCGATTGAGCTGCGATACGTTTCACGCGTGCGGTTCGCGGTCGCAGTTGTGTCACCCCCCGACTACCAGCACGGCGAAGCAGTACGGGAGGTCGCCGAGGGTGTGCATTACGCTCTCGTTGCCCTCGGCTACGACTCGGTGCTGACTGATCGCCTCGATCTAGACGAGCGCTTTACCATTCTGCTCAACCCGAGTGTCGCCATCCACTACGGCTTGCGGCTGCCAAAAAAGCCGATCTTCTACAACCTCGAACAGGTTGGAAGCAATTGGCCGCAGATGGCGCCTGAGCTGCTCACTCTTTTCCGGCACTATCCGGTCTGGGACTACAGCAGGGCAAACATCGAGCAGCTCGCCGCCATGGATGTCCCTCGGCCCGTATACGTTCAGATCGGATATGTCCCCGAACTGACGCGGATCGCACCCATCGCGGAGGACATCGACGTGCTTTTTTATGGCGTGATCAACGACCGGCGGCGTGCTGTCCTAGAAGATTTACAGGCCCGGAATATTCGTGTCGTTGGATTTTGCGGCGTCTACGGCGCCAGCCGCGATGCCTGGATCGCTCGCTCGAAGATCGTCCTAAACATCCATCACTGGGAAACGAAAGTTTTTGAAATCGCGCGTGTGTCATATCTGCTCGCCAACAAACGCGCGGTGGTTTCCGAGCGCGGTGTCAGTTCAATTGAAGAGCGTGAGCTGGAGTCGGCCGTCATGTTCGCAGAATATAGCGAACTGGCAGATACGTGTGTACAACTCCTCGCCGACGAACAAGCCCGGCGTGAACTCGCCGAGCGCGGCTACCGGACTTTCTCTTCTCGCAGTCAGACCGCAATCCTGCAGGCTGCGCTATCGGCAAGCCTCGACTCGTGATCGACGCGTCCTGGGGCATATCCAACCTGCGATTTATCGTATCGGCTTGTGGTCGACTCGCCAGTAGGTACCCATACCGTCAATAGGGAGTATGGGCGAAGTGATCCCGTGGCGGTCACGGAATTCATGGACCGCCTGCGCGCACGCCGGCAGAAAGTAGTCGTCGACTATCACGAAGCCGCCGTAGGACACCTTGTGGTAGAGGGCTTCCATAGCCTCCATCGTCGATTCATACATATCGCCGTCAAGCCGCAACACAGCTAATCGATCGATGGGTGCATACGGCAATGTATCTTTGAACCAACCCTCCATGAAAATCACCCGTTCATCGAGCAAATCGAAACGGCGGAAATTATCTTCAACATCGGCACGCGGAACCTGAAGCTGGGTATAAGTGTGATGGTCAGAATTTTCATCGGCAGGAAAATTGTCTGAGTCCGGCGGCGGAAGCCCGGCGAAACTATCAGCAACAAAGACACGTCGCTCGTCATCGCCGTACGCTTCGAGAATGCCCTTCATCATGATGCAGGCGCCGCCTCGCCAAACACCTGTCTCTATGAAGTCACCCGCGATGCCATCGAGCAGCACCGTCTCACATACATAGCGGAGGTTGCGCATACGCACGCTGCCAATCATGGAGAAGGCCAACGACGGCCAATCTCTTCCCAGGAAACGTGTGTTCGATTCGAACGTGCCTCCCGACCAAGGGTCGACTGGCGCATCTCGGACAAGCATCCCATTCAGCGACGCCTCAAGAAGATTCAGGTACCGCTGCACAACTCTGGCGCGGCCGCCCTCCTGGTATCCATTCATCGCTCAGCCTCCACACCCGTCGTCGGCTGCCGGTCCACGCCATCCAGTTGGGGCGCCCTGTTCAGTGTTGCGTCCCTTTTCGATCAGGGCGAGGTTGTGGTGTACGTGAACGCCCGTGACCGTTAGTTCTGCCGACGAGGGTTGATGTCCGCCTTCGCGTATCTGCTCTTGATGATTCAGACCATCCAGCAAAGTCTTGATCAGGCCCATTGAGGTGCCTTGCGCCTGCAGGTCGGTATCGCCGCCCCAGGCGGGCCAGTAGGAAGTCTGCAGGTCTTCGATTACGTAGAGGCCACCGTCTCGCACGTGTGGGAATAGTGCGTTGAAGGAGGCGATGACGTGCCAGTTTAGGTGGCTACCGTCATCAATGACGATATCGAAGGGTCCGAATTCGCGGGCCATCGCATCAAGGTATCGCCCATCGCCTTGGTCACCCTGTATGAGTTCCAGCCGGCTCTCTGCGATGCCTGTCTTGGCAAAAACGTCCAGCCCGTAGATGAGTCCACGACGAAAATAATGCTTCCAGACGCGCAGGGATTCGCCGCCTACGTCCGGGGCGTCGTAACCGCCTACTCCGATCTCCAGCACCTTCACCGCCAACTCCCGGTATGGTTCCAGGTACTTCTCGTAATGCGTTGTGTACCAGTGAAATCCCCACTTGTCTGAGCCAAAACGGACGGCAAGGTCGGACAAACTCTTCGGACGCTGCGACAATGCACCGATCAATTGCCGCAACCCCACTACCACCGCGCCCATACCCCACCTATTCACAAGCTCCCGGGTTGCACCGTACGGCCCCGGCGGCCCGAAGACCTCGCGCAGCATGTCCACCAGGTCCTGCCGGAGGATCGCGGAAGCTTGCTCGTACCAGCCCTTCTCGACATGGGCACCATCACCGTCGAGCACGAAGTGATAGGCCAGCCGTGAGTCGCCGAAACCGAGGTCGCACTGAATCACCACACCGTCCGTAGGGCCGTTTATCAGGCCGGCCCGACAGGCCACTTCTGCTAGCAGCGCCTCGGCAACGACGTCAGGACCGAGGTCGGCCACCCGAGCGGAAATTTCCGGTTCGGGCAAAGTTGCGGCCAGCAGGAGTCTTTCGATCGGCGAGGTGTCGTTCGACAGTGCTATGACCTCCGCGAGACGCTGCATTCCAAGCTCTCGAACCGTAGCACCCATCCCGACTATTCGACGGGAGCCGTGACGTTTCAGCGACTGGTTAAGGAAGCCGCGTGCCTGCCGTCAATATGTCGCAGTAACTATATTCTGAGTGGCTTCAGCGAAGAGGGATAGGATCCACACATGGTCTACCATGGAGATGGCTTGAGTACTGTTCATAATCACTCTTTTATGGACGATTCCAAGTTCAAGGATGCTTACAACTATGTCAGCGATCTTCTAGGTAAAGACTACGGATGGATGTGGCGCAACTACATCGGAATCAAACTCGCATCCGCAGCAAGACGCAAGTCGCTCAATTTTGTTGAATGCGGCGTTGGCGAAGGGTGGTTGAGTCTTTCCATCATCAGGTACTTCAGACAAAATTATGCGGTCATACCCTTCATGACCCTATTCGATACCTTCACTGGAATCGATCCAGACATAGTGGATCCGGAGGAACTGGCCCATTGGGGGTGCTCGGTCGAAGAAAGAACACGAGTACATAGCTACGGAGACACAACATTTCAGAGAATAAAAGCCTACTTCGACGCTACCTCTGGTGCGTCTGACAGGATAAGATTTGTCCAGGGCGCGATTCCACCATCAATGACGGATGACGTTGTTGCCGGCATAGCTTCACGTGGCGAGATAAGTTTCTTACACATAGATATGAACAATTCGGTTCCGGAAGTTTATGCGCTGGAAAGACTGTATCCCCTGCTATCCGTTGGTGGCGTAGTCCTGCTTGATGACTATGCGTACATGGGTTACGAATATCAATACCATCAAATAAACAAGGTGTGCGATTCTCTGGGCATCGAATCGCCCATCTCCCTCCCAACTGGGCAAGGCCTGTTAATACGCACGACGTAGTATGGCTCTGCTTATCCGTAAGCTCAGACGCCGACAATGAAGCCCGATCAGCACGATTCGCCAGCTCCCCGACGCGCCACGGTTGCTCGGTACCGGCATGCGCCACGATCCTAAGCCACCCCATGCCAGACCAACTTGATGCCGAACGCAATCCGGTGCCTCGATCCGCAATTCCCGGATACCATTTCCCCGTGCCTGGACCGATAACCGCGCGTCCCGCGCTGTGCCTCAACATGATCGTGCGGAACGAGGCACATGTGATCCAGGAATTGCTCGACTCCGTTGCGACGCACATCAGCTCGTGGGTGATCGTCGACACCGGCTCCGATGACGGGACCCAGGACCTGATCCGCAGACACATGGCCCGCCTGGGCATCCCCGGTGAACTCCATGAACGCGCATGGCGCAATTTCGCCGATAACAGGAACGAGGCGCTCGAGCTTGCCCAGGGCCACGGCGACTACATCTGGGTCATGGACGCCGACGACCCGCTCGTCGGCGAGCCCGACCTCACCCGGTTGGACGCAGACATTTACTACATGCGATACGTGGACCGCGTCGCTTACAGATTCTGGCGCCCGCTGTTGTTCCGCGACGGATTGCGCGTGCGCTACGAGGGCGTCATCCACGAGTACCCCGCATGGGATGACCCCTACGTCGCGGTGCGCCTCGAAGGCAAGTACCACATCGAATATCGTCAACTCGGTGCCCGCAGCGCATCTGGGCAGAAATATGCGCAAGATCGCGACCTGTTACTGGCCGAGGTCAAACGCAACCCGCAGGATGAGCGGTCGGTTTTCCTGCTTGCCCAGACCTACTTCTCGCTGGACGATTTCGCCAACGCGCGCAAGTGGTATGAGCGGCGCGCCGAGATGGGCGGCTCAGCAGAACAGGTGTACCTCGCGACGTTCCAAATCGCCCAATCAATGGATCGACTGGGCGCGCCGTTTGCGGAAGTTCAGAATGCCTACCTGAAGGCCTGGGAGCTCCGACCGACCCGCGCCGAGGCGCTGTGGTCCATCGCTTGTCTGAATCGCGTCAATCAGCGGTATCACCTCGGCTACCTGTTCGCCAAGCGTGCCTCTGAACTCCCGTTTCCGGAGGAAGACAGCGAAATGCTGTATACCCGTGCGGATATCTACTCGTGGCGTGCGATGGATGAGCAGGCGGTGTGCGCCTCCTATATCGGCAGGGTAGATGAAGCGTTCATGCTGTGCCGGCGAATGCTGGCCGTACCCGACCTGCCCGACGAGGAACGGGTGCGGATCGCAAGAAATCGCGACGCTTTGGTGCAGACGATGCTCGATGCGGCTTGCCAATACCCCGAGGCCGCGGTGCAGTCTGTGTTGGCAAGCCGAGGCGAGGGCGAGTTGGTCGTCAGCCTGGTTGCCGGTCCGGACCGGGATACCACCGAACGCGCTTTGAACTCGTTCCTGCAATGCTGCACGGACGTATCGCAGGTCGGGCATTTCCTGGCCGTTGACACCGGGCTGTCAGCCCACGACCGTGGGATACTCCTTGACCACTACGAGTTCCTTAACTTTGTTCCACTTAATCCCCGCGACACGCCAGGTGCCCACTTCGCCCACCTCCGCCAGTACATAAAAGCGCGGTATTGGCTGCATCTGGACAAAGGTTGGCGATTCTTCGCGCCCGAAAATTTGATCACCCGCCTGACGGCCGTGCTGCAGGCCGAACCGCTCGTGGTCCAGGTGGGCATCAACGTCGCCGACGCAGCCAGCCTGACCGGCACTAGCGCGCGCGAAACCGCGGTAAGCCGCGCACCCGAAGCCGGCCGCTACCTGCTCACCGACACGATGGCCAACGGCCCAGCGATGTACGACACCACACGCCTGAATCGCGCCGGTGCCACCCGGGCCACCGACCCTGACCCGATCAAGAAACTCGGTCGACAAGCGGCCGCCGCCGGGCTGCGCTTCGCCAGCCTCGACGAAGTACTCTGCATCACCGCACTCTGACCGCCTGCGGTCGCGACGTGCTAGTCCGATCAGACGCCTCGATTCGCGATCGCTGGGTACGATTTGGCCGTGCCCGAGCCGGTAACCGCGCGCCCGACGATCTGCCTGAACATGATCGTGCGCAACGAGGCGCACATCGTCCGGGAGGCGCTCGATTCCGTTGCCCCATACATCAATTCGTGGGTGATCGTGGACACCGGCTCCGACGATGGGACCCAGGACCTGATCAGAAACCGCATGGCTGATCTGGGCATCCCCGGTGAGCTGCACGAGCGGCCATGGGTGAACTTCGGCCATAACCGGACCGAGGCACTCACCTTGGCACAGGGCAATGGTGACTACATCTGGGCCATGGATGCCGACGACATACTCGTAGGCACGCCCGACTTCTCGCAGTTCAGCGCCGACATCATCTGGCTACGCTGCGGCGACGACTCCTGCATCTTCTGGCGCGCACAGCTGTTCCGTAACGGGATCCCCGTGCGCTGGGTGGGCGCCACGCACGAATACGCCGAGTGGGACGGCCCCCGGACCGAGGCACGCCTCGAGGGTGAGTATCGCATCGAAGATCGGCAGCTCAGTGTCCGCAACTTATCGGGGCAGAAGTTCGCCCGTGATCGCGACTTGTTGCTGGCCGAAGTCGAACGCAACCCCAGGGATGCGCGGTCGGTGATCTATCTGGCCTTGAGCTACTTCTGCCTGGGCGACTATGCCAACGCACGCAAGTGGTATGCGCGGCGGGTTGAGCTGGGCGGCTGGGAGGAGGAGGTCTACTACGCGATGTACAGGCTGGCAGAGTCGATGGCGAACCTCGATGAGTCCTGGCCTGACGTTCAAGACGCCTACCTCAAAGCCTGGGAATTTCGACCGACCCGCGCCGAACCGCTGTATGCCATCGCTCATCGGTACCGCATCGAGCAGCGTTACCACCTCGGTTACCAGTTTGCCAAGCGCGCTGCCGAAATCCCCTTACCCGCAGAGGACATTATCGATATCCGCGCGGATATTTACGCCTGGCGTGCGCTTGATGAGCAGGCGGTGTGCGCCTCCTGGATCGGCAAGCAGGCCGAGACTTTCACGCTGTGCCGGCGCCTGTTGGCCCGACCCGATCTGCCCGAGACTGATCGGCAACGAATTGCCGAAAACCGCGACCTGGGTGTACCGACAATGCTCGAAGCGGCGTCCTCCCACCCCGACGCGGTAGCGCAGTCCCTGCTGGCCAACCCCGGTGAGCCCGAGATTGCCATTAGCCTCATCGCCGGGCCAGACCTGGCCAGCACCGAGCACACGCTGAACACATTTGTTCACTGCTGCACCGATATCTCGCGGGTCGGTCGGTTCCTGGTCCTCGATGGCGGCCTGTCTGCAAAGGACCGCGCACTACTTGCGCAGCATTACCACTTCCTCGAATTCCTCGACCCCGGCAACGGGCCGAACGACCACCTCGCCCACCTTTACCAGCACATTGATGCAAGGTTCTGGCTTCATCTGGGCGAGGGCTGGCAGTTTTTCGCCCCCGAACACCTCATCACCCGCCTGACAGCCGTGCTGCAGGCCGAACCACACGTATTCCAGGTCGCCATCAACTACACCGACGCAGCGAAACTCACCGGCACCAGCGCACCCGAAACCGCCGTCCGCCGCACAGCAGAGACCGGCCGCTACCTCCTCACCGGCGCAATAACCACCGGCCCAGCGATGTTCGACACCACACGCCTGGCGCGCGCCGGCGGCATACCTGGCACCCATCCGATCACCAAACTCGAACGACCGGCGGCCGCCGCCGGACTACACAGCGCCAGCCTCGACGAAGTCCTCTGTGTCACCGACCGAGCGGAGGAGCCGCTGCCGGCGGTCGTCACTACGGGCAGAAAACGTTGCCGGGCAAGATTTGAAAAAATTTTCAACGTGAGTTTGCACCGAAGTGGGACCAAGAGTGTTCATGAGCTTTTGCTCCGATCCGGCATTCCATCAATTCACTGGCCAAACATTTTCAGAGATGTCAATTACGAGGAGCAGGTTGCCGGCCACGAGAACGACAGGCTGTACGTAGCCACGACGTTGGCACCGGTGATAAATGCAGTGGAAGCTGTGAATGACGTGCCCATTCCAGGGTTGTACGACGTGCTCGACTCAATTTATCCAAATAGCGCGTTCATCTTGATGTTCAGAAATCCTCTTGACTGGGTGCGATCCGTTCGCGTCCACGTTGGCAATCGCGACCTGGACCCGTTTGAGCGGGTACAGTACTGGCGGTATCTTCCTGATCAACCGGCCTCGCTGCGGGGAATAGATGATGCGGCACTCTATTCCGCTTACGTGACACACCATCAAGATGTCTTAACTTATTTCGGAGACCGGGAAAATTGCCTTTTCTTAGGTCTACAGCAACCCCAGGCAGGCGAGAAAATTTGCGCTTTTCTCGGCCTGCCCCCAGCAGAACTCGGCCGCGTCGATGTGTCGATAAGGATTGGGTGACTTCCACCTGTGAGGACTGACGGAACCGCGACAGCAGGGTCTCGACTTCATGCCGCCCAGCGCATCCCGGCGGAGGCCGCTGCGAACGTACTGTGTTCGGTAGACCAGGGTCTGAAAGCGGGAGCATTGAAAGGAACACCAAGCCCTTGAGCGAAGCAACAGTGACGAATGTCGACGCTCACCACCGCCCTGCTGCTGGCCGCGCGGGGCCAGGCTGACAGTGCCTGACTCGAGTCCACTGCGGGACCTGCTCTCACCATCGCGCATCACACACGTGGTGGACGTGGGGGCGAACCCGTACGGCAGCGATCTGCCATATCTGCCGATGCTCAGGGCCGGCTTGTGTCACCTGACCGGGTTTGAGCCCGAGCCGGAGGCGTTTCTTTTGCTGCAAGGGACGTGCGGCCCGAACGAGTCGTACTTGCCGTACGCGCTCGGCGACGGCAACCGTCATATTTTGCACGTCTGCACGCCAGCATCGGGAATGACCAGCTTGTTCGAACCTGACCCCTTAACCATTCGGCTGTTCAGGGGCTTCGAAGCTTTCAGCGAAGTGACCCAACGTATTCCACTCGACACCCGGAGGCTTGACGACCTAGAAGAGATTACCCACATCGACTTCCTGAAGATCGACGTCCAAGGAAGTGAACTGGCTGTATTCCAAAATGGACGAAATAAGCTCTCCGAGACTGTAGCAGTTCAAGCCGAGGTGTCGTTTGTAACCCTTTATAAGAACCAGCCTCCATTCGGAGAGGTCGACTTAGAATTACGGCGGCAGGGGTTCATTCCGCATTGCTTCGTCGGCGTCAAATCTTGGCCGATTGGTGAGTTTATGGTCGGCAACGATCCTCGCCGTCCATTGAACCAGCTCTTGGAAGCCGACATCGTCTACGTGCGGGACGTGACCCGGCCAAGCACTTTGGCCGATGAGCAGTTGAAGCATTTGGCGTTGATCGCGCATCACTGTTACGGATCGTTCGACTTAGCGCATGTGTGTGTGAGGTTGTTGGAAGACAGGCGCGCGGTGGAGGCTGGGAGCGGGCAACGCTACCTCGAGACACTCAACGCACGAACTCCACCCTGGACAGAGCCCATGGCGTGGCGGAATCAATGAATGACGAGCAAGAGCGCGCCCACTTCGGAGCCGTTTAAAGGGCGCGCACCGGCAGGTTTTGACATTGCTCCCTTATCCGTGATCTCGTCGTGGACCCCGGTTGCCGGATACCATTTGGCAGTGCCTGACTCGGCGAACGCGCGTGCGGCGATCTGCCTCAACATGATCGTCCGAAACGAGGCGCACATCGTCTGCGAGGCGCTCGACTCGGTTGCGCCTTATATCAGTTCGTGGGTGATCGTCGATACCGGCTCGAACGACGGGTCGCAAGAGCTGATCCGTAATCACATGGCCGGCCTTGGCATACCCGGTGAATTGCATGAACGGCCATGGCTCAATTTCGGCCATAACCGGACCGAGGCAATGACCCTGGCCCAAGGTCACGGTGACTACATCTTGGTCATGGATGCCGACGACATACTCGAGGGCAAGCCGGACTTCAACTCGCTAAACGCCGACATCTACTTCATGCTCATCACCGAAGGCTCCATCGTCTATTGGCGACCGCAACTATTTCGCGACGGGTTGCGCGTGCGGTACGTGGGCGTCGTGCATGAGACCGTCGCGTGGGACGACCCCTACGTCGAGGAGCGCCTCGTAGGCCCTTATCACATCGAATCTCGTCGCCTTGGTTCCCGCAATCTAGATCCAGATAGGTATGCGCGAGACCGTGACCTTCTGCTGGAAGTGGTGGAACAGAATCCCGAGGATGCGCGGTCAATCTATTTTCTGGCACAAAGCTACTTTTGTTTGGGCGATTTCGTTCAGGCGCATAAATGGTATGAGCGACGGGCCAACTTGGGCGGATCTGATGAGGACACCTATGTTGCGATGATCCGTGCCGCGGACTCGATGGTGGAACTCGGTGAGCCGTGGCCAGTTGTCCAAGACGCGTATCTGCGCGCGTGGGAATATCGACCCACCCGCGCCGAACCCTTATGGGCCATCGCCCGGCACTATCGCGAAGAGAATCGCTACGAACTGGGCTATGAGTTTGCCCAGCTTGCCGCAGAAATCCCGTTTCCCGACCAGGATCTATCGCTGGTAAATGGGGACGTCTACACGTGGCGCGCTACCGATGAACAGGCGGTGTGCGCCTCCTGGATCGGGAAGCAGCCCGAGGCCTTCACACTGTGCCGGGGCATGCTGGCCCTACCCGACCTCCCCGAGGAAGATCGGCAGAGGATTGCGGGCAACCGTGACGTGTGTGTGCCCACGATGATCGATGCGGCGTCGTCGTACCCCGATACCGCGCTGATGAAGTCGCTGCAGCATCAGCCCGCCTGCGCCCGCGACGCCCGGGTGGTCGTCACCCTGATCGCCGGGCCGGACCGAGACAGCACTGAGAAGACACTCAACTCGTTTGTGAACTGCTGCACCGACATCTCGCGCGTCCACCGGTTTCTTGCTCTCGACGCCGGGTTATCGATTGACGATAGAGCAGAACTCTCAAAGCGCTATCGGTTCCTCGAATTCATTGACACTGACCCAGCCGACGGAACCGCGTCAGACCTCGCTCACCTCCGCGAGCACGTCGATGCGCGGTTTTGGCTACATCTCGGCAAGGGCTGGCGTTTTTTTGCACCCGAGAATCTCATCACCCGTCTCGGGGCCGTACTCGACGCCGAGTGCCAGGTATTTCAGGTCGGAATAAATTTCGCCGATGCAGTACGGCTCACCGGCACCTGCGCAGCAGAAGATGCGGTGCGCCGCGCACCGGATGCCGGCCGCTACGCCCTGACCGAGGCAGTCGCCCGCGGCCCGGCGATGTTCGACAACATGCGTCTGGATCTCGCCGGCGGTGTGCTGGACAACGACTCAGACCCCATCACTGAACTCGAGCGACGTTCGGCCGCAGTCGGATTGCAGACCGCCAGCCTTGACGAGGTCCTCTGCGTGGCCGCGGACGCAGACTCAGCTCCGGGTGCGTCGGCGCCTGAAAAAACTGCACAAAGTGGGATCTGCCTCAACATGATCGTCCGAAACGAGGCACACATAATCCACGAGGCACTCGACTCGGTCGCGCCCTACATCAGTTCTTGGGTGATCGTCGATACCGGTTCTGACGACGGGACCCAGGATGTGATCCGCCGCCACATGGCCGGCCTCGGCATCCCCGGTACCCTGCACGAACGGCGCTGGCATAACTTCGCGCACAACCGGTCGGAAGCATTAGACCTCGCCCAGGACCACGGTGACTACATCTGGATAATGGACGCCGACGACAAACTTGCCGGAAAACCCGATTTCAACCGGCTGAACGCCGATATCTATTTGTTGCGTTACCAACTTGGGGCCGACGTCTACTGGCGGCCGCAGTTATTCCGCAACGGGATAGACGTGCGCTACGAGGGTGTCGTCCATGAGTACGCGTCGTGGGATGGCCCATATGTTTCCGCGGAGCTCGGGGGCGAGTACCACATCGAGGCTCGCACCGTCGGCGCACGCAGTCAGGATCCGCTGAAATACGCGCACGACCGCAATCTGCTACTGACCGAGGTCGAACGCAACCCCAATGACACGCGGTCGGTGTTCTACCTGGCCCAGAGCTGCTTTGACCTTGGCCGAACACGCGAGCAAACGTACGACTTTGTCAGCGCGCTCAAATGGTATGAGCGCCGGGTTGAGATGGGGGGTTGGGAGGAAGAGGTCTTCTACTCCATGCTCCGAGTCGCTGAGTCGATGCTGCGACTCGGCGCGCCGTGGGACGAAGTCCAGGAAGCTTTCTTCAAAGCTTGGGAGTTCCGCCCCAACCGTGCCGAACCCCTACACACGATCGCCACGTGCTATCGCGAAGAGCGGCGGTGGGAACTCGGATATCTGTTTGCCCAGGCTGCCGCCGAAATCCCGTATCCGGACACGGACAGACTATTTGTCCGCTCCGATATCTATGCCTGGCGCGCGCTCGATGAACAGGCGGTGTGCGCCTCCTGGATCGGCAAGCAACCGGAAGCATTCACTCTGTGCCGGCGCATGCTGGCCCGAGCCGACCTGCCCGACGAAGATCGCCCACGCATTTCCGGGAACCGAGACGTGTGTGTGCCCACCGTGCTCGAGGCCGCACTCTCCTACCCTGACGCGCTGGTGCAGTCCCTGTTGGTCGGCGCAGGCGAGCCCGAGGTTGTCGTTAGTTTGATCGCCGGGCCAGACCGAGAAAGCACCGAACAAACGCTGAACTCTTTCGTGCACAACTGCACCGATATCTCGCGAGTCGGGCGTTTCGTGGCTCTCGATACCGGCATGTCCGCCGAAGACCGCGCACTACTTTCACAGCGTTACGGATTCCTCGAATTTCTCGATCGCGGCCCCAAAGACCGTCCCGGCGCGCAGCTTGCCCGCCTTTGCAGCAACATCGATGGACGGTTTTGGCTACATCTGGACCAAGGCTGGCAGTTCTTCGCACCCGAAAACCTCATCACCCGCCTGACGGCCGTACTACGGGCCGAACCACACGTATTCCAGGTGGGCGTCAACTACACCGACGCGGCGAAACTCACCGGCACCAGTGCACCCGAAACCGCCGTCCGCCGCGCACCGGAGACCGGCCGCTACCTTCTCACCGACGCAATAGCCACCGGCCCAGCGATGTTCGACACCACCCGGGTAGAGCGTGCCGGCGGCATCAAAGGCAACAAACCGATCACCAAACTCGCACAACGCGCGGCCACCCTCGGACTACACACCGCCAGCCTCGACGAAGTCCTCTGCATCACGAATTGCTGACCAACCTTGAGCTGTGGAACCTAACGGATCATGATCCAGGAGACTGTATGGCAGCGACTGAACGCACAACCCCGTAAAAACGCGGTGCAGAATCGGAAACGTAGGCGCTGATATGGATTTAGCCATCCTATTCTGGTGCTATAAAGAAGCCCAGCTCTGCGCAGACCGGCTACGTCTTCTACGTCATTACAATGCCAATACACCCATCTATGTCTTGTTCGGTGGCGCACCGGGCGACGTGCCGATTTTCGAAAGTGAATTAGGTCCGTACGCCGATGATTTTTTTGTATTCACCGAGGCGCGATCTCCGCAGTGGAAATGGAAGCACGGGGACATGCTTATCTCGAGATGGTTCCGCGAACGCGGGCATCTCTTGGAATGGGACTCGATCGCGCTCATCCAGTGGGATATGCTCGTCTTCGCACCCGTTGAAAGGTTATTTCCGGACATCAAGAAAGATGAACTTCTGCTGCCCAGCCTGCGGCCGGTAAACGAAGTGCAAGACTGTTGTTACTGGGTGATGCCGCAATATGACCATTACCGGGAATATGAAGAATTCCTGCGTGAATATGATTTGCAAGAACGCGATTCCTGGTATTGCCCACTCATCGTGGCGGTCTTTCCCCGCACGTTTCTTGATAAATTCTCCAGGCGAAAAAGCCCAGAGATGGGATTCCTGGAATACACCATTCCGACGCTCGCAAAATACTGGGGCTTCGACTTCTGTACCCGGCATTCCTATACGCAGTGGTATACCGGTCCCATTTTTCGCAAGACCGATCCGCACCCCTACTACACCATGCTGAACAGTGTCCAGGAAGAATGCCAGGATCGATACGTGCTGTTGCACCTCATGGATCCGTGCGGCCTTCGCATATTTCATCCGTACTCGCGACACATTCACACCGACCGGCTTTCCCGTACGCTTCCGGCTTGGCTCAATTTCCTGCGCTGCAACGAATGGGACTTCGCGGAACTCTTCGGTGAGTCGACGCGCACCGCTGCGCGCCACGCGATCGCCGGCTTAGATCTGGCTCTGCCCGATCCCGTGACCACGCGCCCAGCGATCTGCTTGAACATGGTTCTGGAAAACGACAGGCACCACCTGCGGGACGTGTTGGACCGAGTTGCGCCCCTGATTAGTTCATGGGTAATCGTTGACTCGGGCTCAACAGATGGGACCCAGGATTTCGTCCGGACCAGCATGGCCAGTGCGGGAATCCCCGGCCAGCTGTATGAACGCGCTCGGGCCAACCTCCCTTCTGGCCGAAATCAGGGGCTTAACCTTGCGCAGGACCACGGTGACTACATATGGATCCTGGACGCCGGCGACACACTCGTGGGCACACCCGACCTGACCCGGCTAGGCGCTGACATCTACTGGCTACGGCATCTCGACACCAACGGCAACACCTGCTGGCGCGCGCGGCTGTTCCGCGACGGATTACGCGTGGACTACGACAGCGCCATCTCCGAATACGCCGCGGACGACGCCGAAGCTGTTATCGGCACGCGCGTTGAGGGGCAGTATCACATCGAATCCCCTCGCCAAACCGTCGGCAGCGGGGATCCGCAAGTCAAGCTCGCCTGCGACCGCGATCTATTGCTGGCCGAGGTCGAGCGGAACCCCGAGGATGCGCGGTGGGTCTTCCGAATCGCTGAAAATTGCTACGCTCGAGGCGATTTCGTTGACGCGCGCAGTTGGTATGCGCGGTTGGCCGAGATGCTTGCCGGAAAGGTCGGCTGGGAGGAGCAAGCGTACGCCGCGATGTGGCGGGTCGCCGAGTCGATGGCTCAACTCGATGAGTCGAGGCCCGCGGTCCAGGACGCTTACCTGCGAGCGTGGGAGTTTCGACCCACTCGCGCCGAACCGTTGCACGAAGTCGCGCGGCGCTGCCGGGAAGAGCAGCGCTGGGAACTCGGATATCTGTTTGCCGAGGCCGCCGCCGAAATCCCGTATCCGGAATCAGACAGACTATTTGTCCGCCCTGACGTCTATGCCTGGCGTGCGCTCGATGAGCAGGCGGTGTGCGCCTCCTGGATCGGCAAGCAGGCCGAGACTTTCACGCTGTGCCGGCGCCTGTTGGCCCGACCCGATTTGCCCGAGACTGATCGGCAACGAATTGCCGAAAACCGCGACCTGGGTGTACCGACAATGCTCGAAGCGGCGTCCTCCTACCCCGACGCGGTAGTGCAGTCCCTGCTGGCCAACCCCGGTGAGCCCGAGATTGTCATTAGCCTCATCGCCGGGCCGGACCTGGCCAGCACCGAGCACACGCTGAACACATTTGTTCACTGCTGCACCGATATCTCGCGGGTCGGTCGGTTCCTGGTCCTCGATGGCGGCCTGTCTGCAAAGGACCGCGCACTACTTGCGCAGCATTACCACTTCCTCGAATTCCTCGACCCCGGCAACGGGCCGAACGACCACCTCGCCCACCTTTACCAGCACATTGATGCAAGGTTCTGGCTTCATCTGGGCGAGGGTTGGCGGTTTTTCGCCCCCGAAAACCTCATCACCCGCCTGACAGCCGTGCTGCAGGCCGAACCACACGTATTCCAGGTCGCCATCAACTACACCGACGCAGCGAAACTCACCGGCACCAGCGCACCCGAAACCGCCGTCCGCCGCACAGCAGAGACCGGCCGCTACCTCCTCACCGGCGCAATAACCACCGGCCCAGCGATGTTCGACACCACACGCCTGGCGCGCGCCGGCGGCATACCTGGCACCCATCCGATCACCAAACTCGCACAACGCGCGGCCACCCTCGGACTAAACACCGGCAGCCTCGACGAAGTCCTCTGCATCACGACACTCTGACCGGCGCACACCGTGGATCACCGCCAAAGCCCGACCGAACAGATCGCAGGAATAGTGCCCTGAATGTCACCTCAGCGCGGGGCGCTCCCCCGTCGACACTTGAGAGCCACCGCAGCCTGCGGCTTCGCACGCGAAATGGCCGTGCGGAACGTCGGGATGTCGGGATGTCGCTTGAAGAAGTAGATTAACCGCTGGCTACGTGCGCTGCGTGCACATCATCAGCCGGCCGCGCCTCGGTCTGCTCCTTGGCCCAGCGGTAATCCGGCTTGCCAGCGGGTGACCGCTTCACCTCGTCGACGAACCAAAGACTGCGCGGCACTTTGTATCCCGCGATCTCCGAGCGCACGAAGCTGTCCAGCTCCGACAACGACGGCCGCGCTCCTTCCCTGGCCTGCACCACGGCCGCGACGTGCTGGCCGTAACGCGGGTCCGGCACACCGACCACCAGTGCGTCGAACACGTCGGGGTGGCCCTTCAGCGCCGCCTCGACCTCTTCGGGGTAGATCTTCTCGCCGCCGCTGTTGATCGACACCGATCCGCGGCCCAGCATCGTCACGCTGCCGTCCTCTTCGACCAGGGCGTAGTCGCCCGGAATCGCATACCGCACACCGTTGATCGTCTTGAACGTCTCGGCCGTCTTCTTCTCGTCCTTGTAATAACCGACGGGAATATTGCCCTTCTTGGCAATGAACCCGCGCACGCCCGAGCCGGGCTTCACTTCGTTGCCTTCGTCGTCGAGGACGACGGTGCGGTGGTCGATGGTCACCCGCGGGCCGCCGCTGTGCGGCGCGTCCTTGGCGACGATGCTGGTGCCACCAAACCCGGTCTCGGACGAGCCGATTGAGTCGGTGATGACCCGATTCGGCAGCAGCTCAAGGAGTTTCTCCTTGATGCTCGGCGAGAACAGGGCGGCGGTGCTGGCCAGCAGGAACAGCGACGACAGGTCGTAATCGTTGTCCTTCTGCAGTGCGTCGAGCAGCGGACGGGCCATCGCGTCACCGGTGAAGAACAGCAGGTTCACTTTGTGCTTGTGAATGGTCCGCCACACCTGCTCGGCGTTGAACTCCGGTGCGAGGACGGTGGTTTGGCCGGAGAACAGCGACATCCAGGTCGCCGACTGGGTGGCCCCGTGAATCATCGGTGGAATCGGGTACCGGACCATCGGCGGATTCGCGGCGGCCGCCTTGGCGAGATCGTACTCGTCCTTGACGAATTCCCCAGTGGCGAAGTCGGTTCCGCCGAGGAGCACACGGTAGATGTCTTCGTGGCGCCACATCACGCCCTTCGGGAAGCCGGTGGTGCCGCCCGTGTAGAGCAGGTAGATGGCGTCCGCGGTGCGGTCACCGAAGTCGCGCTCGGGTGAGCTGTCGGCGATCGCGGAGTAGAACTCGACGCCGCCGTAGCGCTGATAGTCGAGGTCGCTGCCGTCCTCCACGACCAGCACCGTCTTGACGTTCGGGGTGTCCGGCAGCACGTTGGCGACGCGGTCTGAGTACTGGCGCTCGTGCACCAGCGCCACCATGTCGGAATTGTCGAAGAGGTAGCGAAGTTCGCCCTCGACATAGCGGAAGTTGACGTTGACCAGGATGGCGCCCGCCTTGATGATGCCCAGCATCGCGATCACGATCTCGATGCGGTTGCGGCAGTAGAGGCCGACCTTGTCGCCCTCGCGCACACCCTGGTCCATCAGGTAATGCGCGAAGCGATTGGCCTTCTCTTCCAGTTGGGCATACGTCAACTGCTCGTCACCGCAGATGAGAGCAACACGATCCGGCACAGCGTCAATGGCGTGCTCGGCTAGGTCAGCAATATTCAGAGCCACGGCCACCAAATTAGAACGTGTTACATTTCTTGACAAGCTCACACCCCATGTCGATGAAGAGGCGGTAGCCGTGGCGGAGCAGCCAGCAAACGAATCTGGACCTGACGCACTGGTGGAGCAGCGTGGTCACACGCTCATCGTGACCATGAACCGGCCGCACCGCCGCAACGCGCTGAGCACTGAAATGATGCAGATCATGGTCGAGGCGTGGGACCGCGTCGACAACGATCCCGACATCCGCTGTTGCATCCTGACCGGTGCTGGTGGCTACTTTTGCGCGGGCATGGACCTCAAGACCGCAACCCAGAAGCCGCCGGGCGACTCCTTCAAGGACGGCAGCTACGACCCGTCGCGCATCGACGCTCTGCTCAAGGGTCGCCGACTCACCAAGCCCTTGATTGCAGCCGTCGAAGGACCGGCGATCGCCGGCGGCACCGAGATCCTGCAGGGCACCGACATCCGGGTGGCCGGCGAGAGCGCCAAGTTCGGCATCTCCGAGGCCAAGTGGAGCCTGTACCCGATGGGTGGGTCGGCCGTCCGCTTAGTCCGCCAGATCCCCTACGCGGTTGCGTGCGACCTGCTGCTGACCGGACGCCACATCACCGCGACCGAGGCCCTCGAGATGGGCTTGATCGGGCACGTCGTCCCGGACGGTCAGGCCTTGACCAAGGCACTCGAACTCGCCGAGATCATCGAGAACAACGGCCCTCTGGCGGTGCAGGCAATCCTGCGGACCATCCGCGAGACCGAAGGTATGCACGAGAACGAGGCGTTCAAGATCGACACCCAGATCGGCATTCAGGTGTTCCTGTCCGACGACGCCAAGGAAGGCCCCCGGGCGTTCGCCGAGAAGCGCAAGCCGGAGTTCAAGAACCGCTGAACCGCTCACACTCCTGAGCCCTCGGCTGCGAGGGCGAACATCATCCGAGCGTCTACCCCAACACCGGCGCGCTCGGCGTAAACACCACCGGCATCGACTCCAGGCCGGACACGAAGTTCGCCGGCCGCAACGGCAACGCGGACTCATCGGCCAACCGCAGGTCGGGCAACCGCTGCAACACCCGCGACGTCATCATCGACAGCTCCAACCGGGCCAGCTGGTTACCCATGCAGAAGTGAGTGCCGAAGCCAAAAGCCAAGTGACTGTTCGGGTTACGCCGGATATCGAACTTCTCTGGCTGGTCGAACACCGACTCGTCGAAGTTCGCCGCCTCGAACAACAGCATGATCTTCTCCCCCGCGCTCAACGAGGTGCCATGAAACTCCGTGTCCGCGGTCAGCGTGCGGCACATGTTCTTCACCGGCGACGTCCAGCGCAGCATCTCCTCGATGGCACCGGGTAGCAGGCCCACGTCGCCCACCAGATCCGCGAACTGATCCTGATGCCGCACCAGTTGCTCGGTGCCCCCGCTCAACGTGTGCCGGGTCGTCTCGTCGCCGCCGATCAGGATCAGCAGCGTCTCCATGACGATCTCTTCGTCCGACATCCGCTGACCCTCGACCTCGGCGTTGATCAGGATCGAGTACAGGTCGTCGGTCGGCTCCGCACGGCGCTTGCCGATCAGGTCCATGGTGAACGCCGTGTACCCGGCGAACGCCTCCATCACCGTCTGGAACTCCACCGAGGTCGGGTCGATGTGCGACGACAGCCCGCACACCAGATCGTCCGACCACTTCAGCAACATCCCCCGCTCGGACGGCAGCACCCCCAGCATGTCGCCGATCACCGCCATCGGAAGCGGCGCGGCGATATCGCGGACGAAGTCGCACTCCCCCCGCTCGCACACCGCGTCGATCAGGGTGTCGCACAGCTCCCCGATCGACGCCTCTTTGTCCTTCACCCGCTTGCGCGTGAAGCCGGCGTTGACCAGCTTGCGCCGCACCAGATGCGCGGGGTCGTCCATGTCGATCATGTACGGCATACCCGGCTGATCGGGGCGGATGCCGCCAGTGCTGGAGAACAGCTCCGGGTTGCGCTCCGCGTCCAGGATGGCCTGATACGTTGTCGCGCCTGCCAATCCATTGCGGTCCCGGAACACCGGCTGGTTGGCCCGCATCCAGCGATACGCCTCCCGGGCCGCCACACCGTCGGCATAGAAATTGCCGTCCGCCAGATCGATGTTCAGGATCGTGTCCGGAATCGTTGACGTCATCTACAGCCTCCAGTTTTCTGCCTCGAGGCCATTACAGTAAGCCCCATGCCTGTCTCGCAACACACCATCGCCGGAACCGTCCTCACCATGCCGGTGGTCATTCGCAAGGCCGACCAGCATTCGGCGATGTTCTCCGTCGACGCCGACGCCGCCCAGCGACTCATCGATTACAGCGGCCTCGAAATCTTTCAATACCTGCCCGGCCGGGCGATTCTGTTGCAACTGCTCGTCCGCTACATCGACGGCGACCTCGGCAAGTACCACGAGTACGGCACCGCGTTCCTGGTCAACAAGCCCGGCAGCCATGAAAAAGGCATCCGCGCGATGGCCGGCGCGGCCACCCTCATCCATCAACTGCCGGTCGACCAGGAGTTCACCCTCGAGGCCGGCCGCACCATCTGGGGATACCCAAAGATCATGGCGGACTTCAACGTTCGCGAGGGACGCAAGTTCGAGTTCGACGTCAGCGCCGACGGTCAGTTGATCACCGCCATCGAGTTCAGCCGCGGCCTGCCCCACCCCGCGCCCAAACCCCAGACATTGACGACCTACTCCTGCCTGGACGGCGTGACCCGCGAGACCACCTCGACCATGCAGAGCACGGGTGTGCGGACCCGGCTCGGCGGCGCCAAGATCCGTCTCGGCGAGCACCCCTACGCCAAGGAACTCGCGACGCTGGGACTGCCCAAGCGGGCGCTGATGACGCAGTCGGTCACCAACGTGGAGATGTCGTTCGGCGACGCACGCGCCGTCTGACATCAACTCCATCCGGCCAATCTAGAACGTGTTCTAACACCCCCGCAAGCACCGGCCTCAGGTCAGCGCGGCGAGGTCCCGTACCTGCTCAACACTGCGAGCACCCACCACCATCATGGTGACGCCGGACGCCTCCCAGGCCACGATCTGCTTACGCACGTAGTCCAGATCACCGACGATCATGGCGTCGTCGACCAACTCGTCCGGGATGACCTTCGCCGCCTCGTCCTTGCGGTTCGACCGGAACAGCTTGGTGACCTCGTCGACCACCTCGGAGTACCCCATCCGGCGGTAGACGTCGGCGTGGAAGTTGGTGTCCTCGGCGCCCATGCCGCCCATGTAGAGCGCGAGGTACGGCTTGACCGCCTCGAACGTCCCGGCACGGTCCTCGGTCACCACCACCTGCGCCGTGGCGCACACCTCGAAGTCCTCGCGGCTGCGGCGGGCGCCGGGCCGGGCGAATCCCTCATCCAGCCATTCGTTGTAGGTGTCGGCCATCCGCGGCGAGTAGAAGATCGGCAACCAGCCGTCGCAGATCTCGGCCGCCAGCGCAACGTTCTTCGGACCTTCCGCGCCCAGCATGATCGGGATGTCGGCGCGCAACGGGTGGGTGATGGGCTTCAGCGGCTTACCCAAACCTGTTGTCCCCTCGCCCGTCAGCGGCAGCGGATAGTGCGGACCATCGCTGGTCACCGGCTTCTCCCGGGCCCAGACCTGGCGCACGATGTCGATGTATTCGCGGGTGCGGGCCAGCGGCTTGGGGAACCGGGCCCCGTACCAGCCCTCGACCACCTGGGGCCCGGACACACCGAGGCCGAGGATGTGCCGGCCGCCGGACAGATGGTCCAGCGTCAGCGCCGCCATCGCGCAGGCGGTCGGCGTGCGCGCGGACAGCTGCACCACGGAGGTGCCCAGCCGCACCCGCTGCGTCTCCCGACCCCACCAGGCCAGCGGCGTGTAGGCGTCCGAACCCCAGGCCTCGGCGGTGAACACGGCGTCGAATCCGGCTTCCTCGGCGGCGGCGACAAGCTCCGCGTGGTTCTCCGGCGGCTGAGCGCCCCAATATCCCAGTTGCAGTCCGAGCTTCATGCGCAGCCTCCCAAGCCGTCAAAGCGCGTAGTTGAAACCATTCTTAGAACCTGTTCTACTCGAATGCGTGACAGCCAGTTCAAGCGGCCCGGCCCTGATCGATCACCCTGAGCCGCCCCTCTCTGCACCGTTGACGTTGTCCTTCGACTACACCCGTTCGGTGGGTCCCACGCTGGGCAAGTTTTTCACTGCACTGCGTGAGCGCCGAGTTCTGGGAGTACGTGGTTCCGATGGCCGGGTACATGTGCCGCCGCCGGAATACGACCCGGTCACCTACGAACCGCTGGGCGAAATGGTACCGGTGGAAAGCGTCGGCACCGTGGTCTCCTGGACCTGGCAGCCCGCGCCGATCGGCGGGGAACCGCTGGACCGGCCGTTCGCCTGGGCGCTGATCAAGCTCGACGGCGCGGACACCCCGCTGATCCACGCCGTGGATGTCGGAGCCGCGGGTCCTTCGGGCATCAAGACGGGCGACCGGGTGCACGTGCACTGGGCCGACGAGACCGTCGGCGCCATCACCGATATCGCCTACTTCGCACCCGGCGACCAGGCCGAGGACGTGCCGGAACCCCAGGCCGGACTGGACCCGGTGACCATGATCGTCACGCCGATCTCGCTGACGATTCAGCACACCGCCTCCCACGAGGAGAGCGCCTACCTGCGCGCGATCGCCGAAGGAAAGCTGTTGGGCGCCAGGACAGGTGAGGCCGGGAAGGTGTACTTCCCGCCGCACGGCGCCGACCCGGCCACCGGCCTGCCCACCACCGAGTTCGTCGAACTGCCGGACAAGGGCACGGTGACGACGTTCGCGATCATCAACATCCCGTTCCAGGGCCAGCGCATCAAGCCGCCCTATGTGGCGGCCTATGTGTTGCTTGACGGAGCCGATATTCCGTTCCTGCACTTGGTCGCCGACATCGACGCGCACGAGGTGCGCATGGGCATGCGCGTCGAGGCGGTGTGGAAACCCCGCGAGGAGTGGGGATTCGGCATCGACAACATCGAATACTTCCGGCCTACCGGCGAACCGGACGCCGAATACGACACCTACAAGCACCACCTGTAAAGGGCACAGCTACACATGAGTGATCGCAATGTCGCGGTGGTCGGCTTCGCCCACGCGCCGCATGTCCGCCGCACCGACGGCACCACCAATGGCGTCGAGATGTTGATGCCGTGCTTCGCCCAGCTGTATCAGGACCTCGGCATCAACAAGTCCGACATCGGCTTCTGGTGCTCAGGGTCGTCGGACTATCTTGCCGGACGGGCATTTTCGTTCATCTCGGCGATCGACTCGATTGGCGCCGTACCGCCGATCAACGAGTCGCACGTTGAGATGGACGCCGCCTGGGCACTGTACGAGGCCTACATCAAGATCCTCACCGGCGAGGTCGAGACGGCGCTGGTGTACGGCTTCGGCAAGTCCTCGGCGGGCATTCTGCGCCAGATCCTGACCCGCCAGACCGACCCCTATACCGTTGCGCCGCTGTGGCCGGACTCGGTGTCGATGGCGGGGTTGCAGGCGCGCATCGGCCTGGACTCCGGCAAATGGACGCCCCAGCAGATGGCTCAGGTCGCCCTCGATTCGTTCGCCCAGTCCGAGCGCAACGATTCCGAGAAGCCGGCCAAGAGCATCGACGAACTGCTGGCCCGCCCGTTCTTCAACGATCCGCTGCGCCGCCACGACATCGCTCCGATCACCGACGGCGCGGCCGCAATCGTCCTCGCCGCCAATGGCAGAGCCCGCGAGCTGCGCGAAAACCCGGCCTGGATAACGGGAATCGAGCACCGCATCGAAACCCCGGTGCTCGGTGCGCGCGACCTGACCGCGTCACCGTCCACCGCGGTGTCCGCCAAAGCGGCCACCGGTGGCGACACCGGTATCGACATCGCCGAAATCCACGCGCCGTTCACCCACCAGCACCTGATCCTGGCCGAGGCCATCGGATTGACCGGCAAGACGAAGGTCAACCCGTCCGGCGGCGCACTGGCGGCCAACCCCATGTTCGTCGCCGGCCTGGAACGTATCGGCCTGGCGGCCCAACACATCTGGAACGGATCGGCACAGCGGGTGCTCGCGCACGCCACCAGCGGGCCTGCGCTGCAACAGAATCTGGTCGCGGTCATGGAAGGACAGAACTGATGGCCGGCGCAGGAGCGCACCTCGCCGCGGTACTCGGTACCGGGCAGACCAAGTACGTCGCCAAGCGCAAAGACGTTTCGATGAACGGCATGGTCCGCGAGGCCATCGACCGGGCACTGGAAGATTCCGGTTGCACCTTCGACGACATCGACGCCGTCGTCGTCGGCAAGGCGCCCGACTTCTTCGAGGGCGTCATGATGCCGGAACTGTTCATGGCCGACGCCATGGGCGCGACCGGCAAGCCACTGATCCGGGTGCACACCGCGGGTTCCGTGGGTGGCTCCACCGGCGTGGTGGCGGCCAGCCTGGTGCAGTCCGGCAAACTCCGCCGGGTCCTGGCGATGGCGTGGGAGAAGCAGTCGGAATCCAATGCCATGTGGGCACTTTCGATCCCCATCCCGTTCATCAAGCCCGTGGGTGCGGGCGCCGGTGGGTATTTCGCCCCGCACGTCCGGTCCTACATCCGCCGCTCCGGAGCGCCGCTCAACATCGGTGCCATGGTCGCGGTCAAGGACCGGCTCAACGGGGTCCGCAACCCGCTGGCCCACCTACACCAGCCCGACATCACCCTGGAAAAGGTGATGGAGTCGCCCATGCTGTGGGACCCGATCCGCTACGACGAGACCTGCCCGTCCTCCGATGGTGCCGCCGCCGTCGTCATCGGTGACGAGGAAACGGCCGACGCCAAGGTGGCTGAGGGCCGCCCCGTCGCATGGATCCACGCCACCGCGTTGCGCACCGAGCCGCTGCAGTTCTCCGGCCGTGACCAGGTCAGCCCGCAGGCCAGTCGTGACGCGGCCGCCGCTCTGTGGAAGGCCGCCGGAATCACCAGCCCCATCGACGAGATCGACGCCGCGGAGATTTACGTGCCGTTCTCCTGGTTCGAGCCGATGTGGTTGGAAAGCCTCGGGTTTGCGCCCGAGGGTGAAGGCTGGAAACTCACCGAAGCCGGTGAGACGGCGATCGGCGGGCGCATCCCGGTCAACCCGTCGGGCGGCGTGCTGTCCTCCAACCCGATCGGCGCCTCCGGCCTGATCCGCTTCGCCGAGGCCGCGATTCAGGTGATGGGCAAGGGCGGTGACCATCAGGTGCCGAATGCCCGGAAAGCGTTGGGCCACGCCTACGGCGGCGGATCACAGTATTACTCCATGTGGGTAGTCGGCAGCGACAAGCCGGGGGAGACCGCGAAATGAAGTACACCCTCAGTATCGCGTTCAGCCCGATCGACCAGCTGACCGAGCTCGCCAAGACCGCAGAGGAAGTCGGGTTCGACTCCATCGCGCTGCCGGATTCGATCTTCTACTTCGAGCAACAGTCCGTCGACTACCCCTACACCGCCGACGGCAAGCGAATGTTCGATGAGCACTCCCCCTGGGTCGATCCGCTGATTCTGGCGGGCACGATGGGTGCGGTCACCTCGAAGCTGCGGTTCTACACCAACGTGCTGAAGCTGGGTTCGCGCAATCCGCTGCTGCTGGCCCGGCAGGTCGGCTCGGTGGCCAACCTGACCAACAACCGCTTCGGCTTCGGCGTCGGAATCGGCTGGGCACCTGAGGAATTCGAGTGGTGCGGAGTGCCGTATGCCCGTCGCGGCAAGCGTGTCGACGAGATGATTGAAGTGATCAAGCTGGTGCTGGCCGGTGGCATGGTCGAATTCCACGGTGAGTTCTACGATTTCGACCGCCTGCAGATGAGCCCCGCCCCCAGCGAGCCGGTGCCGTTCTATGTCGGCGGCCACACCGACGTCGCGCTCAAGCGTGCCGCCCGGGTCAGCGACGGGTGGACGAGCGCGATGATGACGCATGCGGAACTGGACGAGACGATCAAGAAGCTCAAGACGCTCCTTGCCGAAAACGGCCGTGCGGACGATCCTTTCGAATACCAGGCCGTCTGTATGGACAAGTTCGGCGTGGACGGCCATCGGGAGCTGGCCGAGATCGGGGTGACGGACTACATCACCATCCCGTGGGTTTTCGACGGGCTGGCCTTCGACGCGCCGTTGGATAAGAAGCAGGACTCGATGAAGCGCTTCGCCGACACCTACATTCACTCGGGCTGGCAGGACAAGTGACCAGCCCGGCGCACGAGGCCGGCCGGCGCTCCCGCGAGGCGGTAGCCGCCCGCGATAAGAACGCCTGGCTGGCTGTGTTCGCCGAGGACGCCATCGTCGAAGATCCAATCGGCCCATCGGCTTTCGACCCCGAAGGCAAGGGGCACCGGGGCCGTGACGCCATATCGGCGTTCTGGGACAAAGCGATCGCGCCCACCACCCGCATCGAGTTCTTCTTCCGCGACACCTACCAGTGTGGCAACGAGGAAGCCAACGTCGGGCACATCCTGATCACCACCGGCGACTATCAGACCACGGCCGAAGGCGTTTTCACCTACAAGGCCAACGACGACGGACAGATGGTGGCACTGCGCGCGTACTGGGAGATGGACCGCGCCGTCGCCAGCGTGAAAAAAATATAGATTATTTTCCGTCTGGGCGCGCCTAGACTTCGCGGCATGACTCTCGAAATGCGCTATGACCGTTGGTTTCTCCCGCTGTCTGTTCCGCTGGGGCTGGGGCCCAAGCGCAGCCAGGTGCGGATTCAGGACGGGACCTTACGCGTCAAGTTCGGCTGGGGCTTCGACGCCGCCATTCCTCTGTCATCGATCGTGAACGCCAAACCCAACGACGAGCGGGTGTTGTCCTGGGGCGCCCACGGCTTTCGGGGCCGCTGGCTGGTCAACGGGTCCTCGAACGGAATAGTCGAGTTGACCATCGATCCAGCGGCGCGCGCACGCGTCATGGGACTGCCCATCAAGCTCAGGACGTTGTACGTCAGCGTGACCGACCCCGATGCGTTGATCAGCGCCGCCAGCCCGCACCACGCCTAGTCCGAGGAAGCCTCGATCGGCTCCACGCCCGCGATATGCCGCTGCGCCAGATCCCGATAGGCCTGCGGGTTGACGTTGACCCACATCTCGGCGCCGGTGCCCTCGATCGGCCCCTTCACCTTGGCCGGCGCACCGGTCACCAGCATCCCGGCCGGAATCTGCGTACCGCCCACCACCACAGCACCGGCGGCGACCATGCAGCGCGCCCCGATCACCGCACCGTCCAGCACCGTCGCATGGTTGGCGATCAACGCCTCAGACCCGATATGCGCCCCGTGAATCACACACAGATGCGCCACGGTGGCCCCAGGGCCGACGTCGACCGGTATTCCCGGCGGTGCGTGCAACACCGAGCCGTCCTGCACGTTGGCGCCCTCACGGATCACCACGGGCGCGTAGTCGCCGCGCAGCACGGCGTTGTACCAGACGGACGCCCCTGCCTCGACTGTGACGTCGCCGATCAGGGTGGCGGTCGGGGCCACGAACGCCGTCGGATCGACCTTCGGCGAGCGGCCTTCGAACGAGAACAGCGGCATCAAATACATATACCCCTAATGCGCATACGCCTTCAGCAAACCCAGCAGGACTCGCCGTCGTTGCGCTCCCCCGCCCCAAAACTGTAACGTGTTCTAGTTAGTACCCAAGATCTGGAGGTGACAGGTGAGTACCGACACAACTGGCGTCGGTGTCCGGGAGATCGATGCCGGCGCGTTGCCCACCAGATATGCCCGAGGCTGGCACTGCCTGGGCGTCGCCGAGGACTTCCGCGACGGCAAGCCGCACTCCGTCGAGGCGTTCGGCACGAAGCTGGTCGTCTTCGCCGACTCCAATGGCGACATCAAGATTCTGGACGGCTACTGCCGGCACATGGGCGGTGACCTGTCCGAAGGCACCATCCAGGGCGACGAGGTCGCCTGCCCCTTCCACGACTGGCGGTGGGGCGGCGACGGCCGCTGCAAACTGGTCCCCTACGCCAAGCGCACTCCGAAGACGGCCCGCACCCGCGCCTGGACCACCGACGTCCGTGGCGGGCTGCTGTTCGTCTGGCACGACCACGAAGGAAACCCGCCGGACCCCGCGGTCCAGATCCCGGAGATTCCCGAAGCCCACAGCGACGACTGGACCGACTGGCGCTGGAACCGGATCCTCATCGAAGGCTCCAACTGCCGGGACATCATCGACAACGTCACCGACATGGCGCACTTCTTCTACATTCACTTCGGGTTGCCGACTTACTTCAAGAACGTCTTCGAGGGTCACATCGCGTCGCAGTACCTGCACAACGTGGGCCGTCCCGACGTCAACGATCTGGGCACCTCGTACGGCGAAGCGGAATTGGACTCGGAGGCTTCCTATTTCGGGCCGTCGTTCATGATCAACTGGCTGCACAACAGCTACAGCGGCTACAAGTCCGAGTCGATCCTGATCAACTGCCACTACCCGGTCACGCAAGACTCCTTCGTGCTGCAGTGGGGCGTCATCGTCGAAAAGCCCAAGGGCCTGGACGAAAAGATGAGCGACAAGCTCTCCCGCGTCTTCACCGAAGGCGTCAGCAAGGGCTTCATGCAGGACGTCGAGATCTGGAAGCACAAGACCCGCATCGACAACCCGTTGCTGGTCGAGGAGGACGGCGCCGTCTATCAGATGCGTCGCTGGTATCAGCAGTTTTACGTGGACGTCGCCGACATCACACCGGAAATGGTGGAGCGCTTCGAGATGGAGGTCGACACCGCCCGCGCCAACGAGTTCTGGAACGCCGAGGTCGCCGAGAACCTGAAAGCCAAGGACGCGGAAGCGGTTTCCGACGACGCGGTTTCCGATGAAGTGCCCGCCGAGCAACACTGACGGACATGTCTGAGAATCAGCCGGCCGTTCCCGACGTCGATCGGCTTGCCCGGTCGATGCTGATGCTGCGTGGCGACCACCATGATCACGACGAACCGCATGCCGCGAACGGCGGCTCCGGTTCCTGGTCCAAATCAAGGGATTTGGCCAACGACCCGCAACGGGCCGCCGCAGTGGCCGAGGCCAGCCGCGCGGATCGGGAGCGTTATCTGACGGCCGGGCTACATCCGGTGGACTGCCGGTTCTGCCACGTCACCGTGTCGGTGCGCTGGTTGGGTCCCGGTCACACTGCGGTGCAATGGAATACCGAGTCCTCGCAGCGCTGTGCGCACTTCGCCGAAGTTCGCGCCTGCGGCGGGAACACCGCGCGGACCCGGTCCTGCCCTCGGCTTTCCGACAGCATCGAACATGCCGTGGCCGAAGGGATTCTCGAGGCTGCCGAGTAGTTGTCGCTGAGAGGCGGGCAAACATAATGCCGCCGGTCTCAGCGACGCGGCAGGCAAACCCCGATCACAGCCCCGCGAAGCGCTCCTTGACCTCCTCGGCGGTCAACCCGTAGTCGGCCAGCGAGTACTTGTGCTTCGGGGCCCGCGCACCAGTCTGGCTTTCGGCGTGGCTGTCCTCCATGGCCTTTCGCGCCTCGTCGGTCAGCGTCAGACCGAAATGCCGGTACACCGAAGCGACGGTGCCGAGCGGGTCGGCGATCAGGTCGTGGTAATCCACATCGCAGAACTGGGCCGGATTTTGCGATGCGCGAACGGCATTGAACCGCTCGAGCCCGCGTGACCAAGTTTCCATTGCGTCAGCACCGATCTGGTCAGCGGTGAAGTTCGTCGACCAGTCCTCGGCGGTGTGCTGCGCCAACGAGCACATCGAGGCCAATATCGTCTCCACGGGCCGGTGCGTCTGGATCACCAGTGCGTCGGGATAGGTCGCCATCAACGCGTCCAACGCGAACAGGTGGCTGGGATTCTTGAGCACCCAACGCTTGTCGGCGTCATTCATCCCGATGAGTTGCAGATTGCGCCGGTGCCGCTGATAGGACGGGGTCCAGTCCTGCCGGGCCAGCCATTGCGCGTAGCTCGGCAGGTGCGCCAACGTCTCATAGGACACCGAATGCAGCGACTGGCGCAGCAGCTGCCAGCACTCCTCCAACTCGTAGGCCGCCATGAAGTGCAGGCCGGTGTATTCCGGGTTCTCCGCATGATGCTTGTTGAACTGCTCATTCAGCTGGCTGTACCACGGGTTCGAGTCCCAGGTGTCCCGCGGCGGACGGGGCTGTGGGAATTCGGCCAACCACAGATGCAGTCCTTGGTGCGCCGGATCGGCGCCCAGCAGCCGATGCAGCACGGTCGTTCCGGTGCGCGGCAGTCCCGTCACGAAAATGGGCCGCTCGATGGCGACGTCCGCGTATGCCGGGTGCTGCTTCCACGCCGACTCGGACAGCAGCCTGGCCACCAGCGCGCCGCGCAGGAAGAACCGATTCATCTTGCTGCCCAACGCCGTTAGGCCCGCTTCGCGCTTGTACGAATCCAGCAACACGCTCAGCGCTTCGCGGTAGTTGTCGTCGTCGGTGCCGAAATCGTCCAGCCCGGTCAGTTTGGTCGCCGATGCGTGCAGGTCATCGACGGTGCCTACGTCGGTGCGCTCCATCAGGTGTGGTACTCCCCGCAGTTGACGTCCAGGGTCTGGCCGGTGATGCCGCTGGACAGATCGCTGGCCATGAAGAGGATGGCCGATGCCACCTCGTCCTCGGTGGGTAACCGCTTCAGATCCGAGTTCGCGGCGGTCGCCTGGTAGATCTGCTCGGCGGTGGTGCCGTACTTACCGGCCTGGTGGTTGAAGTAACCCTGCAGCGTGTCGCCCCAGATATAGCCCGGCGCAACGGAATTGACGCGAATACCCTGCTCGCCGAGCTCGGTCGCCAGCGACTGCGACATGGACAACAAAGCCGACTTAGCCATCTTGTAGGCGCCGTACTTGGCCTGCGAGTGCCGGATCACCATGGAGTTGACGTTGACGACCGAACCGTTCGCGGCGGCCAGTGCCGGCGTGAAGGCCTGAATCAGCCGCAACGCTCCCAGTGCGCTGAGTTCGATCGCGTCCCGGATGTGCTGAAAGGTGGTGCCGGCCAACGGCTTCATCGACGGGACCCGGAACGCGTTGTTGACCAGCACGTCGACCTTGCCGAACGCCTCCAGGGAAGCGTCGACCAGGTTTTTCACCTGATCATCGTCGGTGATGTCGGTGGGCACCGCGACCGCCTTGCGGCCCAGGTCGACCGCCTGCTTGGCCACGTCGTCCAACCGGTCGGCGCTGCGTGCCGCCAATACCAGGTCGGCTCCTTCGAGCGCACACCGGCGCGCCAGCGTGGTGCCCAGACCCGGGCCGACGCCGCTGATCACTACCACCTTGCCGTCGAGCAGATCGGTCATCCCAGCATCCTTGCCGCAATCTGCAACTGGCGCAGCGCAATACGCGCTCGCCAGTCGTCTTCGGAAATCTTGTTGTGCTCGAAGTAGGGCAGCGAAGCCGGTACCGCATCGACGTCGACTAACTCGACGGTCGGTCCGTCGGCCTCGGTGAGCTCCCGAGACACCCGCTGCCAGCGGAACTGCAGGAACCCACGGCGGTGGCCAAGCGTTTCAACCCAATTGGTCACGCCGGGGTTCTGGTCGCTGACCACGATGCGTACCTTGCCGTCCGGATCCGCCTGCGCCTGAGTGTTATTCAGCGACGTCTGGTGGTTGATGTAGTCCAGCGAGATGTACCACATGCTGCCCAGCTGGAAGCCGAGATACGGGGCGTCACTCACCGGCACCGTTATCACCAGCGCTTGGTCCGGCCGCAACTCGAAGTGGCCGACCGACGAGTACTGGGTCGCCAGCCCGCCGGGGGTCAGCCGCGGCGGCACCATCGTGTTGACGGGGATCTTCAGATAGAACCACTGCGGGAACTGCAGCCAGGTCTTTACCCGGTTAACCAGCTGCTTACCCGCTGTGGCATAACGCTTTTCGATCAACTCCCGGGTCAGCGGCGGCGGCGCGGTGCCCGCGGTGTCCAACCGCTCGATGGTCAGCGTGCCCCGAGTCGCCGACCAGTCACCGTAGACCTCGCGCATGACGAGTTGCCCTGCGCTGGTTGGCCGCAACCGCCACTCGAAGCTGCCGTCGGGCGCGATGTCGAGTTCGCGGTCATCGAACGCGGCCTGGCTGGCGGGCACGTTGTCGTCGGTGTATTCGCCCCCGAGCAGCTGGAAGCTGAGGTCGGTGGTGGTGCCGCGGACACCGCGGACCACGTAGTCGCGGTCGGCGTGCACCCGGGTTCCGAAGTACAGAGTGTCCGGGTTGTCCAGTCCCATCTTGGTGAACGGCCCGGTCCCGGACTGCAGGAAGGGATGGTCGCGTTCGTAGTCGAAGGCCAGATGCATACAGCCGGCAATGCAGCCGGCCAGATACTGGAGGCCTTCGAACAGGTCGGCTTCGGTCTCGATATGCGGGGCGGCGGCCACAAGCTGCTCGGCTTCCGCGATCGCTTCGTTGAGCGGATCAGAAAACACGTACTTGACGCTAGAACGTGTTCCTATTTTGAGTCAACCGCGAACATTTGCGCGTGTCGCACGCGACGCTCAACGACGAAGCCCGATCACCTCACGAGGTGCACTGGTTCGCCAGCGTGATCAGCGCCTGCCGCACGTCCGGGTGCCGGTTCAGGTAATCGACCAGGTTGGTGCCCGACCCCGACGCCTGCGAGCGCGCCGTGATTTCGGCCTTCACGTCAGGGTGGTGATCCAGGTAGCCCTGAACCTGCTCGGACGCCGTCTGGCCGAACGTGGTGTTGCACTGCTGGCCCGGATCGGCGCCGGCCACAGGCACAGTAATAAAGGCAGCCGCAGCGACACTCAGCAGACCACCGGCCAGAAGACCCTTGCTCACGGTCATCGGATCGCTCCTTCAATACGGTTGTATTCACATGTCGGCACTGGTCCGATGCCTTCGAGGCTACGCGCGCCGCAGAGCGACGCACACCGCCAAAAAGCGACCCGACTAAGCTGGATTTACATGAGTACGCGCGGTGGGGAGTTCCGTGGCGGTCGCCGGATGGGCGGCCCGATTCCAACTGGTCCGCAGACCGATCCATTGCCGCGCGAGACGGCGGCACCTGATTTCTCTCTCGAGCCCCCGCAGCGCCGCCGCCCTTCCTTCACGACCCTGGGCATAGGGCTGGCAATCCTGCTGGCAGTCGCCGCACTGGTGATGTCCCTGATCGCGCTGCTGACCGATTCCGCGCCCGCACCGGCGGCAAGTGCGCCGAAAACGCCCGTAGCCGACGCGGATAAGGCGTTATGTCAGGCGATCGGACCCTTGATGAAGGAGAACGACGATCGCAGCAACGCGTTTCTGGCCACGGGTGAGGCCGGTTCGCCGGAACGAGACGCCGCGCTGCCGAAGTTCGTCACCGACACTCGGGACTGGGCGGGCCGCACCCAGCAGGCCCTCGACGCGCACGCCAACCCTCCGCGCCTGACCACGCGCGCGCTCCAGCGCTACATCGACGACATGCAGTTATTCGTCGCCAGCGTGCGTCCCGGGGCAGGCACTCAGTACGACGAGGCCGCGTGGACCGACAGCATCGTCGCCTACGGAGGGGTGTTGTCCACCTGCCAGCAGATCGGAATCGGCTGGTAGAAGCAGGGGGTCAGTAGGGCTGGTCAGTAGGGCTGCAGCGGAACCCACACCCCATATAGCCAGAAGCCCCACTGCTGGTAGTAGGGATCCCACAGCGGCAGCACCGAGTAGCCCAGGTAGTTAAGCGTCGGTGCCACCCAGCCGGCCGGAGGTGGCCAGGGTCCCCAGCCCCCGAACGGGAGCAGCGCGTCCCGGAGCGGCGCACCCCACCCGCGCGGAGGCGGAGGTGGTGGGCCCCAACCCCATGGCGCGCGTCCCAGGCCCCACGGCGCGGGGCCGCCGTGCCACGGCGGCGGCAACAGATGCAGGCCTGGGCTCCGGAACGCGACGTTCCAGAACAGATCCCCGATCGGGGCGCCGGGACCCCTGAAGTCACCGCGGAAGTGCCACGCCGGGCCGCCGCGCCAGCCGAGGCGCCAGTTCACGTTCGCGCGCGGCCAGTCGAGTCCTCGGACGTTGATGCCCAGGTCTCCCCGGGGACCCCACCACCGGGCAAAGGGTGGCGCGGCCAGGCCGCGCAAGGCTGCCCGGAAGTTTCCGGGTGCCATGCCGTTCAGTCGCAATCCGCCCCGGAAGTCTGCGCGCGGCCCGCCTGGGCCACGGAAGGCGCCGCGGAAGTCGGCCGCCGGTGCGCCTGTCCCGCGGAATGCCCCTCGGAACTCGCCACCTGGACCGCGCTGGCCGCCGCTGAAACCGACATTGGGCCCTGCGCCGGGTACGCCCAAACCGCCACGCAACTGCGTCGCCGCCGGTCCGGGGTTGCGTCCTTGCGGTCCACCGGGACCCCCGCCCTGACCGGGTGCGGTAGCAGGTCCACCACCAGGGCCACCGCCACCAGGGCCCCCGCCACCGTGCGGCGCCGGTCCGCCACCGGCCTGCGTTGCAGGACCGCCACCACCGGGACCACCACCGCCGGGGCGCCCACCTCCGGGACCACCACCATGCGGCGCAGGCCCACCACCGGCCTGCGGCGCGGGACCGCCCCCGCCACCAGCACCACCGCCACCGGGACCACCGCCGCCAGGACCACCGCCACCGTGGGGCGCCGGACCACCACCGGCCTGCGGCGCAGGACCGCCACCACCACCGCCACCACCGGGACCACCGCCATTACCACCGCCACCGTGCGGCGCAGGACCACCGCCGCCACCGCCGCCACCGTGCGGAGCGGGACCACCGCCCCCGCCTCCGCCGCCACCGCCGCCTCCGCCGCCGCCACCGCCTCCGCCGCCACCACCACCGCCGGGCTTGGCGCTGGCGACCGGCATGTCGAGACCGACGGTTGGAATGCCTAGAGGATTAACGGCTACTACGGAGAACGCGGCAGCTATCGCGAAACCGGCTGCCAGCTGCTTCATCTTCATCATCCGCCCCACGGGAAAGCTCTATCGCTAGAGTCCCCCGACCCGTACGGGCCATTTTACCCCGCCCCACATCCGACGACTTTCGACGACGGAGTTACTTCGCCGCTGCGCTCTCCTGCTCGCGCTTGATCTCCAGCGCGATGTCGATCAGCTGGTCTTCCTGTCCGCCGATCAGCTTGCGCTGGCCCGCCCGGTGCAATAACTCGTGAGCCGGGACCCCGTAGCGCTCACCCTGACGCACGGCGTGCTTGAGGAAAGACGAGTAGACCCCCGAGTAGCCCATGACCAGCGCGTTGCGGTCCAGCAGGCATTCGGCCGGCATGGCCGGGCGCACCACGTCTTCGGCGGCGTCGGCGATGTCGAAGAAGTCGATGCCGGTCTTGACGCCGATCTTGTCGAACACCCCGATCAGCGCCTCCACCGGCGCGTTGCCCGCACCCGCGCCGAACCGGCGCACGCTGCCGTCGATCTGCTTGGCCCCGGCGCGCACGGCTTCCACCGAGTTGGCCACCCCGAGGCCGAGGTTCTCGTGCCCGTGGAAGCCCACCTGCGCGTCCTCGCCGAGTTCGGCCACCAGCGCCGCCACCCGGTCGGCCACACCGTCAAGCACCAGGGCCCCGGCCGAGTCGACCACGTAGACGCACTGGCAACCGGCGTCGGCCATGATGCGGGCCTGCGCGGCCAATTTCTCCGGCGGAATGGTGTGCGCCATCATCAGGAACCCAACGGTTTCCAATCCCAATTCGCGGGCCAGGCCGAAGTGCTGAATGGACACGTCGGCTTCGGTGCAGTGGGTGGCGATGCGGCAGATCGAACCGCCGTTGTCCTGCGCCGCTTTGATGTCCTCTTTTGTGCCCACGCCGGGCAGCATCAGAAAGGCGATCTTCGCCTCCTGCGCGGTCTCGGCGGCGAGCTTGATCAGCTCCTGCTCAGGTGTCTTCGAGAAGCCGTAGTTGAATGACGAGCCGCCGAGGCCGTCGCCGTGCGTCACCTCGATCACCGGCACCCCGGCGGCGTCGAGCGCCGTCACGATGGAGCGCACCTCGTCCATGGTGAACTGATGCCTCTTGTGGTGGGACCCGTCGCGCAGGGAAGTGTCCGTGATCCGGATGTCCCAGGCGCCTTCGAGAATGTGGCCGCTCATCGTGCGCCTCCAGTCACTGCCAGCGTCTCTTTGGCGATTTCCTCGCCGACCTTGGTCGCGGCCGCGGTCATGATGTCCAGGTTGCCCGCGTACGGCGGCAGGTAATCTCCGGCGCCCTCAACCTCGACGAATGTCGTCACCACATGGTTGCCGCCGTTGACCACCGACGGTTCGTCGAACTGCGGTTCGTTGAGCAATCGGTATCCCGGCACATAGGTCTGCACCTCGGCGACCACGTCACGGATGGACTGGGCGATCGCGTCCCGGTCGGCGTCCTCGGGGATTGCGCAGAAGATGGTGTCGCGCATGATCATCGGCGGGTCCGCCGGGTTCAGGATGATGATCGCCTTGCCGCGGGCGGCCCCACCGATGGTCTGCACCCCGCGCGAGGTCGTCTTGGTGAATTCATCGATATTGGCGCGCGTCCCCGGGCCCGCCGACACCGAAGCAACGGACGCCACGATCTCGGCGTACGGCACATCCACGACGCGGGACACGGCGTACACGATTGGAATCGTCGCCTGCCCGCCGCAGGTGATCATGTTGACGTTCGGCGCGTCCAGGTGCGCGCGCAGGTTCGCCGGCGGGATCACCGCGGGACCCACGGCGGCCGGGGTCAGATCGATGGCCCGGATGCCCGCGGCCTCGTACTTGGGCGCTGCCGCTTTGTGCACGTAGGCGCTGGTCGCCTCGAACACCAGGTCGGGCTTCTCATCCTGTTCCAGGAGCCAATCGGCACCCTTGTGACTCGTCTCCAGCCCGAGCTTGCGGGCCCGCGCCAGACCCTCACTCTCCGGGTCGATGCCCACCATCCAGCGGGGTTCCAGCCAGTCGGATCTCAGCAGCTTGTAGAGCAGATCGGTGCTGATGTTTCCCGATCCGACGATGGCGACGCTTGCCTTAGCAGGCATGAGAAGACTCCCTTATTGAGACTTATTCAAACGACAGCCGAACGGCACCCAGGCCGGCGAAGTCAGCGACGAACTCGTCGCCGGCCCGCGCGTCGACGGCGAAGGTGCACGATCCCGGTAACACGATGTCACCCTTCTTCAGCCGCACCCCAAAACTTTCCACCTTGCGGGACAGCCAGGCAACGGCCGTGACGGGATTGCCCAGTACCGCGTCGCTGCGGCCCTCGGCGATCAACTCTCCGTTGCGGGTCAGCTTCGCGTCGATCGCCTTGACGTCGACATCTGCCGGCGACACCCGGGCCGCTCCCAGCACGAAGCCCGCCGACGAGGCGTTGTCGGCGATGGTGTCGCAGATCTTGATCTGCCAGTCCTTGATCCGGGTGTCGATCAGCTCGATCGACGGCACCAACGCTTCGGTGGCGGCCAGGACGTCGTCTTCGGTGCACTCCGCACCCGGCAGGTCGTCGGACAGGATGAAACCGACCTCGACCTCCACCCGCGGCAACAGGTACCGCGACGTCTGCACCGGGACATCCTCGAAGACCTGCATGTCGTCGAGCAGGTGCCCGTAGTCGGGCTCGTCGACGCCCATCATCTGCTGCATGACCGGCGACGAAAGCCCCACCTTGTGGCCCACCACCCGGGCGCCCTCGGCGACCCGGCGACGGATGTTGAGCAACTGGATCTGGTAGGCATCGACGACGTCGATGTCGGGGTACGCGGGCGTCAAAGGGGCGATTCCCTCGCGGCTCCGCTCGGCCTGTGCCAGGTCGGCGGCAAGCGCTTCTTGGGTCGCATCACTGAGCATTTACCGAAGTTCCTTCGTCCGCTTGACCGGGCCAGTAGCGCCCAGCCCGGGCAATTCTATAACGTGTTCTACATGACAGCACAGGAGTACGACGTCGTCGTGGTGGGAAGCGGCGGCGCCGGTATGGTGGCTGCCCTCACCGCCGCCCACCGCGGCCTCTCGACAGTAGTCATCGAGAAGGCCCCCCACTTCGGCGGCTCGACCGCCCGCTCGGGCGGCGGCGTCTGGATCCCGAACAACGAGGTCCTGCGGCGCGACAAGGTGAAGGACACCCCCGAGGCGGCTCGCACCTATCTGCACGGCATCGTCGGCGACGTCGTGGAGCCCGAACGCATCGACACCTACCTGAAGCGCGGGCCCGAGATGCTGTCGTTCGTGCTCAAGAACACGCCCTTGAAGATGTGCTGGGTGCCGCGTTACTCCGACTACTACCCGGAAGCGCCGGGCGGACGGGCCGGCGGCCGGTCGATCGAGCCGAAACCGTTCGACGCCCGCAAGCTGGGTCCGGACGAGGCGGGCCTGGAGCCTGCCTACGGCAAGGTGCCGCTCAATGTGGTTGTCATGCAACAGGACTACGTGCGGTTGAACATGCTCAAGCGGCACCCGCGCGGCGTGTTGCGCAGCCTGAAGGTCGGTGCGCGGACCATGTGGGCGAAGTCGACCGGCAAGAACCTGGTCGGCATGGGCCGGGCGTTGATCGCGCCGCTGCGAATCGGGTTGCAGCAGGCGGGGGTTCCGGTCGTGCTGAACACCGCGCTCACCGACCTTTATGTCGAGGACGGGGTGGTGCGCGGGGTCTATGTGCGCGAGGCGGGGGCGCCGGAGTCCGCCGAGTCGCGGTTGATCCGGGCCCGGCGGGGCGTGATTCTGGCGTCCGGCGGCTTCGAGCACAACGAGCAGATGCGGGTGAAGTATCAGCGCGCCCCCATCACCACCGAATGGACCGTCGGCGCCAAGGCCAATACCGGTGACGGCATCCTTGCGGGCGAAAAGCTGGGCGCTGCATTGGATTTGATGGAGGACGCCTGGTGGGGCCCGACGGTGCCGCTGGTGGGCGCCCCGTGGTTCGCCTTGTCCGAGCGCAACTCGCCGGGATCGATCATCGTCAACATGTCCGGCAAGCGGTTCATGAATGAATCGATGCCCTACGTCGAGGCATGCCATCACATGTACGGCGGCCAGTACGGTCAGGGTCCCGGCCCGGGCGAAAACATCCCGGCGTGGCTGGTGTTCGACCAGCAGTACCGGGATCGCTACATATTCGCCGGATTACAAGCGGGGCAACGGATTCCGCGAAAGTGGATGGAGTCCGGCGTGATCATCCAGGCCGACACTCTGGAGGAGTTGGCCGGGAAGGCGGGCCTGCCCGTCGACGAATTCACCAAGACCGTCGCGCGCTTCAACGGCTTCGCCCGCGCCGGGGTCGACGAGGACTTCCACCGTGGCGAGAGTGCTTACGACAAGTACTACGGCGACCCGACCAACAAGCCGAATCCCAACCTGGGTGAACTCACCCACGCGCCTTATTACGCCGCCAAGATGGTGCCGGGTGACCTGGGCACCAAGGGCGGCATCCGCACCGATGTGGACGGACGGGCCCTGCGCGACGACGGCAGCGTCATCGAAGGCCTCTACGCCGCAGGCAATGTCAGCGCGCCGGTGATGGGACACACCTACCCCGGCCCAGGCGGCACGATTGGTCCCGCGATGACGTTCGGGTACCTGGCGGCACTACACATCGCAGGAGCGCGCTGATATGCCGATCGACGTCGAAGTCGCACTGGCCGCGGAACTGGATCCGATTGAATTCTCCTGGACCAGTAGCGATATCCAGCTCTACCAGCTAGGCCTGGGGGCCGGCGCCGACCCGATGGACCCGCGCGAACTGCGCTACCTCATCGACGACACTCCGCAGGTGCTGCCCACCTTCGGCAACGTCGCCGCCACCTTCCACATGACCAAGCCACCCACCGTGCAGTTCCCGGGCATCGACATCGAACTGAGCAAGGTGTTGCACGCGTCGGAGCGGGTGGAAGTGCCTGGGCCGCTGCCCCCTTCGGGTTCGGGTAAGGCCGTCACCCGGTTCACCGATATCTGGGACAAGGGCAAGGCCGCGGTGATCTGGAGCGAGACGACGGTGACGGCGCCTTCCGGTGACGTGTTGTGGACGCAGCGGCGGTCTATCTTCGCCCGCGGCGAAGGCGGTTTCGGCGGCGAGCGCGGGCCCTCGGGTTCGGATGCCGCGCCCGACCGCGCGCCGGATCTGGAGTTGGCGATGCCGATCCTGCCGCAGCAGGCGCTGCTTTACCGGCTGTGCGGCGACCGCAACCCGCTGCACTCCGATCCCGAATTCGCCGCTGCCGCAGGCTTTCCCCAGCCGATCCTGCACGGCTTGTGCACCTACGGCATGACCTGCAAGGCCATCACCGACGCATTGCTGGACGGGGACGCCGCTGCCGTCGGGGCGTATGGCGCTCGCTTCGCGGGTGTCGCCTATCCCGGTGAGACGCTGCAAGTCAACGTGTGGAAGGAAGACGGCCGCTTCCTGGCCGGAGTTGTTGCGCCGGCGCGCGATAACGCGGTGGTGCTCAGCGGCGTGGAATTAGTTCCTGCGGGTTAGCCCGCGCCCGAACTTTACCGCCAAACTTAGAAACTGGGAGTTTGCTGGAAGTTTCTTTGCGCCGGGTATGAGTCAGCCGAGAGAAGCGTAAGCTCCGCATCTGCCGAGTGCTCGTCTTCGATGCGAGTCAACGCGTCCCGGGCGCCCGTCACCGATGGGAGGTGCGGGATGCCTGTCTTGCTGGTAGCGCCCGATGTGATTGCAGCGGCGGCCTCGGACTTAACCAGCCTCGGCGAGAACCTTGAAGCAGCCAATGCTGCTGCGGCCGCTGGGACAACAGATTTGGCCGCAGCGGCAGCCGACGAAGTGTCCACCCTGGTCGCGGCGCTGTTCGGCACGCACGCGCACGAATACCAAGCAATCAGCGCTCAAGCGGCGGCATTCCACGATCGATATGTGCAGGCGATGTCCAGCGCCGCGGCGTCGTACATGGCCGCCGAGGCAGCCAGCGCCTCGCCTCTACAGGTCCTCGCAGACGACATCTTGGCCGTGATCAACGCGCCCACAAACCTCATACTCGGTCGCCCGCTGATTGGCGACGGAACAAATGGCCTTCCGGGTACCGGGCAGGCCGGGGGGGCCGGCGGGATTTTGTGGGGCAATGGCGGCAATGGTGGGTCCGGAGTAGCCGGGGGGGCTGGCGGGCGGGGTGGCGATGCCGGGTTGTGGGGCAACGGCGGAGGCGGTGGCGCTGGTGGCGTCGGCGCAATCGGAGCAACGGGCGGCGCCGGAGGCGTGGGGGGTGCCGGCGGGGCCGGAGGGCATGGCGGTCTGTTGTTCGGCAACGGCGGTGGCGGCGGTAGTGGCGGCACCGGCGGTACAGGCGGGACCGGTACCGCCGGGCTCAGCGGCGTCGGTAACGCGACAACGGGTGGGGTAGGTGGCACCGGGGGCAACGGCGGTCAAGGTGGGGCCGCCGGGGCTGGCGGGGCCGCTGGACTGTTCGGCAGCCAAGGGACAGCGGGGTTCGCTGGCGATGGCGGCGCTGGGGGAAGGGGCGGCACCGGCGGTCAAGGCGACACTGGTGCGGCGGGCACTAGCGGCGGAGGTACGGGTTCCACGGGGTTCGCCGGTGGTGACGGTGGCCAAGGCGGGGACGGCGGCGGACCCGGCGCCGGTGCCGGCGGCCAGCAAGGCGCCGGCGGTCAGGGCGGCACCGGGGGCACCGGCGGAACCGGCGGCCACGGCGGTACCGGCACCAACAACAGCCTTAACGCCGGGGTGGCCGGCGGAGCCGGCGGCACCGGGGGCACCGGCGGCACCGGTGGGGCCGCCGGCAGCGGAGGTAGCGGGT
The DNA here is from genome assembly GCF_003614435.1 of Mycobacterium paragordonae. Taxonomy (NCBI): domain Bacteria; kingdom Bacillati; phylum Actinomycetota; class Actinomycetes; order Mycobacteriales; family Mycobacteriaceae; genus Mycobacterium; species Mycobacterium paragordonae. The sequence goes on from NZ_CP025546.1 coordinate 6,184,009, forward strand.
TTGGCGGCATCGCGGCCGCCGGGACAGCCGGTGACGGCGGCCAAGGCGGGATCGGCGGCACCGGCGGTAGCGGTGGTGCGGGTAGCACCGGTGCTGCGGGTGGCGGCCAAGGCATTCAAGGGGCCGACGGCGGAGCCGGCGGCCAGGGCGGGGCAGGCGGAGTCGCTGGGAACGCCCATGGCGGCACAACCGGCGCGCAAGGCGTCGGCGGCCAGGGCGGCACCGGGGGCACCGGCGGAACCGGCGGCCACGGCGGTACCGGCACCGACAACAGCCTTAACGCCGGGGTGGCCGGCGGAGCCGGCGGCACCGGGGGCACCGGGGGCACCGGCGGAGCCGCCGGCACCGGGGGCAGCGGATTCGGCGGCACCGCAGCCGCCGGGACAGCCGGCAACGGCGGCCAAGGCGGAATCGGCGGCACCGGCGGTAGCGGCGGTGCGGGTAACACCGGCGCTACGGGCGGCGGCCAAGGCATCCAAGGGGCCGACGGCGGAGCCGGCGGCCAAGGAGGAGCCGGCGGGGCCGCCGGAAACGCCCATGGCGGCACAACCGGTGTGCAGGGCGCCGGCGGCCAGGGCGGCACCGGGGGCACCGGCGGAACCGGCGGCCACGGCGGTACCGGGACCGACAACAGCCTTAATGCCGGGGTGGCCGGCGGGGCCGGCGGGATCGGTGGCACCGGCGGCACCGGCGGGGCCGCCGGCACCGGGGGCAGCGGATCCGGCGGCACCGCAGCCGCCGGGACAGCCGGCAACGGCGGCCAAGGCGGAATCGGCGGCACCGGCGGTAGCGGCGGAGCGGGTAGCACCGGCGCTACGGGTGGCGGCCAAGGCATTCAAGGGGCCGACGGCGGAGCCGGCGGCCAAGGAGGGGCCGGCGGAGCCGCAGGAACGGGGAGCGGAGGCCAGCAAGGCGCGGGCGGAAAGGGCGGAAACGGCGGTACCGGGGGTGGTGGCGGCCAAGGCGGCCCAGGTACTGACAACAGCCTGAACCTCGGCGTGGCCGGTGGCCAAGGCGGACAAGGCGGTACCGGTGGCACCGGCGGCGCCGCCGGCGCCGGTGGCACCGGTTTCGGGGGCCCCGCTGTCTCCGGCAACGCCGGCAACGGCGGAACCGGTGGCACCGGAGGAACCGGAGGAGGCGGCGGTGCAGGCGCGGCGGACACCAAGGGCGACGCAGGTACCGGCGGAACGGGTGCATCCGGTGGCACCGGCGGCACCGGCGGCACCGGCGGGGCCGCGGGCGCCGGTTCGGGCGGCAACCAGGGCGCCGGTGGCAACGGTGGGACCGGCGGGCAAGGCGGTATCGGCGGCACCGGCGGTACCAACACCTCGGGTGTGGGCGGCACGGGTGGGGCCGGGGGCCAAGGTGGGCAGGGCGGCGGCGGCGGAACCGGCATCGCCAGCGGTGCCGGAGGCACCGGCGGCAACGGTGGCCACGGCGGAGTCGGCGGCACCGGGATTTACTCGACCACCGGCAGCACGGGTAGCACCGGCGGAACCGGCAGCGCAGGCGTCGGGGCCACTGGCGGGCAGGGCGGAGCCGCAGGCACCGGCGGGCACGGCGGTACCGGTGTCGCCACCACCATTTCGGTAGGCGCCGGCGCGAGCGGAGTCGCAATCAGCACCGTCGGCCCGGAAGCCGGCGACATCTACGTCACCCACTTCGACGGCACGGTGTCGGTGATCGACCCGACCACCAACAGCATCATCGCCACCCTCAACCTCGGCGGCGTCGGCGGTGGCGCGGAACAGGTCGCGGTCAGCCCCACGGGACCCAAAGCCGGATACGTATACGTACCCAACGGCAGCGATACCGCGGTCATCAACCCCAGCACTAACACCGTCGTCGCCACCATCGGCACCGGCTCCGGCCCGACCGGCGTGGCGGTCAGCCCCACCGGCCCCGAGGCCGGCGACATCTACATCACCAACTTCAACAGCAACACGGTGTCGGTGGTCGACCCCACCACCAACAGCGTCATCCACACCATTGCCGTCGGGGCGGGACCCATCCCTGTGGCAGTCAGCGCCATCGGCCCCGAAGCGGGTTACATCTACGTCGGCACCGAGGAGGGCAACTCAGTGGCGGTGATCAGTCCCACCACCAACGCCGTGGTCGCCACCATCCCCGTCGGTTTCGGAGTTGAGGGGCTCGCCGTGAGCTCTACCGGTGCTTTCGCTGGTGACGTCTACGCCGTTGGCGTCGGCGGCGGGGGGGTGGTGATCAACCCTGCCACCAACACGGTAATTGCCACCCTACCCACCAGCGGCGGCAACGGTGGGGTCGCGGTCAGCTCTACCGGTGCCGCAGCTGGCGACATCTTCGTCGCCAACACTTTCGGCGGCAATACGGTGTCGGTGATCGACCCTGCTACCAACACGGTGGTCGGCACCATCGAAACCGGCGTGCAGCCAAGGGAGTTGGCGATCAGCTCTACCGGCTATGTATATGTCGCAAACGCCACGAGCGGCACGGTGTCGGTGATCAACCCCAACGGTTGACACGCGACTGGAGCGGGCGTCCGTAGGGCCAGACCCGCCAAACCTCCGCCAGGTATCTGCGCGAACTGGCAAGTATTGGAGGAAGGGCCGAGGCAGTCAGCACAGCCCGAATGAGGGTGTGATGGCCGCTCACACTTCGCCGTTCACCAATCCTCAAGCATCGTGACCGCAGGCGCCCAAGCTCAGCCCAAAATCAATCCCGACGTCGGCACGCCCGTCCCCGCCGTCACCAGCACATGCTCGACGTCCGGCACCGGGTTCACCGACGTCCCGCGCAATTGCCTTACACCCTCGGCGATTCCGTTCATGCCGTGAATGTAGGCCTCACCGAGTTGCCCGCCGTGAGTGTTGATCGGCAGCCGCCCACCGATCTCAATCGCACCGTCGGCTATGAAGTCCTTGGCCTCGCCGCGGCCGCAGAATCCCAACTCCTCCAACTGAATCAGCGTGAACGGCGTGAAGTGGTCGTACAGCACCGCGGTTTGAATGTCAGCAGGCGAAAGACCGGACTGCGACCACAGCTGCTGCCCCACCACACCCATCTCGGGCAACCCGATCTCGGGCCGGTAGTAGCTGACCATCGTGTACTGGTCAGGGCTTGATCCCTGCGCCGCCGCCTCGATGACGGCCGGACGGTGTTTGAGGTCGCGCGCCCGCTCCGCCGACGTCACCACGATCGCCACCGCGCCGTCGGTCTCCTGGCAGCAGTCCAGCAACCGCAACGGCTCGGCGATCCACCGCGAATTCTGGTGATCCTCAATGGTTATCGGCTTCTCGTAGAAGTAAGCCTTCGGGTTGTTCGCCGCGTGCCGACGGTCGGCCACCGACACCGCACCGAAGTCCCGGCTGCCCGCGCCCGACCAATGCATGTAGCGCCGGGCGATCATCGCCACCTGCGCGGCCGGAGTCGAAAGCCCGTGCGGATACGAGAACGAGTTGTCCACACCGGTCGAGTCAGCGTTCTCGGTCAGCCGGGTCTGCACCTGGCCGAACCGCATGCCGGAGCGCTCATTGAAGGCGCGGTAGGCGACCACGACGTCGGCCACACCGGTGGCCACCGCGATAGCGGCCTGCTGCACGGTCGCACAGGCCGCACCGCCGCCATAACCGATCTTGGAGAAGAACTTCAGATCACCGATGCCGGCCGCGCGCGCCACCGCCACCTCGGTGTTGGTGTCCATGGTGAACGTGGTCAAGCCGTCGACGTCCCCCGGAGACAGCCCCGCATCGTCCAACGCGTCCAACACGGCTTCCGCGGCCAGCCGCAACTCGGACCGGCCGGAGTTCTTGGAAAAGTCGGTCGCGCCAATGCCGACGATGGCAGCTCGCCCACTGAGCAAACCGGACAACATCTACGCGTCCCCCATCGTCAGCGTCACCGTCGCAATGACGTGATTGCCAAGGCTGTTGGCGCCGATCACCTTCACCGTGATCAACCCGTCATCGACCGCGGTCACCTCACCGGAGAAGGTCACCGTGTCGTAGGCGTACCACGGCACCCCAAGCCGCAGGCCGATCGACTTGATCAACGCCGACGGCCCGGCCCAGTCGGTGATGTAGCGCTGCACCAGACCCGTATCCGTCAGGATGTTGACGAAGATGTCCTTCGAGCCCTTCGCAACAGCCTTGTCCCGGTCGTGGTGCACGTCCTGAAAGTCGCGCGTAGCCAATGCCGTTGAGATGATGAACGTCGGGTCGCCGTACAACTTCAGTTCGGGCAGGGCAAAGCCCACAGCAGGCGCGCTCATGCCTCGGGCTCCCAGGCGTACAACGTCCACTCCGGCCCGGAATCCCCGGCCGGGAAATCGATATACGTTGCGCGCACCGGCATTCCGATTTCCACCGCGGCGGGATCGACGCCCCGCAGCTCGCCCAGCATCCGGACGCCCTCCTCGAGTTCCACCAGCGCGATCACGAAAGGCAAAGTGCGCCCGGGCACTTTCGGCGCGTGGTGCACGACGAAGCTGTACACCGTGCCACGTCCACTGGCCACGGCATAGTCAATGGGCTCGGTCGGGTCCTGCCACACCGCGGGCACCGGCGGGTGCTGCAACGAACCGTCGGCCAGCTTCTGGATCCGCAACTCGTGCGCCTTGACACCCTCCCAGAAGAACGCCGTGTCGCGCGACGACGCCGGACGCATCATCGCGTCCGCGTCCAGGTCGTCGGGCACACCAGAACCAGACTCCGATGCGGCCGGCTTGAATTTCAGTATGCGCCAGTTCATCTCGGCGACGTCTTCGTCACCGACCCGCCACACGATGTGCTGGTTGATGAAGAAGCCCTCGCCCAAAGCGGTCTGCTTCGGCCCCACCACATCGCCCATTTCGGAGGTGATGCTGACTTCCTCGCCGGGCCGCAGATAGCGGTGATAGGTCTGCTCGCAGTTGGTCGCGACCACCCCGATGTAACCGTTGTCGTCGAACAGCTTCATCATCGGGCCCATGGGGTCGTCGTCCGGGCGGGCGCCATTCAGCCCGAACATGGTCCACACCTGGATCATTGCCGGGGGCGCAACCAGCCCCGGGTGGCCCACGGCGCGAGCCGCGTCCTCGTCCACGTAGATCGGATTGCGGTCGCCGATGGCCTCGACCCAGTTGTTGATCATGGGCTGGTTCACCGGATCCCGGCCGGTGCGCGGCTTACCGCCGCCAGCCGCGACAATCTCCGCGATGGCTTCTTGGATATCGGTCATCGAGGCACCCTCGGCACCTTGAGGCCCGCCGCCGCAATCATCTCGCGCATGACCTCGTTGACGCCGCCACCGAAGGTGATCACCAGGTTGCGTTTGGTCTGCGAGTCCAGCCACTCCAGCAGCTCCGCCGTTTCCGGCTCCGCCGGGTTCCCGTACTTGCCGACGATCTCTTCGGCCAGCCGTCCGATGTACTGAATCTTCTCGGTGCCAAAGACTTTCGTCGATGCCGCGTCGGCCACATTGATGTCCTCGCCCGCCGCGGCGACCTGCCAGTTCAGCAGCTCGTTGACCCGCCACATCGCGTAGATCTCACCAAGTGCCCGCTTGACATCGTGATGGTCGATCGGGGTGACGCCGTTGCCACCGGGCTTGGACGCCCATTCGTGCAGCCGGTCATAGATGCCCGCGGTGCGACCGGCCGGTCCGAGCATCACCCGCTCATTGTTGAGCTGGGTGGTGATCAGCCGCCATCCGCCGTTCTCCTCACCGACCAGCATGTCGGCCGGCACCCGCACGTCGTTGTAGTACGTCGCATTGGTGTGGTGCGCGCCGTCGGACAGGATGACCGGCGTCCAGGAGTAGCCGGGATCCTTGGTGTCGACGATCAGGATCGAAATGCCTTTGTGCTTAACGGCTTCCGGGTCGGTGCGGCACGCCAGCCAAACATAGTCGGCGTCGTGTCCGCCGGTGGTCCACATCTTCTGGCCGTTGACGATGTACTCGTCGCCCTGGCGCACCGCTGAGGTCCGCAGCGACGCCAGGTCGGTGCCGGCCTCCGGTTCGCTGTAGCCGATCGCGAAGTGCACCTCGCCGGCGAGGATCGCCGGCAGGAACTTCTTCTTCTGCGCCTCGGTGCCGAACTGCTGCAGCACCGGACCCACCGTCTGCAGGGTCACCGCGGGCAGCGGCACGTCGGCGCGGTGCGCCTCGTTGACGAAGATCGACTGTTCGATCGGGCCGAAACCCAAGCCGCCGTACTCTTTCGGCCAGCCCACGCCGAGCTTGCCGTCCTTGCCCATCCGGCGGATCACCGCGCGGTAGGCCTCGTTGTGGCGGTCCTGCTCCATCGCTTTCGCCTCGTCGGACGAAATCAGATTGGTGAAGTACTCCCGCAGCTCGGCCTGCAGCTGGCGCTGCTCCGGGGTCAAGTCGATAAACATCTACACTCCCACCAGATCTAGTCGGTGCGATGGCCCGCCCAGCAACCGGGTCAGGTCCTTGATCGTGGAGTAGTACCGGTGCATCGGGTAGGTGATGTCCATCCCCATGCCTCCGTGCAAGTGATGACAGGTCTGCATCACCGGCGGCGCCTGCGAAGCCAGCCAGTATCCGAGCACGTCGAGATCGGAGCCGGCGTCGCGTCCCTCGGCTAGTTTCCAGAGCACCGCCTTGGACGCCAAATCGATGGTGCGCGAGGCGATGTAGACTTCCGCCAGCTGCGCCGCAACGGTCTGGAAGGTTGACAGCGGCTTGCCGAACTGCTTGCGCCCCGCCACATAATCGGCAGTCAGCCGCAACGCCCCGGCCACCAATCCGGCGGCATAAGCTCCAATCATGGCCAGCACCAACTGGTTTACCCTCGCCGCCGACGCGCCGGCCAACACATCGGCATCGGCGATCGCCACATCGGCGAAGCTCACCGTGTACTCGTCGGACCCGTTGGATGTCGGCGTACGGACCAGCACCACGCCGTCGGCCTTGGGCGACACCACCACCACGGCACTGTCCGCCGTCACCAGCATCCAGTCAGCTGATTCCGCATATCCCACACCGACTTTCACGCCGGACAGCCGTCCGCCGCTGAACGCAATTGACGGCCGGTCCGGCAGCGCGGACCCGGGTTCATTGAGCGCCGCGGTCAGCACCCCACCGCCCGCGACGCCGGCGAGGTAGCGGTCCTGCTGCTCCTCGGACGCCAGGTCCAGCAGCGGCACCACGCCGTAACCGAGGGTGACCAACGCCGGTGTGATGGCACCATGGCGGCCCGCTTCGGTGAGCACGGTGCCCACCTCGGCCAGCCCCACCCCGTCACCACCGAGACGTTCCGGCACCGCCAACGCCGCCACGCCGCCGTCAGCCATTGCGGCCCAGGACAATTCGCGGCTCAATACCGACTTGACGACGTCGGCGACGGCTTCTTGCTCTGCGCTGAGATTGAAGTCCATCGTGATCAGTGCGCCACCGCGTTTTTGCCGGTGTAGTCGACCTGCCAGTGCTTGATGCCGTTGAGCCAGCCTGAGCGCAGCCGCTCCGGCTCACCGACCGGCGTGAGGTCCGGCATATGGTCAGCGACCGCGTTGAAGATCAGGTTGATCGTCATACGGGCCAGATTCGCGCCGATGCAGTAGTGGGCGCCGGTGCCGCCGAAACCGACGTGCGGGTTCGGGTCGCGCAGGATGTTGAAGCTGTGCGGGTCGTCGAACACGTCCTCGTCGAAATTGGCCGACCGGTAGGACATCACCACCCGCTGGCCCTTCTTGATCTGCACGCCGCCCAGCTCGGTGTCCTCGCTGGCGGTACGCTGGAACGCCGAAACCGGTGTGGCCCAACGAATGATCTCGTCAGCGGTGGTCGACGGCCGCTCCTTCTTGAACAGCTCCCACTGATCGGGGTTGTTCGCCAGGGCGATCATGCCGTGGGTGATCGAGTTGCGCGTGGTCTCGTTACCGGCGACAGCCAGCATGATTACGAAGAAGCCGAACTCGTCGTCGGAAAGCTTTTCGCCGTCGATGTCGGCCTGGATGAGCGTCGTGACGATGTCGTCGGTGGGATTCTTACCCCGCTCGTCAGCCATCGCCATCGCGTACATGATCAGCTCCATCGACGACTGAGCGGGATCGACGGTGGCGTATTCCGGGTCGGTGCCCCCGGTCATCTCGTTGGACCAGCGGAAGAGCTTGTCGCGGTCCTCCTGGGGGACGCCGAGCAGGCCGGCGATGGCCTGCAGCGGCAGCTCGCACGCCACCTGTTCGACGAAGTCGCCGCTACCCGCGGTCGCCGCGGTCTTGGCGATGTTCTGGGCACGCTGGGCGAGCTCGGCTTCCAGACGCCCGATCGCCCGGGGCGTGAACCCGCGGGAGATGATCTTGCGCAACCGGGTGTGGTGGGGTGCATCCATGTTGAGCATGACGCTGCGTTGCAGTTCCACCTGCTCGCGCTTCATCTCCGGTGGCCACGTCGGGATGGCGCCGTTCATCCAGCTGGAGAAAAGGTCGCTGCGCCGCGACACCTCCTTGACGTCGGCGTGCCGGGTGACGAGCCAATAGCCGTGGTCCTCGAACCCGCCCGCGCCGTTGGGGATGTCGACCCAGTGGATCGGCTCCGCCTTGCGCAGCCAGGCGAGCTCCTCGACGGGCAAACCTGCGAGGTTGACGTCGGGGTCAAGGAAGTCGAAGTCGGCGGGAATGTTGGGGGGTGCCATGTACGGTGCGCTCCTTTTACAACACTATTTGCAACGTGTTCTAGTGCCAGTAAAACACGGCTCCTGCGCAGATAAAAGGCAGGTAACCATCCTCGCTTGTCATAGTAATGAAACGTGTTCTAGCCTGGCTTCATGGGTAACCCGGTAATCGTCGAAGCCACCCGCAGCCCCATCGGGAAGCGCAATGGATGGCTGTCAGGCCTGCACGCGACCGAACTGCTCGGGGCGGTGCAGAAGGCACTGGTCGAGAAGGCCGGTATTGAGGCCGGAGACGTCGAACAACTCGTCGGCGGCTGCGTCACGCAGTTCGGCGAACAGTCCAACAACATCACCCGGGTGGCGTGGCTGACGGCCGGACTGCCCGAGCACGTCGGTGCCACCACGATCGACTGCCAGTGCGGAAGTAGCCAGCAGGCCAACCACCTGGTCGCCGGATTGATCGCCACCGGCGCCATCGACATCGGCATCGCCTGCGGTATCGAGGCGATGAGCCGGGTGGGTCTGGGCGCGAACGCCGGCCCCGACCGCGGGGCGATCCGCGCGGCGTCCTGGGACATCGACATGCCGAATCAGTTCGAGGCCGCCGAGCGCATCGCCAAGCGCCGTGGCATCACCCGCGAGGAGATCGACGCATTCGGCTTCGCCTCCCAGGCGAAGGCCAAGCGGGCGTGGGAGGAGAACCGGTTCGAGCGTGAGATCTCGCCGATCGTGGCGCCGGTGCTCGACGAGAACAAGCGGCCGACGGACGAGCGCGCGCCGGTCACCCGCGACCAGGGTCTGCGCGAGACGACGTTGGAGGGGCTGAGCCAGCTCAAGCCCGTGATGGAGGGCGGCATTCACACGGCGGGTACCTCGTCGCAGATCTCCGACGGCGCAGCCGCGGTGCTCTGGATGGATGAGGACAAGGCCAAGGCGCTCGGGTTACGGCCGCGCGCCCGAATCGTCAGCCAGGCCAACGTCGGCGCCGAGCCCTACTACCACCTCGACGGTCCCGTGCAATCGACGGCCAGGGTGCTGGAAAAGGCCGGCATGAAGATGGGCGACATCGACATCGTGGAGATCAACGAGGCTTTCGCGTCAGTGGTGCTGTCCTGGGCGCGGGTGCACGAGCCCGACATGGACCGGGTCAACGTCAACGGCGGCGCCATCGCGCTGGGCCACCCGGTGGGCTCCACCGGAGCCCGGCTGATCACCACCGCGCTACACGAACTGGAACGCACCGACCAGAGCACCGCCTTGATCACCATGTGCGCGGGCGGCGCCCTGTCGACCGGGACCATCATCGAGCGCATCTAGGACGGTGCACGTCTCCGAGGAAAGTCGCATCGCGGCGGCCCAGAGCTATATCGACGCGCTGGTCAGCCACGACGCCGAGGCGGTGCCGTTTGCGGCCGGCTGCACCCGCACCGAGCTGGGCCTACCCAACGGCTTCTCCGGAAATCACCTGCGGCGCGGCCTCAATCGCGGGCTGCAGTACCGCGTCATCGCCGACGCGACACCGCCGCACTACCGCATCGAGGGCGACGAGGTGCACGCCGAATACGACGTCCTGAGCAAGGCGGCGTTCGCCGGCCGCCGGATCGCGGCCCGGGTCGACGAGACGTTTGTGATCCCGGCCGAGAGCGTCTCCGGCAAGGCCGAGATCCACCACATCCGGGCCAGCTTCAGGCCCTTCATCCAGCACTAGGATCGCTTCATGCCGAAGTCTCCCCCACGCTTCTTGAACTCGCCGCTCACCGATCACTTCATCAAGTGGATGTCGCGGCTGAACACCTGGATGTATCGCCGCAACGGCGGTGAAGGCCTGGGCGGCACCTTCCAGAACATCCCCGTCGCCCTGTTGACCACGACCGGCCGCAAGACCGGCGAACCTCGGGTCAGCCCGTTGTACTTCCTGCGCGACGGCAACCGGGTCGTGGTGGCGGCATCCAAGGGCGGGGCGGCCAAGAACCCGATGTGGTACCTCAACCTCAAGGCCAACCCCAAGGTGCAGGTGCAGATCAAGAAGGAAGTGCTCGCCCTCACCGCACGCGATGCCACCGACGAGGAGCGCGCCCAGTACTGGCCGAAGCTGGTGGATATGTATCCCAGCTACGAGGACTATCAGGCCTGGACGGACCGGACGATCCCGATCGTCATCTGCGACCCCTAGATTTCCGCGTTGATCCTGCGTCCACGGCGTAGTTCACTCGCACTTTCGCAACGTGGACGCAGAGTCAACGCGAAACGCTAGGCCCCGTAGACCGGAACCGGCGTCCGCGACTTGGCCAGCAGGTCGGTGACCACCGGACCCAGCTCGGCGGGATCCCACTTCGCGCCCTTGTCGATCTGCGGTCCGTGCGCCCATCCCTCGGCAACCCGGATCAGACCGCCCTCGACTTCGAACACCTTGCCGGTGACGCCGCGGGATTCGACACTGCCAAGCCACACCACCAGCGGCGAGACGTTCTCCGGAGCCATGGCGTCGAACCCGCCGTCCTCCGGCGCGGCCATGGTCTCGGCGAACACGGCTTCGGTCATCCGGGTGCGGGCGGCGGGAGCGATCGCGTTGACGGTGATGCCGTAGCGCCCAAGCTCGGCCGCGCCGACGAGGGTCAGTGCGGCGATCCCGGCCTTGGCGGCGGAGTAGTTACCCTGCCCGACGCTGCCCTGCAGGCCGGCGCCGGAGCTGGTGTTGATGATGCGGGCATGCAGGTCATCCGGTCCGACGGTGCCGCCCTTGATTTGCCGGCGCCAGTAGCCCGCGGCGTGCCGCAGGGTGGCGAAATGCCCCTTGAGGTGTACGCGGATGACGGCGTCCCACTCACTTTCGCTGGTATTGGCCAACATTCGGTCGCGGATGAACCCGGCGTTGTTGACCAGGACGTCCAGGCCGCCGAACGTGTCGACCGCCGTGTCGATCAGGTTCTGCGCACCCGTCCAGTCCGCGACGTCGTCACCGTTGACCACGGCTTCACCACCGGCAGCGGTGATTTCGTCGACCACCTGCTGTGCCGGGCTTTCACCGGCCGACCCGTCCAGTCCCACGCCGATGTCGTTGATCACCACGCGTGCGCCCTCGGCGGCGAACGCCAGCGCATGCGCGCGACCGATGCCGCGGCCCGCGCCGGTGACGATGACCACCCGCCCGTCGAGCAAACCCATACTTACCTCTCCCTTTACTTGATCGCGGCCGCGTTCGTGGTCGCCAGATAGTGCGGCGGCTCCCCACCGCCATGCACCTCCAGCGTTGCGCCGCTGATGTACGATGCCGCGTCACACGCCAAAAATGCTGCGGCCCAACCGATGTCCGCCGGCTTGGCCAGCCGGCCGAGTGGCACATTCTTGGAGATCGCCGCGATCGACTCGGCGTCCCCATAGAACAGGTCGGCCTGCTCGGTTTCCACCATGCCGACCACGCAGGCGTTCACCCGCACCTTCGGCGCCCATTCCACCGCCAGCGTCTCGGTCAGACTCTCCAGGCCGGCTTTGGCCGCGCCGTAGGCCGCGGTGCCCGGGCTCGGCCGTCGACCACTGAGACTGCAAATGTTGACGATCGACCCCCCGCCGGACTGGGCCTGCATGACGTCGTTGGCGAACTGCGAAACCACAAGCCCACCAATCAAATTGAGTTCGATGATTTTGCGGCTGAACTTCGGGCTGGACCCGGCCGTCAGCACATACGGCGATCCCCCCGCATTGTTGACGACGACGTCGAGGGTGCCGTGTCGCTCGACGATCGACTCGATCAGGGCTTTGACGGCCTCTTCATCGCGAACGTCGCAGCTGTGGAACTCGTGCGGAAAGCCCTCGACGGGCCTCCGCGCGCAGGTGACGACCGTCGCGCCCTGCTCAGCGAAAACCGAACTGATGCCGGCGCCCACACCCCGAACGCCGCCCGTCACCAGCACCACACGCCCGGCCAGACCCAGATTGATGGATTCAGCATTCCGGGGGGCTGATTGGGACTCGGTCACTGTGCTAGCGTACCAAGCAAGTGCTTGCTTAGGTAACTGACCCAGCAGACTCAGCAGGAAGTGCCATGACGATCACCTCCACCACCACAGAACCCGGCATAGTCGCGGTCACCGTCGACTATCCGCCCGTCAACGCCATTCCCTCGCAGGGATGGTTCGAACTCGGCGACGCGATCACGGCCGCCGGGCGGGATCCACAGACCCACGCGGTGATCCTGCGCGCCGAAGGCCGCGGCTTCAACGCCGGCGTCGACATCAAGGAAATGCAGCGGACCGAAGGGTTCACCGCACTGATCGACGCGAACCGCGGCTGCTTCGCTGCGTTCCGCGCGGTTTACGAATGCGCGGTCCCGGTCATTGCCGCGGTGAACGGCTTCTGCGTCGGCGGTGGCATCGGCCTGGTCGGCAACGCCGACGTCATCGTGGCCTCCGACGACGCGGTCTTCGGACTCCCCGAAGTGGAGCGCGGTGCCCTCGGCGCGGCCACCCACTTGTCCCGCCTGGTCCCGCAGCACATGATGCGGCGGCTCTTCTTCACCGCCGCCACCGTCGACGCCGCCACGCTGCACCACTTCGGCTCGGTACACGAGGTGGTGCCGCGTGCCGAGTTGGACGAATCCGCACTCCGGGTGGCTCGCGATATCGCCGCCAAGGACACCCGCGTCATCCGGGCCGCCAAAGAGGCGCTGAACCTGATCGACGTGCAACGCGTGAACTCGAGTTACCGCATGGAACAAGGGTTTACGTTCGAGCTCAACCTCGTCGGCGTCGCCGACGAGCACCGCGACGCGTTCGCCGGAACGGCAAAGGGCAAGAAGGAATGAGCAACAAGACGACGACCCTGGACGACGCCGTCGCGCACGTGCAAAGCGGCATGACCATCGGGATCGCCGGTTGGGGATCACGGCGCAAGCCAATGGCTTTCGTGCGCGCCCTGCTGCGCACCGACGTCACCGATCTGACCGTGGTCACCTACGGCGGGCCGGACCTGGGCCTGCTGTGTTCGGCCGGCAAGGTCAAGCGGGTCTACTACGGCTTCGTCTCGCTGGATTCGCCACCCTTCTACGACCCGTGGTTCGCCAAAGCCCGCACCAGCGGCGCCATCGAGGCCCGCGAGATGGACGAGGGCATGCTGCGCAACGGCCTGCAGGCGGCCGCGCAACGGCTGCCGTTCCTGCCGACCCGCGCCGGACTCGGCAGTGCGGTGCTGGACTTCTGGGAAGGCGAACTCAAGACCGTCACCAGCCCGTATCCCACCGACGGCGGGTACGAGAAGCTGATCGCGATGCCCGCGCTGCGCCTCGACATCGCGTTTGCCCACCTCAATCTCGGCGACCAGCGGGGCAACGCCGCATACACCGGCATCGACCCCTACTTCGACGACCTGTTCCTGATGGCCGCCGACAAGCGTTTCCTGTCGGTAGAACGGGTGGTGTCCACCGAGGAACTCGTGAAATCGGTTCCGCCGCAGGCACTGCTGATCAACCGGATGATGGTCGACGGCGTGGTGGAGGCACCCGGCGGTGCCCACTTCACCACCGCCGCACCGGATTACGGCCGTGACGAGAAGTTCCAGCGGCACTACTCCGAAGCCGCCTCCACCGAGGACGGCTGGCAGCAGTTCGTGGCCACGTATCTGTCCGGCAGCGAAGACGATTACCAGGCCGCCGTGCGCAAGTTCGCCGAGGAGGCAGCGAAATGACCGCCACCCGAGCCGAAATATGCGCGATCGCCTGCGCCGAATTGTTCAGGGATGCCGGCGAAATCATGATCAGCCCGATGACCAACATGGCCGCGGTGGGAGCCCGGCTGGCGCGGCTGACGTTCTCACCCGACATCCTGCTCACCGACGGCGAGGCGCAGTTGCTCGCCGACACACCGGCACTGGGCAAGACCGGCCCGGTCGAGGGCTGGATGCCCTTCGGACGGGTCTTCGAGACCCTGTCCTGGGGCCGGCGTCATGTGGTGATGGGCGCCAATCAGGTTGACCGCTACGGCAATCAGAACATCTCGGCGTTCGGTCCGCTGCAGCAGCCGACCCGGCAGATGTTCGGGGTGCGTGGCTCGCCGGGCAACACCATCAACCACGCCACCAGCTACTGGGTCGGCAACCACTCCAAGCGGGTGTTCACCGAAACCGTCGACATCGTCTCGGGCATCGGCTACGACAAGGTCGATCCGGACAACCCGGCGTTCCGGTTCGTCAACGTCTTCCGGGTGGTATCCAACCTCGGTGTCTTTGACTTCGGCGGGCCGGAGCACACCATGCGGGCGCAGTCCCTGCACCCCGGCGTCGCTCCCGACGACGTCCGCGAAGCCACCTCGTTCGACGTGCACGGCCTCGACGAGGCCGCCGAAACGCGACAACCGACCGACGACGAGCTGCGCCTGATCCGTGAGGTCATCGACCCGAAGGCGTTGCGCGACAGAGAGATCCGGTAGTGCGGCTCAAAACTCCGCTGACCGAGCTGGTCGGCATCGAGCATCCGGTGGTGCAGACCGGGATGGGTTGGGTAGCCGGCGCGCGACTCGTGTCGGCCACGGCCAATGCCGGCGGGTTGGGCATTTTAGCCTCGGCCACCATGACGCTGGACGAGTTGGCCACCGCCATAGGCAAGGTCAAGGCTGCCACCGACAAGCCGTTCGGCGTCAACATCCGCGCCGACGCCGCCGATGCCGGCGATCGGGTCGAGCTGATGATCCGCGAGGGCGTCAAGGTGGCATCGTTCGCGCTGGCACCCAAGCCCGAACTGATCGCGCGGCTCAAAGAGGCCGGTGCGGTGGTCGTTCCGTCGATCGGGGCGGCCAAGCACGCCCGCAAGGTCGCCGGCTGGGGTGCCGACGCGATGATCGTGCAGGGCGGCGAAGGCGGTGGGCACACCGGCCCGGTCGCCACCACGCTGCTGCTGCCGTCGGTCCTGGACGCGGTCAAGGGGACCGGCATCCCGGTGATCGCCGCCGGCGGCTTCTTCGACGGACGCGGACTGGCCGCGGCGTTGTCCTACGGCGCCGCCGGGGTTGCCATGGGGACGCGCTTCCTGCTCACCTCGGATTCGACGGTCCCCGAGGCGGTCAAGCGGCGGTACCTGGAGTCGGCCTTGGACGGCACGGTGGTGACCACCCGCGTCGACGGCATGCCGCACCGGGTGCTGCGCACCGGTCTGGTGGAGAAGCTGGAAAGCGGCTCGCGGGCAAGGGGTTTCACCGCGGCGGTACGCAACGCCGCCAAGTTCAAGCAGATGTCGCAGATGAGCTGGCGGTCGATGATCCAGGACGGCCTGGCCATGCGGCACGGCAAGGAGCTCACCTGGTCGCAGGTGGTGATGGCGGCCAATACCCCGATG
Organism: Mycobacterium paragordonae; assembly: GCF_003614435.1. NCBI lineage: Bacteria > Bacillati > Actinomycetota > Actinomycetes > Mycobacteriales > Mycobacteriaceae > Mycobacterium > Mycobacterium paragordonae. The sequence continues at coordinate 6,199,929 of NZ_CP025546.1, forward strand.
CTGCTCAAGGCCGGGCTGGTCGAGGGCAACACCGATGCCGGCGTGCTCGCGTCGGGTCAGGTGGCCGGCATTCTCGACGATCTGCCCTCATGCGCCGAGCTGATCGAGTCGGTGGTGGCCGAGGCGATCGAGCACCTGCAGGCCGCGGCGAAGCTAGTGGAGTAGTTGACGCGTGTCGACTAAGCTCTTCCAGCTATGTCGACCGTCGAGCAGGCACCCGCAACCTCCGGGTCCGCCGCGCAGCATGCGCTGCCCGATCCGGGTGAAGCGGTACCCAAGCTTGCGCTGCCCACCATCGGGATCTTTCTCGCGTCGCTGACCGCCTTCGTTACCTGCACGGTCGGCTATATCAATGGCTGGTCACCGTGGTGGGTGACCATTCCGGTGAACGCCGCGGTGACGTTCGTGATGTTCACCGTCGTGCACGACGCGTCGCATTACTCGATCAGCTCCGTGCGTTGGGTTAACGGGCTGATGGGGCGGCTGGCCTGGCTCTTCGTCGGCCCGGTGGTCGCGTTCCCGTCGTTCGGCTACATCCACATCCAGCATCACCGGCACTCTAACGACGACGACCAGGACCCGGACACCTTCGCTTCACACGGAAAGTGGTGGCAGTTGCCGCTGCGCTGGTCGCTGGTGGAGTACTTCTACCTGCGGTACTACCTGCCGCGTGCTCGCAGCCGGCCGGTGCTCGAGGTCGGCGAGACCATGGTGATGATGGCGCTGTCGCTCACCGGCCTGGTCGTGGCCATCGTCACCGGAAATTTCTGGATCCTGCTCGTCGTCTTCCTGATCCCGCAGCGCATCGGCCTGACAATCCTGGCGTGGTGGTTCGACTGGCTGCCCCATCACGGCCTGGAAGACACCCAGCGCACCAACCGCTACCGCGCCACCCGCAATCGTGTCGGCGCCGAATGGCTGTTCACCCCGGTGCTGCTGTCGCAGAACTACCACCTGGTGCACCACCTGCACCCGTCGGTGCCGTTCTACCGATACCTACGGACGTGGAAACGCAACGAAGAGGCCTACCTGGAGCGCAACGCCGCCATCAACACCGTTTTTGGGCAGCAGCTGAATCCCGACGAGTATCGGGAATGGAAGGATCTCAACGGCCGGCTGTCCAAGCTGTTGCCGGTGCGGATGCCGGCCCGATCCAGTTCGCCGCATGCCGTGCTGCACCGCATCCCGGTCGCGTCCGTGGACCCCATCACCGCCGACAGCACCCTGGTCACCTTCGCCGTCCCCGAGGACCTGCAGGACGCGTTCCGGTTCGAACCAGGCCAGCACGTCACCGTAGTGAGCGGCGAAGGTGTGCGTCGCAACTACTCGATCTGCGCCCCGGCGACGCGCGCGCAGTTGCGCATTGCCGTCAAACACATTCCGGGCGGCGCTTTTTCGACGTATGTGGCCGAGCAGCTGCAGGCCGGTGACGTGCTCGAGCTGATGACCCCGACGGGTCGGTTCGGCACGCCGCTGCATCCGCTGAACCGCAAGCACTACGTCGGCCTGGTGGCCGGTAGCGGCATCACGCCGGTGCTGTCGATCCTGGCGACGACCTTGGAGATCGAAACGGAGAGCCGGTTCACGCTCATCTACGGCAACCGCACCAGGGAGTCGACGATGTTCCGCGCTGAGCTCGACCGGTTGGAGTCGCGCTACGCCGACCGGCTGGAAGTCCTGCACGTGCTGTCGGGCGAGTCGTTGCACGCTCCGGAACTGCGCGGCCGGATCGACCGCGACAAACTCAACCTGTGGCTGACCGGCGACCTGCAGCCGGACCATGTCGATGAGTGGTTCATCTGCGGCCCGATGGAGATGACGACCGCGGTGCGCGAGTCGCTGCTGGAGCACCGCGTGGACTCGGAGCGCATCCACCTGGAGCTCTTCCACGGTTTCGAAACCGGTTCTGCCGCAGAGCATTCCTACGAAAGCGCGACGGTGACGTTCAAGTTGTCCGGCAAGCAGTGGACCTACGACCTGACCCCAGGCGACTCCATCCTCGAGGGCGCTCTGCAGGTTCGCGACGATGCGCCGTACGCCTGTATGGGCGGCGCGTGTGGCACTTGCCGGGCGAAGCTCATCGAAGGCGACGTCGAGATGGACCACAACTTCGCGCTGGGGCAGGCCGAACTGGACGCGGGTTACATCCTGACCTGTCAGTCGCACCCGACGACGCCGTTCGTCTCGGTCGACTACGACGCCTGACGGCGCTTCTCTTTCCCGCCGAGCGTGAATCTCACTACGCGACACGCCGATTCAGCGTCGTGAGGTTCACACTCGCGGGGTCACCAGCGCCATCCGGCAGCCTCCATTGCCGCGACGACCCGAGCGATGAACGTCGCCTCCCGGTAGCGGAGCAGGTCGTTGCTCACCCTGACGATCGTCCACCGCAGGTCCCGCAGCGCGGAGTACCGGTCGATATCGCGGTCCCGTTGCTCCGAATCCGTCCAGTGCTGGGGGCCGTCGTATTCGATGCCGACGCGCAACTCCTTGTAGCCCATGTCGATTCGAGCCACGAAGTCCCCGCAGTCGCCATGCACCCGGATCTGCGTCTGTGGTTTCGGTAACCCCGCGTCGATCAACGCCAATCGGGTCCGCGTCTCCTGCGGTGATTCGGCGCCTCCGTCGACCAACGGCAATATCCGGCGAAGCCGGACCAACCCGCGCGCGCCGCGATGTCCGGCAACGACGGCCTCGACATCAGCGAACTTGAGATCGGTCGCATTTACCAGAGCGTCGAGGCGCTGTACGGCGCGTAACCGATCAGCGGTCCGCCGGCCGATGTCGAAAGCCGTGCGCGCCGGGGTGGTCACCGCGATCCCGTCGACGGTCAGCACTTCGTGTGGCAACAAGGTATCGGCGTGAACGACGATGCGCGCCGGAGGTTTTCGGTTGCTACTCACCAACTCGGCATCCAGTGACGGGCTGACCCACTTAACGCCGAGCAGAGCTGCGGCCGAGTTGCCGGCAACCACCCCGCGCCGCCGTGACCACAACCATGCGGCCCGCGCCCGCTGATCTGCCGTCAGCTCAATACCGGCGGGGCCGTATACCCCTGGATAGATGGGCTCGTAGAGCATCCGCATGACACGCTCGGGAATGGCCCCCGCGGCCAGTGCTTCGACGCCGAGAAACGGCCAGTCCATCCGCGGATGCTGTCACCTCAGCGCGAGTGCTGCCGTCCGCCATCCCCACCCCCGCCGAGAGTGAATCGCACGACGGGACACGCCGACGACGCGTCGGGAGAGTCACGCTCGGCGGACCAAGAGCAGAACTAGAGCCGCTCGATGATGGTCACGTTCGCGGTGCCGCCGCCCTCACACATCGTCTGCAGCCCGTAACGACCGCCGATGCGCTCCAAGGTATTCAGCATGGTGGTGAACAACTTCGCGCCAGTGGCGCCCAGCGGGTGCCCGAGTGCGATCGCGCCGCCGTTGGGATTGACCTTCTCCGGGTCGGCCTTGATCTCCTTGAGCCAGGCCATCACGACCGGCGCAAATGCCTCGTTGATCTCGACGGTGTCGATGTCGTCGATGGACAGTCCCGTCTTCTCCAGCGCGTACCGGGTAGCCGGGATGGGCCCGGTCAGCATGAACACCGGATCGGCGCCGCGGGTACTGATGTGGTGGATGCGGGCGCGCGGCGTCAGACCGTGGTCTTTGACGCCCTGCTCGGACGCGAGCAACACCGCGGAGGCGCCGTCAGAAATCTGGCTAGCCATCGCCGCGGTCAACCGGCCGCCCTCGACCAGCGTCTTCAATCCGGCCATCTTCTCCAGCGACGACTCCCGCGGGCCTTCGTCCACCCGGAACGGGCCGGTTTCGGTTTCGACGCTGAGGATCTCGTTGTCGAAGTTGCCGCCCCGGATCGCCGCGAACGCCCGCTCGTGGCTGGTCAGCGAGTACTGCTCCATCTCCTCACGCGACAGGTTCCACTTCTCGGCAATCAGCTCCGAGCCGCGGAACTGGGAGATCTCCTGGTCGCCGTACCGGTGTAGCCACTGCTTGGATTCGTTTGTGGGAGAGGTAAATCCGAACTGTTCGCCGACGGTCATCGCCGACGAGATCGGGATCTGGCTCATGTTCTGCATGCCGCCCGCCACGATCAGATCCGCGGTACCCGACATGACCGCTTGCGCGCCAAAGGAAATGGCCTGCTGACTGGACCCGCATTGCCGGTCGACGGTGACACCCGGCACCTCTTCCGGATAACCGGCGGCCAGCCAGGACAGGCGGGCGATGTTGCCGGCCTGCCCGCCGATCGCGTCGACGCACCCGGCTATCACATCGTCGACAGCCGCCGGGTCCACGTCCACCCGGTCCAGCAGTCCGCGCCACCCGAGGGCGCCGAGGTCGACCGGATGAATTCCGGCCAACCCGCCGCCACGCTTGCCAACCGCGGTACGCACGGCGTCAATGACGTACGCCTCGGAAAACCCAGCCATGTTCAGACTCCTTCTTTCGCGATTCCGCCAAGAACAATGGCGAGATATTTCTGACCGACCTGCTGTGCGGTAAGCGGTCCGCCGGGTTGATACCAGCGCACCGAAACCCACGTGGTGTCACGGATGAAGCGATACACCAGGTCGACGTCCAAGTCGGGCTGGAAGTAACCCTCCTCGACGCCCTGGTTCAGCAGGTCGTGCCACATCCTGCGCTGCTGCTTGTTGCGTTCGTCGATGTAGGAGAATCGGGCCTGCGTCGAGAGTCGTTGGGCCTCATCCTGATAGATGACGACTTGGGCGTGCCGGTGCTCGATGGCCTCGAACGACGCCATGAAGAGGCCCTTGAGTCGCTCGAGGGGGTTCGGTTCGCTGTCGACGATCTCCCGGTAGCGCGCGAACAGCCAGTCCAGGAACTCGCGCAGCAACTCGTCGACCATCTCCTCTTTGGAAGCGAAGTGGTGGTAGAGACTGCCAGACAGGATGCCGGCACCGTCGGCGATGTCGCGCACGGTCGTTGCGCGTAAGCCGCGTTCGGCGAACATCACCGCGGCGAGTCCCAATAACTCGTCTCGACGACTATTAGCCTGACCGGCCACACGCTCCACGTGATCAGGGTATCAACCAAGCGCTTGCTCGGCCAATGGTGGTCGCCCGCGAATGGACGTCGGCATCGGGAACAGCGAATTCGATAACGCAGGTGCGGACAATACCGGGGTCGCAACACAAGCCAGGTCATTAACGGGCGGCGGGAACTCGGGCAGCTGGACACGCGCCGCGGGACACCGGTTAGGTCAATACAGACTTGTGAAACTCGGATGACGTCAACACCAGGTATGCCTCACGAAGAGGGGCACCACCAATTCGGGCATTAACAACACTGGCGACCGCTTCAGCCTCACCCAACTGCTGCAGAGGCTTTGAATTCATTTGGCGCCGTCCCCCTCCCGAGCTGGCGCTTTGCGATCCGCCGGCCAACTGCAGGACAGCGCCTGAACTCGCGGAACGCGCACTCCCAGAGAAATCGCAAAACTTTCAGCAAAAACGACACATGTTCAACAGAGGCGTCGTATCGTCTGTCGCGTCGGGTAAGGCGCCGTCACACATGGCGGGGTTAATGGAGGTCAGCGCGGTGAACTTTTCGGTTCTTCCCCCAGAGATCAACTCTTTGCGGATGTTTCTCGGCGCTGGGTCAGCGCCCATGCTCGAGGCCTCTGCGGCCTGGTCGGGCCTAGCCGAAGAATTGGGCTCGGCTGCAGACTCTTTCTCCTCGGTGACCACGAACCTGGCCGGGCAAGCCTGGCAGGGGCCGGCGGCCCAGGCAATGGCGCGGGCAGCGCGTCCGTACGCCGACTTCCTGCGGGCCGCGTCCGTCCGCGCTACGACCGCCTCGTCTGGTGCGAAATCGGTGGCCAGCATATTCGAGGCGGCCAAGGCCGCGACCGTTCATCCGGAGGTCATCGCGGCCAATCGGCAAGCCTTCGTGCAGGCCGTCCGCACCAATATCTTCGGATTCAACGCGCCGTTCATCGCCGCCGCTGAGGCTGCCTACGAGGAATTCTGGGCGACCGACGTAGCCGCCATGGTCGGCTACCACGGTGGAGCATCGACGGTTGCGGCGCAGCTGTCGTCATGGGCTCAGACCGTTCAGAACCTGCCGGGTCTCGGGCAGCTTCTCGGCGGCGCACCTGCCGCAGCCGCGACGGCCGCCCCCGGCGACCCCAACCTGGGCCTCGGCAACAAGGGTGGCGGCAATATCGGTAGCGGCAACAACAGCGGCACCGGTGGCGGCAACATCGGTAACGGCAACAGCGGCAGCGGCAACTTCGGCAGCGGCAACACCGGCACCAGCAACATCGGCCTCGGAAACAAAGGCACCAACAACTTCGGCCTAGGAAACAACGGCGTCAACAATGTCGGCTTCGGAAATGCCGGCGGCACGACTAGCACACGCGGCAGCGTGGGCTTCGGTAACGCCGGCAATGGCAACTTCGGAGCGGGCAACACCGGCAACAACAACATTGGCGGTGGCAACACCGGTGATAACAACATCGGCTTCGGACTCACCGGCAATAAATTGGTCGGTGTCGGCGGTGCGTACTACGACACGGTTGCCGGCGCGTTCCACTTCGACAACCCATTCGCCAACGGCAACATCGGCTTCGGGAACTCGGGCCACGGCAACATCGGCTTCTTCAACTCCGGTGACGGAAACCTCGGCATCTTCGGCTCGGGCGCCCACGCGGGTGGTTCTCTCAATCCCGACTTCGGCAAGCTCCAGGGCCTCGGCATTGGAAACTCCGGCTTCGGCAACATTGGCATCGGTAACACCGGCAGCGGAAACTTCGGCTTTGGGGACTCCGGTACGTTGAACACCGGCTTCGGGAACTCGGGCGACTTGAACACCGGCGGCGGCAATTCCGGCGGCAGCATCCTCAACAGCTTGCTCGGCCCGACAAACCCACAACCAGGAAATACGGGCTTCGGGAACTCCGGGTTTGGCAACACTGGCTTTGGGAATGCCGGCAACCTGAATACCGGTTTCTTCAACGCCGGCAACGTCAACACCGGCCTCTTCAACTCGGGCAATGTGAATACGGGCTTCAATATCAGCACCGACTCCGGCCTTACGCACTCCGGGTTCAATACCGTCGGCAACAATGTCTCAGGCTTCAACAACTCGGCGAGCGGAGCGGTCGGGGCGTTACCACCGCTGGGTGTGAACGGCAATATCTCGGGCTTCAACAACACGGCCGTCGGCGCCACCAACCCGGCGGGGGTATCTGTCGCCGGCGGACTGTCGGGCTTCTTCAACAGCGCCAGCGGCGCCAACAACCCCGCGGCTGGCATTATCTTGAACGGTTTGATGTCGGGCTTCTTCAACCAGGGCGTTACGGCTGCGGTTCAGGGCTTCCCGTCCGGAGTCTTGGCCGGTGTTGGCTCAGGCTTGTTGAACGCCAACACCTTCTTCTCGGCCGTGTTCAACCTCCAGAAGGCACTCGACAGCTAGACAGTTCGCGGGCTCTGACTCGACTTCCCCGTTCGGGTAAGCGACGTCGTCGCGAGCCGAGGACTGCAACTTCGCGTGCCACGGCGATGGTCCGACCGACAGTGTTGGTCGGACCATCGCTGCGTCAATTTGCGCTAGCGCTATCCCCACAGACAAAATCGCGGGTCACCTAGCTGACGGCCCGGCCATGATCGGCGCATGCCTGCCGCAGCATCGCTGCAAGAGCATCTGTTGACGAACCTGGACTTGTCGACAGCACTGGGAGCACTGGGAGTCTGCGTTCCACCGCCCTGAGCAGTCTCGCCAACCCCTTGCCACCTGCGCCAATTAATTAGCCAAACAAAAGTTTTCTGAAATGCCATGTGGCATAGCCACAGTCACCGTAGTGTCTGGGGGAGCTTGCGCGACAGCGGTCATGGGGGGCCGCCGCGAATCAATCTGGGGGACGTGTGTCGAACTTTGCGGTGCTGCCGCCTGAGGTCAATTCGTTGCGGATGTTCATCGGTGCCGGCTCGGCCCCGATGCTCGAAGCAGCGACCGCGTGGGCCGGTCTGGCCGATGAGTTGGCGACGGCCGCCGAGTCTTTTTCAGCGGTCACCTCCGGACTGGCCGGTCAGGCGTGGCAAGGCCCGGCTGCCGCAGCCATGAGTGCGGCCGCGGCACCGTACGCCGGGTTTCTCGATGCCGCGTCGGCGAAGGCGCTGCTTGCCTCCAGCCAAGCCAAAGCTGTGGCAAGCACTTTCGAGACGGCCCGAGCGGCCACGATCCACCCGCTCGCAGTGGAGGCCAATCGGAATGCGTTCGTGCAACTGGTGCGCTCGAATTTCCTGGGGCTCAACGCGCCGGCGATCGCGGCTGCCGAAAGCATTTACGAGGAGATGTGGGCCGCCGACGTCTCGGCGATGACCGGCTACCACACCGGCGCGTCGGCAGCGGTCGTCGATCTGATCCCGATTCCGGCTGGGCTGCAACAACTTATCAACACGCTGCCGAATCTGGGCCTCGGCAATATCGGCAACGCGAACCTCGGCGGCGGCAATGTCGGGGGTGGCAATGTCGGCAACGGCAACCTCGGCAGCTCCAACCTGGGCGGCGGAAACAACGGCAGCAAGAACATCGGCAGCGGCAACGTCGGCGATGGCAACATCGGCGGCGGTAACTTCGGCCAGAACAACATCGGCTTTGGAAACAGCGGCCTGGGCAACGGGTTTCGCTTCGCCGGCGATGGCGACAACAACATCGGCTTCGGCAACAGCGGCAACCGCAACTTCGGCCTGGGCAACAGCGGGGACCGAAACCTGGGTGGCGGCAACACCGGCAACAACAACATCGGTTTCGGCCTCACCGGCGACAACCTGCTCGGCTTCGGCAACGCCTACCTCGACCGCTCCACCGGACAGTTCGTCTTCAGTGGACTGAATTCCGGCAGTGGCAACATCGGCCTGTTCAACTCCGGCACCAACAATATCGGCTTCTTCAACTCCGGCGACGGCAACCTCGGCCTCTTCAGTTCCGGCTCAAACCCTTTTGCGCCCGGCAGCCTCAACAACCTGGGCCTGGGCAATTCCGGCGCCGGCAACCTCGGGCTGTTCAATGCGGCGCAGGGCAACACCGGGTTCGGCAACGGAGGCAGCGTGAACACCGGGTTCGCGAACGGTGGCAGCGTCAACACCGGCTTCGGGAACGCGGGCAGCTGGAACACAGGGTGGGACAACTCGGGCTTGGCCAATACCGGAACCGGAAACTCGGGTGACTCGAATACCGGGCTCTGGAACGCCGGTGGCGAGAACACCGGTTTCGGCGCGACCACCGACAGCGGCGCCACCGGCTCCGGCTTCTTCAACGCAGGCGAGGGCACGTCGGGATTCTTCAACTCCGCCAGCGGTCCCGGAAGCGGTTTCCTGTCCGGCATCGGGAACAGCGCCAGCGGTTCGCCGGAGGTCAACGGTCGCGGCTCGGGCTTCTTCAACTTCGGCCTGCCCACCCCCGCGAGCCCCGATCCGCTGGACGGCGTCTTCAGCGGCTTCAACTCCGGCCTGCTCAACTTCGGTGCCAACCTGTCCGGAATCTTCAGCCTCGGCCGGCTGCTGGGCTAGCCATCCAGACCTGCCGACTGTGAAATCCACGACGCGACACGCCAATTGGCTGTCGTGAGGTTCACGCTCGGCGAGGCGAGGCGAGGCGAGGCGAAGCGAAGCGAGGCGAAGCGCTCAGGGCAATTAGGCGAGGCCGATTGGTGGACTTCACGAGGCGGGCAGCGCCGCCGTGATCGCTGACATCGTCGCCGGCTGCGGGAATCACTGAGCGTGACGTCGAAGTCGTTGAATTACGCCCCACGCCGAGAGTCCTCGATCAAATGCGGTTGCTTCTGCTTCACCGCAAAGTTCGTGTTGTTGCTCAATTCGTCGAGATAACGCGGAAGCACACAAACCGGCGCGGGTGCGCACAGGGCGGCCGAAGAAAAGCGAAGGCCTGAGCGCATTGTTTTCGCCGAGCCGAGCGGTTTCACGTCGCTGATTTTCGCCATGAAATCTACAAGGGCAAAGCCGATAATTTGTTCTGAGTCGTCGCCGGGATCCGGACCCCGCTGATAGGCCAGCGCGCGATCTGCTATTTGAGGATGTCGTCTGACATGAATTCATCCAACGCAGCACTGTCGCGGGCTATCTGGGCATGCTGTTTGCTTCGCGCAATACCGAAACCCGCACTCCACGGAGAAACCACGAAACTTTCCGCAAAACGACGCACGTCGAACAGCGTCGTCGTATCGTCTGTCGCGTCGGGTAAGCGCCGTCATGGGTGACGGGGTTAATGGAGGTCAAAGCGGTGAACTTTTCGGTTCTTCCACCAGAGATCAACTCTTTGCGGATGTTTCTCGGCGCTGGGTCAGGGCCCATGCTCGAGGCCTCGGCAGCCTGGTCGGGCCTTGCCGAAGAATTAGGCTCGGCTGCGGACTCGTTCTCCTCGGTGACCACAAACCTGGCCGGCCAAGCCTGGCAAGGGCCGGCGGCCCAGGCTATGGCGCGGGCAGCGCGTCCGTACGCCGATTTCCTGCGGGCCGCTTCCGTCCGCGCTACCACCGCCTCGTCTGGTGCGAAATCGGTGGCCAGCATATTCGAGGCGGCCAAGGCCGCGACCGTTCACCCAGAGGTCATCGCGGCCAATCGGCAGGCCTTCGTGCAGGCGGTCCGCACCAATGTCTTCGGATTCAACGCGCCCTTCATTGCCGCAGCAGAAGCCGCCTACGAGGAATTCTGGGCGACCGATGTGGCCGCGATGGTCGGCTACCACGGTGGGGCATCGACGGTTGCCGCTCAGCTGTCGTCGTGGCAGCAGACCCTGCAAGGTCTGCCCGGCATTGGAGGGCTGTTGGGCGGGGCCGGCGGGGCCGCGCCGGCGGCCCCCGGGGACCCGAACTTCGGCATCGGCAACAAAGGTGGCGGCCTGAACGTCGGCAACGGCAACACCGGCAACAACAACGTCGGCAACGGCAACAAGGGTGACGGCAACTTCGGCGGCGGCAACATCGGCAACTCGAACATCGGCAGCGGGAACAGGGGCTTCGCTGCCGGGGGCGCGGGTAGAGGCAACTGGGGCAGCGGAAACTTCGGCAACGACAACATCGGCTTCGGAAACCGCGGAAATACCACAAGCAGTTCCAACCCGGGGGCCAACTTCGGCCTCGGCAACTTCGGTAACGGGAACTTCGGGATCGGCAACCACGGCGACCTCAACGTAGGGGCCGGCAACACTGGTAATGGAAACGTCGGTTTCGGGCTCACCGGCAACAAGCTGGTCGGTGTCGGGGGGGCGTACTACGACGGTGTGACCCAAACGTTCCACTTCGAGGGGCTGAACTCCGGCACCGGCAACATCGGGTTGTTCAATTCGGGCACCAACAACATCGGCTTCTTCAACTCCGGTGACGGCAATGTCGGCCTCTTCAGCTCAGGCTTCCACGCGCCCTCCGATCCCGCCTTCGGGAAACTTCAGGGCATCGGCATCGGCAACTCCGGCCTGGGCAACATCGGCATCGGCAACACCGGCACAGGAAACTTCGGCTTCGGGAACTCGGGCTCCTTCAACACTGGCTTTACCAACTCGGGCAGCGAGAATACCGGCTTCGGCAACGCGGGAAGCTTCAACACGGGCGCTTACAACTCGGGCAATACAAACACCTTCGATGGCAATTCAGGCAGCTTCAATACCGGTTTCTGGAATTCCGGCAACACAAACAATGGGTTCGGAACCACGACCGACAGCGGCGCCACGAATTCGGGCTTCGGCAACACCGGTCTCAATGTCTCCGGCTTCAACAACTCAGTCAGCGGCGCAGGGGCGGGTAATGTGTCCGGTTTCATGAATAAGGCCAGCGGCGGTTCACTCGCGAACGGCGCTGTGTCGGGCTTCTTTAACACCGGCGTTCCGACCACCTTCCCGCCACTGCCGGCCTTCACCGTTAGCGGAACAACTTCCGGTGCCTTCAACACAGGTTCTCTTACCTCTGGCCTATTCGGCCTCACCCTGTTGTTGAAGAACCTGTAGCTTTACGGCGGTCTGCGGGTTGAGCCAGATCTCGCCACGGTCGTCGCCCGGCGAGCATCATTCACTCGCGGCTGGATAGCACCTCAGCGCACGGACACCTGCGGCGGATCCTGCGACACATCGGATCTGACGCTCATGAAGGTCCGGACGACGCCGGCCTTGTCGCCACCCGATTTGGTCTTGGCCGTGAGCGGGAACAACACGTCGCCGCTGTAACGCGCCTCGAGGTGATAGGGATCGAAGAAGCTGAGCTTGAGCCCACTGGTGTCCGGCGGCCCCCAGACGACGGTGCCGTCCACAACGTCTGAATCACGGTCCCGCTGAGGGCAATTGGGCGGCGCCAGTTGCGGGGACTTCGTGCACTCGGACAGAGCCGCTGTTATCGCCGACATCGTCGCCGACTGCCCTGCGTCGCTGAGCGTGAAGTCGAAGTCGTTGAAGTAGCCGCCCGTCACCGAAAGCCCGTCCAGCAGATACGGTTTCTTCTGCTTGACCGCCAGGTTCGCGTTGTTGCTCGACGCGTCGATATAGCCCGGGAACACATACACCGGCGCGGTGCCCACCGGAGTGCCGAAGAACAGCAAGGTCTTGAGCGCATCGTTTTCCACGGTGCCGAGCGGTTCGATCTTTGCCGCGGCGTGCTCAAGCTTCCAGGACTTCCCGGACTTCTTGACCGACATCGTGACGTCTGAGGTGTTCTCACCGAACTTCGCCACTACGTGTACGCGGGCAAAGCCCAAACTGTGCTCCGAATCGTCGCTGAGGATCTTGACTCCGCTGATCGGCCAGCGCGCAATCTGCTTCTTGAGGATGTCGTCCGTCAGGAATTGGTCGGATCCCGGTTGGTCGCTGCTGTAACTCAACGCCGCGGCGGCGTCTCCCCGCGCCAGCGCATCCAGGTATTCCTTGACGGCATCACCGGCTTTACCCGATCCGCTGTCGCTGGTGGTGGCCAGCGCGACGACGAGCACCACGACCACGAGTATCACGGTCGCAATCGCAGACAAGGCGATGATGAGCGGCTTGCGGTTCCGCTGCCCGGGCACGGGCGGCGGGCCGAATTGCCCGGGCATCGGAGGTCCTGCCGGCCACGCGGGCGGGCCCTGCGGAGGCGGGCCTGGCGGAGGCGGGCCCTGCGGAGGCGGGCTTGGCGGAGGCGGGCCCTGCGGAGGCGGGCCTGGCGCGAAGGCAACATTCGGCTGCGCAACAGGCCACGAGGGCGGGTTCGGTGCAGGAGGTAGCCAGGCGGCCTGGGTGTTGCCGTCTGCGGGATTCGGCGGGTTTGCCCACGGGTGCGGATCCGGCCTGTAGGTCACTGGCCGATTCCTGTCGGCACCAAGATACTGCGCATCGATTCCCCCGGGTGTGGACGGCGTCGACGAGACGAACCGCCGTGTGAGCTGCCTCTTCAGTCTAAGGCGCACCCGAAGGTAAAAATGCGCGGAAGTTGGCCCCCAGCCTCACGCGTGCTGGTTGGATACCGAGATCACCTCTCCGGTGAGGTAACTCGAGTAGTCGCTGGCCAGGAACGCAATCGTGGCGGCTACCTCCCATGGTTCGGCGGCACGTCCGAACGCCTCCTGCGCCTCCAGCCGATCCAGCAACTCGGCCGAAGTGGTCTTGTCCAGGAACTTGTGCCGCGCGAGGCTGGGCGATACCGCGTTGATCCGCACCCCGTACTCGGCGGCTTCGATTGCGCTGCAACGGGTCAAGGCCATCACGCCGGCTTTCGCGGCCGCATAGTGCGACTGCGAGTGCTGGGCGCGCCAGCCCAGCACGCTGGCGTTGTTGACGATCACACCGCCGTGCGGCGCGTCGCGGAAGTACCGCAGCGCCGCCCGGGTGGCCCGGAACACCGACGTCAGCGAGACGTCCAGCACGCGGTCCCATTCCTCGTCGGTCATGTCCGCCACCGGCGTCTGACCTCCCAGCCCGGCGTTGTTGACCAGGACGTCGAGCCGTCCGAGCCGGGCAGTGCACGACGAAATCAGCGCGTCGACCTGCGCCGTGGACGTCACATCGCACACCACGTGCTCCACCCGGCCCAGGCCCAGACCCGCCAGCTCCGAAGCGGTCTCGCCCAGCCTGCGCTCGTGGTGATCGGAGATCAGCACGTCGGCGCCTTCCGCCAGCGCACGGCGCGCAGTGGCCGAGCCGATGCCGGTGCCGGCGGCCGCGGTCACCACCACCACCTTGCCCTGCAGAAGCCCGTGTCCGGCAATCTCTTCCGGTACTTCGGACAAACTCACCCTTTGACCTCCCTGGGCAGACCGAGCACCCGCTCGGCGATGATGTTGCGCTGAATCTCGTTGGACCCGCCGTAGATGGTGTCGGCGCGGGTGAACAGGTACAGCCGCTGCCATTCGTCGAACTCGCCGTCGGCCAGCGCCAGTCCCGGCTTGCCGATCACGTCCATGGCCAACTCACCCAGCGAGCGATGCCAGTTGGCCCACAACAACTTCGACACATTGTCCTGACCGGGTCGCTCGACGTCCATGGTCGCCAGCGCGTAGGAACGCATGGCCCGCAACCCCGTCCAGGCCCGCGTCAGTCGCTCACGGATGAACGGGTCGTCGGTCGCGCCGGTGCGCTGGGCGAGCTGGGCCAGGTTGGAAAGTTCACGGGCGTAGACGATCTGCTGTCCCAGCGTCGAGACGCCGCGCTCGAAGGTCAGCGTCCCCATCGCGACCCGCCATCCGTCACCGGGCTGACCGACCACCATCGACGCGTCGGTGCGGGCGTCGTCGAAGAACACCTCGTTGAACTCGGCCGTGCCGGTGATCTGGATGATCGGGCGCACCTGGACACCGGGTTGATCCAGTGGCACAAGAAGATACGACAACCCCGCGTGCCGCTTGGAGCCCTTCTCGGTGCGCGCGACGACAAAGCACCACTGGGACAGGTGAGCCAGCGACGTCCATACCTTCTGGCCGTTGATCACCCACTGGTCGCCGTCGAGTTCGGCGGTGGTCGAGACGTTGGCCAGGTCGCTGCCGGCGCCGGGTTCGGAATAGCCCTGGCACCACAGCTCGGTCACGTCGAGGATCCGCGGCAGGAAGCGCTGTTGCTGCTCCGGAGTCCCGTACGCGATCAGCGTCGGACCGAGCAACTCTTCACCGAAGTGGTTGACCTTGTCCGGGGCGTCGGCAAGGGCGTACTCCTCGTAGAACGCGACCCGGTGTGCCGTCGAAAGCCCGCGGCCGCCATGCTCGACCGGCCAGCCCAGGCAGGTGAGCCCCGCCTTCGCCAGATGCTGATTCCACGCCCGGCGCTCTTCGAACGCCTCGTGCTCCCGTCCCGGCCCACCGAGACCCTTCAAAGCCGCGAACTCACCGACCAGATTGTCGGCCAGCCATTGGCGGACCTCCGCCCGGAACTCTTCGACGTCCTGCATAACCTGTAGGCTAACCTACCAAGCACTTGCTTTGTTAGCCCGGCGAGGTCAGCCCGCCTGCGGCCGGTTGAGAAGGAGCGTCTGCGGTGTCCGTCGATCCCCGCACAATTCCCGCGGCGCTGGATCGTTTCGCGCGCGAACTCCCTGACCACGACGCGCTGATCACCGACGACCGCAGCTTCACCGCCGCCGCGCTGCGTGACGAGGTGCGCCGGGCGGCGGCCGCGCTGATCGCCCTCGGCGTGCAACCGAAGGACCGGGTGGCAATCTGGTCGCCCAACACCTGGCACTGGGTGGTGGCGTGCCTGGCCATCCATCACGCCGGCGCGGCTATGGTGCCGCTGAACACGCGTTACACCGCCACCGAGGCATCCGACATCATCGCGCGCACCGGGGCGCCGGTGCTGTTCGCGGCGGGTGTGTTCCTCGGCGCCGACCGGGTCGCAGACCTGGACCGCGAGGCGCTGCCGGCACTGCGGCACATCGTGCGGATCCCGATCGACGCGGACGACGGAACCTGGGACGAGTTCATGGCCCGCGGTACCGACCTCGACGCCGTCGACGCCCGCGCATCCGCGGTCGACCCCGACGACGTCAGCGACATCTTGTTCACCTCCGGCACCACCGGCCGCAGCAAAGGCGTGTTGTGCGCGCACCGGCAGTCGCTGGCGGCGTCGGCGTCCTGGGCCGCCAACGGCAAGATAACCAGCGCCGACCGCTACCTCTGCATCAACCCGTTCTTCCACAACTTCGGCTACAAGGCCGGCATCCTGGCCTGCCTGCAGACCGGTGCGACGCTGATTCCGCACCTGACCTTCGACCCGCTACGGGCCCTGCAAGCCATTGAGCACCACCGCATCACGGTGTTGCCCGGGCCGCCCACCATCTATCAGACCCTGCTCGATCACCCCGCCCGCGGCGAGTACGACCTGAGTTCGCTGCGGTTCGCGGTCACCGGCGCGGCCACGGTGCCGGTGGTGCTGGTGGAGCGCATGCAAACCGAGCTCGACATAGACATCGTGCTGACCGCCTACGGGCTGACCGAGGCCAACGGCATGGGCACCATGTGCCGCGCCGAGGACGACGCGGTGACGGTCGCGACCACCTGCGGGCGCCCGTTCGCCGGCTTCGAACTGCGCATCTCCGAAACAGGGGGCGAAACAGGCGAAGTGCTCCTGCGCGGACCCAACGTCATGTTGGGCTATCTCGACGATCCCGAGGCGACCGCTGCGGCAATAGATTCCGACGGCTGGCTGCACACCGGCGACATCGGCGTCGTCGACGATTCCGGCAACCTGCGCATCACCGACCGACTCAAGGACATGTACATCTGCGGCGGGTTCAACGTCTACCCCGCCGAGATCGAACAGGTACTGGCCCGGATGGACGGCGTCGCCGACGCCGCGGTGATCGGTGTGCCAGACCCCCGACTCGGTGAGGTCGGGCGAGCGTTCGTGGTCGCCCGGCCCGGCGCCGCCCTGGACGAGGCATCGGTAATCGCCTACACCCGTGAACATTTGGCGAACTTCAAGGCACCGCGTTCGGTGCGGTTCGTCGACGCGTTGCCGCGCAATGCCGGCGGCAAGGTGGTCAAACCACAACTGCGAGAAAGGGCCTGAGATTGGACCCGAGATGGATCTAGAACTCGACGAGGAAACGCTGGCCTTTCAGGCCGAGGTGCGCGACTTTCTCGCGACCAATCGCGAGCACATCCCGACGAAGTCCTACGACAACGCGGAAGGTTTCGCGCAGCACCGGGTTTGGGACAAGGTGCTGTTCGACGCCGGCCTGTCGGTGATCAACTGGCCGCAGAAGTACGGTGGTCGCGACGCGCCGCTGCTGCACTGGGTGGTCTACGAGGAGGAATACTTCCGCGCCGGCGCGCCCGGCCGGGCCAGCGCCAACGGCACCTCCATGCTGGCGCCCACGCTGTTCGCGCACGGCACCGAAGAACAGCTGGACCGAATTCTGCTGAAAATGGCCAGCGGCGAACAGATCTGGGCGCAGGCCTGGTCGGAACCGGAGTCCGGCAGCGATCTGGCATCGCTGCGTTCCACCGCCACCAGGACCGACGGCGGCTGGCTGCTCAATGGGCAGAAGATCTGGAGTTCACGGGCGCCGTTCGCCGACATGGGATTCGGGCTGTTCCGCTCCGACGTCTCTGCCCAGCGACACAACGGGTTGACCTACTTCATGTTCGACCTGAAGGCCGAGGGCATCACGGTGCGTCCCATCGTCCAACTCGGTGGCGACACCGGCTTCGGCGAGATCTTTTTCGACGACGTCTTCGTGCCCGACCACGACGTCATCGGCACTCCCAACGACGGCTGGCGTGCCGCCATGAGCACCTCGAGCAACGAGCGTGGCATGTCGCTGCGCAGCCCGGCCCGATTCCTGGCCGCGGCCGAGCGACTGGTGCGACTCTGGAAGGACAGCGGCTCACCGCCGGAGTTCGCCGACCGCGTGGCCGACGGCTGGATCAAGGCACAGGCCTACCGGCTGCAGACCTTCGAAACCGTCACCCGCCTGGCACACGGCGGGGAACTAGGCGCGGAATCCTCGGTCACCAAGGTGTTCTGGTCAGACCTGGACGTCGAGTTGCACCAAACCGCCCTCGATATCCGTGGCGCCGACGGCGAGCTCGCCGGACCGTGGACCGAAGGCCTGCTGTTTGCGCTCGGCGGCCCGATCTACGCCGGCACCAACGAGATTCAGCGCAACATCATCTCCGAACGACTGCTCGGTCTACCCCGGGAGAAGCGCTGATGGAATTCGCAATCGACGAACAGCAACGCGATTTCGCGGCCAGCATCGACGCCGCCCTGGGCGCCGCCGATCTCCCGGCCGCCGTGCGCGCCTGGTCCGCGGGCGACACCGCACCCGGCCGCAAAGTGTGGGAGCAACTAACTAACCTCGGTGTCACCGCACTGATCGTTCCGGAGACCTACGACGGTATCGACGCCTCCCCGGTCGATCTGGTCGTCGCGATGGAGCGACTCGGGCACTGGTGTGTGCCGGGCCCGGTCACCGAATCCATTGCCGTGGCCCCGATTCTGCTCGCAGATGATCAACGGAGCGCCGACCTGGCGTCCGGTGAACTGATTGCCACCGTCGCGCTGCCGCCGGACGTGCCGCGCGCCGTCGATGCGGACAGCGCCGGACTGGTGCTGCTGGCCGGCGAGGGCAGCGTGACCGAAGGGACATCCGGCGACCGTCACGACTCCGTCGACCCCGGTCGCCACCTCTACGACGTCAGCGCCACCGGCGACTCGTGGTCAGCGGATACCGAAAAAGCCTACGAATTCGGCGCCTTGGCCACCGCGGCCCAACTGATCGGCGCGGCCGGGGCACTGCTGTCCGGCAGCGTCGACTACGCGAAACAACGCACGCAGTTCGGCCGGGTGATCGGCTCGTACCAGGCGATCAAGCACAAGCTTGCCGACGTCCACATCGCGATCGAACTGGCCCGGCCGCTGGTGTACGGCGCCGCCGTGACACTGCAACCGCGCGATGTCAGTGCGGCCAAGGTCGCCGCGGGTGAGGCCGCACTGCTGGCGGCGCGCTCGGCACTGCAGACCCACGGCGCCATCGGCTTCACCCAGGAGCACGATCTGTCGCTGTTGCTGCTGCGGGTGCAGGCACTGCGATCCGCCTGGGGCACAACGGAATCGCACCGACGTCGAGTATTGGAGGCGCTGACATGACCACCTCCGACGAACGGGAGATGCTGCGCGAAACCGTGGCAGCTCTGGTGGCCAAGCACGCCGGACCGGCAGCGGTGCGCGCCGCGATCGAGTCCGAGCGCGGATACGACGAGTCACTGTGGCAACTGTTGTGCGAGCAGGTCGGCGCGGCGGCGCTGGTGGTCCCCGAGGAATTGGGCGGGGCCGGGGGTGAACTGGCCGATGCCGCAACCGTTTTGCAGGAACTCGGACGCGCATTGGTGCCCTCTCCCCTGCTGGGCACCACGCTCGCCGAACTGGCATTGCTCGCCGGCACCGAACCCGACGCGGACGCGCTGGCCGCTCTGGCCGAGGGCAGTTCCATCGGGGCCCTGGTGCTGGACCCTGATTACGTGGTCAACGGCGACATCGCCGACGTCGTGGTCGCCGCCGCCGACGGTCAGCTCACCCGATGGACCCGGTTCAGCGCTCAACCCATGACGACGATGGATCTCACCCGCAGGCTGGCCAAACTCGAGCCCGAAGACACCAAGCCGCTGGGCCCGCCCCCCCAGGATCCGGGGCTGGCCGACATCGCGGCAATCCTGTTGGCCGCCGAACAGATCGGCGCCGCGGAGCGCTGCCTGGACCTCACCGTCGAGTACGCCAAGAGCCGCGTGCAATTCGGCCGTCCCATCGGCAGCTTCCAGGCGCTCAAGCACCGGATGGCCGACCTCTACGTCGTGGTCTCAGCGGCCCGCGCCGTCGTCGACGAAGCCTGCGCCGCACCGGGTCCCGCCATCGCCGCGACCGCGCGGCTGGCGGCTACCGAAGCGCTGAATCTCGTTACGGCCGAGGGTATCCAGTTGCACGGTGGCATCGCGATCACCTGGGAGCACGACATGCATCTGTATTTCAAACGGGCGCACGGCAGTGCCCAGTTGCTTGATTCGCCCCGCCAGCTACTGAACAGACTGGAATCCGAAGTAATCTCGACACAATGAGCGAGCGTGTCGCCCGGCGTGCCGGCATTCCACCGTTCTACGTCATGGACGTGTGGCTGGCGGCGGCCGAGCGTCAGCGCACCCACGGCGACCTGGTGAACCTGTCCGCCGGTCAGCCGAGCGTGGGCGCCCCGGAACCGGTGCGCGCCGCCGCCGCGGCCGCACTGCACCTCAACCAGTTGGGCTACACGGTGGCACTCGGCATCCCGGAGCTGCGTGCGGCGATCGCCGCGGACTACCAGCGCCAGCACGGCATCTCCGTGGAGCCCGATGCGGTGGTGGTCACCACGGGCTCCTCGGGCGGGTTCCTACTCGCGTTCCTAGCCTGTTTCGACGTCGGCGACCGGGTGGCAATGGCCAGTCCCGGTTACCCGTGTTACCGAAACATCCTGTCGGCGTTGGGATGTGAGGTGGTGGAAATCCCCTGTGGGCCGGAAACCCGGTTCCAGCCCACCGCGCAGCTGCTCGCCGAACTGGATCCCCCGGTCCAGGGTGTCATCGTCGCAAGTCCGGCCAATCCCACCGGCACCGTCATCCCGCCGGAAGAGTTGGCCGCGATCGCCTCGTGGTGTGACGAGTCCGGGTTGCGGCTGATCAGCGATGAGGTCTACCACGGCCTGGTTTACCAGGGTGCGCCGCAGACCAGCTGCGCCTGGCAGACATCGCGAAATGCGGTGATCGTCAACAGTTTTTCCAAGTATTTCGCGATGACGGGGTGGCGGCTCGGCTGGCTGGTGGTGCCCACCGAACTGCGCCGCGCGGTGGATTGCCTCACCGGTAATTTCACGATCTGTCCACCGGTGCTGTCGCAGATCGCCGCGGTGTCGGCGTTCAGCCCCGAGTCGACCGCCGAGGCCGACGCCAACCTGCAGCACTACTCCGTCAACCGTTCGATGCTGCTGGACGGATTGCGCCGAATCGGTGTCGAGCGGCTGGCACCCACCGACGGCGCGTTCTACGTCTACGCCGACGTCTCCGACTTCACCACCGACTCATTGACGTTCTGCTCAAAGCTGCTGGACGAGACCGGCGTTGCGATCGCGCCGGGCATCGATTTCGATCCGGCACGGGGCAGCTCCTACGTTCGGCTGTCGTTCGCCGGACCGACGAGCGATATCGAGGCGGCCTTAGACCGACTCGGATCCTGGCTGCCGAGCCAGTAGGGCGGCCACCCGGCCCTCGAGCCCGGCGGGGTCCGGCACATCGATGCCGAACCGCTCGCGCAGGGTGCTCACCACGGTGGCCGCGTCGTCCAGCACTATCTTCTCGCTGCCGTCGGCGCGGTGAACCGTCAGGACGCGTCCGGCCAGGTTCAGCCGGGCGTCGTCGGTGACCGCGGCCACCATCAGACCGGTCACGAAATGCGACGACGGGTGCGTCGAGACGTACCAACTTCCCACCGTCAGATCGATCTGCGGGCGGGTCAACGTGGTGAACTCATACAGCGGCTGCCACTGGTCACGGACCTGGGCCTGCAAGACCAACCCGTCGCCGCGATCGTCCAGCCGGTACGGCTCATGCGTCGTCTGCTGCACGCCCCCGATCGCCAGGCGCAGTGGCGAGGTGGGCGTCTGTCCGCCGAAACCCACGTCGACCAGATACGGCCCGTCGGAGTCGGGGAAGGTCACCGCCAGCAGGGTGTGCGTCTGGGCGGGAACCGGCGCGCCCGGCGGATTCATCCAGACCACGCGGCCCCCGAACCGGCGAACCTGAAAACCGAGTTCTGCCAACACATAACCCATCAAGCCGTTCTGCTCGTAGCAGTATCCGCCGCGGCGGCGGCGAACCAGCTTGTCGGTCAACGCCTCCACGCTCAGATCGTCGACCGGGACGCCCATGAAGGGGTCGAGGTTCTCGAACGGAATGGTGCGGGTGTGCGCGGTCACCAGGGCCTGCAGCACATCCAGGGTCGGCGCGGTGGCGCCGTCGTAACCGATGCGGTCGAAGTAAGCGTTCAGATCCACTGCCATGAAGCCATTCTGGCCTGAATAGCGACTACACAGGGTCGGGTTCGCTACTGTTGACCTCGCGAAACAATCATCGCTCCGGAGGGGAAGCATCGAAGACATGCCTGAGGAAACCGACGGCACCCCAGTTTCAAGCGGCATCGCCGAAGAACTCAGCGCGGCCGGATTCGAGGACGCGCGACAGGTCGGCCGCGGCGGCGCCGGCGTGATCTATCGCTGCTACGAAACGGCGCTGGGACGAAATGTCGCGGTGAAGGTGTTGCCTTCGCACTTCGACGAGGAGAGCAGGGAGCGATTCCTGCGTGAGGGCTACGCGATGGGCGGGCTCTCCGGGCACCCGAACATCACCCACATCCTGCGTGTCGGGATGACGGTCAACAACCGGCCTTACATCGTGATGCCGTATCACGCCGCGGATTCCCTTGCGGTCCGACTGCGTCACGAGGGACCCATCCCCTGGCCCGAAGCATTGCGGATCGGGGTGAAACTTTGTGGCGCGCTGGAGACCGCTCATCGCAACGGCACGCTGCACCGCGACATCAAGCCGGCCAACGTGCTCATCAACGATTACGGCGAGCCGCAACTGAGCGACTTCGGCATCGCCCACATCGACGGCGGTTACGAGACGGCGACCGGGTTCTTCTCCGGGACGATCGACTACACCGCACCCGAAGTGATGACCGGCAACCCCGCCACCGTGGTCGCCGATATCTACTCGCTGGGCGCCACCATCTTTGCGCTGATCGCCGGGAACGCCGCCCATGAGCGCCGCAAAGGCGAGGACCTGATCGCCCAATATCTGCGGATCAGCTCGACCGGGGTACCCGACATGCGTCCGGACGGGATTCCTGATGCCGTGTGCTCGGCAATCGAGCATGCGATGTCGGTGGACCCGGAGCAGCGGCCGGCATCGGCCGAGGCGTTCGGCCGCGAGCTGCAGGCCGCGCAGCGCGCCAGCGGGTTGAAGCCGGACGCGATGGCCATCACCACCATGGGCGACAACACCGGTCGGACGTCGGTTGCGGCGCCGGGCGTCTCGGTGACTACGCCGCCGCCGACCGGCGTGACGCGGCAGATCCCGCCGCCGCGCCGCGACGAAATCCGGGAAGGCCCCACGTCCGCGATCAGCCGGTCGATTCCACCGCCGGCACCGGAGCCCGCCGTTGCGGAAAACCCTGCCGAGGCCGCGCGGATCCTGCGCGACGCGCACGGCACCCATACGCAAGCGCACGTTCCGCCGGCACCGGCGGCACCGCCGCCCACACCCGCCAAGGTGGCCAACAAGAGGAACCTCCTGCTGATCGGGGCGGCGGTCCTGGTCGTGCTGCTGTTGGTGGCCGGCGGCGTCTTCCTCGCGGTGTCCAAGGACAACAAGAGCACAAGCGCGAGCAGCCAAGCGCCGACGCAGGCGCCGGTGAAGTGGAAGCCGATCACCAACGCCCGCATCGCACGAGACGCGGCCGCGACCACGAATGCGGACGGCACCATCTGGATCTTCGGCGGCGTAGCCAGCGACGGCAGTGTCACCGGACGGCATGAGGGTTATGACCCCGCCATCGATGAATGGAAAGGCGGCGACGACCTACCCGTTCCGGTTCAGCGCGCCAGCGCGGTGACCTGGCAAGGCAACCCCGTCGTGCTCGGCGGCTGGAAGACCGCGGGCGCCAAACCCGTTGCGACCGATCAGGTTTGGCGCGTGGTGAACAGCCATTGGGTGGAGTTGCCACACCTGTTGCAACCGCGGGCGGCTGCTGCGGCGGCGGTGGTCGGTGACCGCATCATTGTCACCGGCGGTGTGGATGCCAACGGTGCGTTGCTGAACACGACCGAGGTCTTCGACGGCAATTCCTGGACCCTCGGCGCTCCGCTGCCGACGCCGCGAGAGATGCTGGGCGCGGCGACCAATGGCAAGTTGGTGTACGTGGTCGGCGGAGCCAGCGGAAGCACCGACTCGGCCGCGGTTGAGGCTTACGACCCGGACGCAAAAACCTGGACGACGTTGCCGCCGCTGCCGCGGCCGCGCAGCGATCTCGGCGTGGCGATCGCCGACGGCCGCCTGGTCGTAGCCGGCGGCTTGTCGGGCGGTGAAGTGCTCAAGAGCGTGTCGGTGCTGGACTTGATGGCGAAAAGCTGGGACAGCTTGCCCGACATGGCGACAGCGCGACACGGCATGGCGATCGCCGCCGTGGACAAGACGGTGTACGCGATCGGCGGGTCGACCGGACCCGCCGATCAGCAGGTGATCTCCTCGGCCGAAGCCCTGACGCTGCCGGCCCGCAAGACTCAGCCCGCGGCGCAATGGCGCACGCTGCCCGACGCGAAGAGCCCGCGGTTGATGATGGCGTGGACGGTGCAGGGCGACAAGATCTGGGTGATCAGCGGCCTCTACAACGGCGCCGTTCTCGCCACGGTCGAAAGCTACGACCCACGCAGCGGGGTGTGGGAGACCGGGCCGCCATTGCCGGTGCCACTGCATCACGCGGCGGCGGCCACCTACCGCAACGAGGTGGTTGTGCTCGGAGGTACGACCGACAACCTCGCCGAGGCCTCAAACAAGGTCTTCGCGCTGCGTGGCAGCAGCTGGGTTGAATTACCCGCCCTGACCCACGCTCGGGCCGCCCCCGCGGCGGCGGTGGTCGGTGACAAACTCGTCGTCGTCGGCGGCCAGAATGCCAAGAAACTCGTGCCCCAAACCGAGGTCTTCGACGGCAATTCCTGGACAGACGCCGCCAACATGCCGACGCCACGCGAGCACCTGGCCGCGGTATCCGACGGCACCTACGTCTACAGTGTCGGCGGCCGGTTCCTGTCGGCCGACAAGAATTCCGCGGCGTTCGAGCGGTTCGACCCGCAATCGGGTGCCTGGACCAAGCTGGTCGACATGCCGACCCCGCGCGGAAGTTACGGCGCCACGTTCATCGACGGGCGGGTCGTGGCGGTCGGTGGCGAGGAGCCGACACAGGTGCTGGCCGTGGTTGAGGCCTACGACATCGCCGACGGCAAATGGTCGACGCTGCCCCCGATGCCGACCGCGCGCCACGGTGAGGCGGTGGCGACGGTGGGCCACACCATCTACGTGATCGGTGGCGCGAACCGGCCGTCACACGAGGGCGGTACCGCGACCGTCGAGGCACTCGACTTTATGTAGCACTGCTCAGGGCTTGTTTTATTTTTGTCGAATATGGGGATCCGCTCCAGACGGCCATCCCCTAGCAATGGAGCTCACCATGAGTACCGGCAATATCGTCCTGATCGTGATCGCCGCCCTCGTCGTCATCGCGGTGATCGTCGCATTGGTCGTCGTGTCCAGCAGGGCAAGACGGCGTCGGCAGATTGAGCAGGCCGAGGAGATCCGCGAGCAGGCCAGACTGGAGACCGCCCGGGTCGAGC
Source organism: Mycobacterium paragordonae (assembly GCF_003614435.1). Lineage (NCBI taxonomy): Bacteria > Bacillati > Actinomycetota > Actinomycetes > Mycobacteriales > Mycobacteriaceae > Mycobacterium > Mycobacterium paragordonae. The sequence goes on from NZ_CP025546.1 coordinate 6,225,342, forward strand.
GCCGCGAGGCGCTGGCCGAGGAGACGGCCGCGCGGGCCCGCGCCGCCCAGGCTGAGGCGGAGGCCAAGGCCGCCGAGGCCGCCCGGCTGCAGGATCGCGCGGCGGCGCACCAGAACGAGGCCGCCACCTCGCGCGAGCAGCTGGACGAGCAGTGGAAGCGCGCCGACACGATCGACCCGAACACCCGGCTCGAGAACGCCGAACAGTCCCAGACCCGGGACGAGGTCGTCAACCGCGAAGAGTCCTATGGCGAGACCGACCACTACCGCGGGGCGCGCACCTGAGACCACAGCAAAGGGCCGTCAGTCGAAGAAGAGTTCGCCGAAACTAGGCTTCGCCTGGCGGCCTGAAAGCTGTTGCACCACCCAGTGATTCATCGAAACTCCTTGCTCGACCGCTTCAATGGCGAGCTGGGTGTGTAAGGCCCGCGACGTTCTCACGATGACGGTTCCGCTGTAGTCGCGCTCGGTGAGCGCAGGTGGCGCTTCCGTGCCTTCCTCATGCAGCGTCTTGAGGTGCCGTTCGACTGCCTTGGCCACCAACGCAACTGCTTGCTGGGCCTTGGGCGCGCGTTGGGTAATGAAAGGAAACTCGAGGCACTTGCCGCGATACTCGCCGAAGTCCGGGCACCATTCGGCGCGGAACGTGTACCGGTTCACGCCGAACTTGGTAGCACGATAGCGCCCGCGTCACCAGTCACTTCGACGGCCACGCATCCGGGTCCCATCAGTCACACTGGCACCGGGAAGCCCAGGCACAAGTCCTCCACGAAGTGGATATCGCCGGCGATATCACCTGCCCCGGCGATGTGCGCCGCGTGCCGCAGCCACCACTCGACCGTCGCAGTGATATCGCCGGGGATATCACGTTCCAGACGATGTCATGCCAAGGCCTGCAGATGCAGAAGAGACGGATGAGCCTCACCCGCGCTCGCGCACGTCCTCGCGGCACCACTCCGCAATCTCCTGCTCGCGCGCATAAAGCAAGCCGAATGTGAATCCGTTCTCCCCGGGCGTCGTTCCCGCTGCCACCGCCATCCGCCGCAGCACTTCGGTGGCCACCACCGCGTCCTGATGATCGCCCAGGACAGTCTGGATCTGCTTGTATTGCTTGACGGTTCGCTTCGCGCCGCGGTCTAGAGGCTTTCTCAATTCGGCGGCGTAGCGAGCGCGCTTCGAGGCCTTGCGGGCCCGATGCAACATGGCTGCGGAACCGTCGTCAAGCGCCGCGGCCAACCGCCGATCGGCCTTGCGGGCGGCCCGGGAAGCCTGCTTGCACAACGCTTTGCGCGACACCCCCGGACGACGGGAGGCCGTATCCGCCATTCCTGCAAGACCGCCATCAGAGCCTGGTAGCGGTCCGACTCCATCTCCTCGCTGACCCGCCGGCGTGCCGGCAGCTCCACGGCGCGAAGGTCATTGCGAATACGCGACTTGACCGGGCCCAGCACCAGCTCGCGGGGCAGATCGTCGATCGCGGCGGTAAAGCGGCGCCGCTGCACCTGGCAGTCGCGGACCTCGCCGAGTAACCCGGCGAACCACTTCAGGTCGTCATCCAGGTCGCCGGTACCGTCCAGGACTTTCGCGAACACCCGCACCGTGCTGCGCAGCCGCCGGATCGCCACCCGAGTGTCGTGAATGGGATCCTCGCCGTTGCGCAGCCCGACGGAGCCGGCGACTATGTGATCGATCTGCGCGTTCAGATAGTCGGCGACCGCCGCAGAAGACTGGCTCGCCACACCTGCAAGCATTTCCGCAAACGCGACCGCCAAACCTCATCGGCCCGGCGGCGGCCCCGGGTCCAGCGGGCCGATCGGGTCGGCGCTGGTGTGTGTGCCCGTCTTTGGGCCGATGTCGGAGACCTGCCACCCGGAGCCCACCTTGTTGACGGTGACCTGCAGCAGGATGAGCGACACGCGCGACTTGGGGTTCTGCAGGTTTCGGGTGGTCTGCGCAGCCGACACCACCACCTGATACACCTGCCCGGGCTGGGCGACCGCATCGGTGGCCAGCACTTCACCCGAGGAGGTGACCTGCGCCTGCATCATGATGCCCTTGAGCAGTTCGGTGGCATTGACGTACTTGTCCTTGAGCGTCTGCGACACGCCCTCTTCGACCGAGCGGAAGAACGCGTCGGGATCCTCGAACGTGTAGGTCAGCGACTTCAGTGCGTAGTCCTTGGCAAGCTTTGCTGCGGCGTCGCGATCCGAGTCGGCCCGCCGCACGGCGGCCAGTTCACCGGTCACGGTCCGGTACTTGTCGAACCCGAACCATCCGCCCGCGACGACCGCCAGCAGAGCCAGCACCACCACCCAGGATCGCTTGCCGCGCAGGCGATTAGGCGCAGTCTCCGCAGCGGTCTCGGTGGTCTCGGCCGGCTCGGTCGCCTCGGCCGGCTCGGTGCTCTCGGTGCTCTCAGAGCCCTCCCGGGCCTCAGCCACCTCGTCGACCATCTCAGCCTCGTCAATCAACGTGTCACTCATCGGTGTCCTTCCGGGACGTTCACCTGCACGCGAACTCCGCCTGCATCGCTGAAAGTTGATTCCCACACGTCGACGAAGTGCCCTGCGTCGACCTTGAATCCGCGCAGTGGCGCGGTCGCCGGCTCCAGTGCCGCCGCGAAGGTGCTCAGCGGCCCCGACAACATGTCGAGGTACTGCTTGAGATTGGCCACCAGAGTGGGGACCGGGGCTCCGGGGGCGAACACGCCCTCGCCGGTGTGGGCATACGCGTCGACCTCGCGAGTCAGCCTGGCCAGCGCCAAGATTGAACTGGGCAGCCGCTCGCCGCTTCTGCTGAGCACTCCGCCGACGTCCTGATCGCTGATGTCGGTGGTCAGCGTCGCGAGGTTGCCGAAGAGTGCGGCAAGTACCTGCTTGTTGTCACGTTCGATCCTGGCTGCCCCACCGGCGGTGGCGGCAAGCGAGTCGATGGCAGCGTCGTTGCCCGAGAACACCTGCGACACCGTGCCAACGATGTTGTTGACGTAGGTCGGGTTGAGCACCGAGAGCAGCGCATTGGCCTTGTTGAGCAGATCACTCACGGTGACGGCGGGTGCCACCCGCTCGGCCGGAATCACGGTGCCGTCGCTGAAATAGGGCGGCGCAATGTGTTTCGGCGTGAAGTCGATGTACTGTTCGCCCACCAGTGAGAGGTTCTGGATGCTTATCGCGCTGTCCGCGGGAATCGAATGTCCACGGTCGAGGTCGATCGACACCTTCAATCCGCCCGGGGTGGTGCGGATCCCGCTCACCTTGCCCACCCGGATGCCCCGCATGGTCACCTGCGAAGTCGGCATCAACCCACCGGAGTTGTCCAGCAGCAGCGTAAGCCGGGTGGGCTGAGCGGTCGGCTCCACCTTCAGCACTCCGAATGTCAGATACCCCGCGCCCAGCAGCGTGGCGACCACGATAATCACTACGGTGATCCCGGCATTGAATTTCATGGCAGCATCCCCATTGTCCGCATCGCCGCAATCGCCTCGTCCGCCCGCGTTGCGGGGCTGACCGACACGCTGAGCCGCGGACCACCGTTGCTGTAGAAGGGGATCAGCTTGTCGCGGATCAGCGCGATCATCTTGTCGGCCATCGCCGGCAGGGTGGTGTCGGCCGACGCGATGGTCTTCACCGTCGGTGTGATGTAGGAGAGCATCTGCAGCAGGTCAGGTGTGTTGGGCACGAGAAGCTCCCCGCCGTAGCGTCCCAGGTCCTGTGCACACACCAGCAATTGGACGATGCTGGGCAACACCGCGGACATCGCCCGCAGCCGCACCGGCCCCTCGTTGATCAGGCGGTCGAACGCCCCGGTTTCAGCCAGCAATCCGTTGCTGACCCGCTCTGTGCTGGTGAGGATTTCGTCGATCTTGTCCTGGTTGGCGGCCAGGTCGCGCAGCATTCCGGCCAGCTTCTGGCGCATCCGGTCCAGCTCGGCGGGGTCCTTGGAAAAGGCGTTGTTGAAATTGGCGACCGATTCTTCCAGCGTGCTCAGTGACCCGCCGGACACCAGGGTCGACACCGAGCGCAGGATGTCCTCGACATTGTCGGCGGGGACGGTGTTGCGCAGCGGTATCGTGTCGCCGTCGTGCAAGTGGGAAGGCGCCGGATTCTCCGCCGGCAACAGCGCAATGTAGATGTCGCCCAACACGGTTGCCTGCCGCAGCTCGGCCCGGGTGTTCTGGGGGAGCTTGACGCTGTCGTTGACGTCCACGTAGGCGACCGCCGTGCTGCCCACCAACTGGACCCGGTCCAGCACACCGACCTGGACACCGCCGAGGTCCACCTTCGCCCTCGCCGGGAGATTCAGCACGCTGGAGAATTCAATCTTGATGCTGTACTTGCCGATCGGAACATAGGCGCCCGGCACCGGCAGCCGGGCCGGGTCGAGTGAGCAGCCCGACACCAGGCACGCACAGGCCACCCATGCCGCGACCAGCCAACGCCGCATCATGACGCCGCCCCGAGCAGGAGGTCGGTCAGCCCCAGGGTGACCGCGTCGGAGTTCGCGCCGGGAGCGCAGGCCGCCTCGGCGCCCGGCACGTTGCGCTGCCGCAACACGCTGCAGATCGTGTCGGCCTGCGACGGTGACATCGACACCTGCGGCGGGAGGTACGTGACATGGTGTGAGCCCCAAGCCGGTTGATACTGCGACGCAATCCAATTGGTGACCGGCGGCAGTGCGTTGATGAAGCCGACGATCTGCGGGGTATAGGCGGTCAGAACGTCCCTGAGCCAGGGAACCAGCTTGTCGCCGATGTTGTTGTACGCCCTGGGCCCGAACCGGTTCAGCGCATCGACCAGCAGGGGTAACGCGTGCCCGAGATGGGCCAGCGCGGAACCGAACCCGTTCGACAGGCCCTCGATCATGCGCAGGCTCTCGGGCAGGGTCTGCAGCACGGTGGTGAAGGTGTCCCAGTGCGCGAGCAGGTCGGAGGTGAGAATCTCACTGTTGGCCAGCAGTTGCCGGTATTCGGTATCGGCATGGTTGGGGTCGCCCACCAGGGTGACCAGATCCCGCAACGTCTGGTTGGTCTCCGGGCCGGTGCCCTCCAGGGAGCGGCTCAACGCGGCCAGGCTCTGGTTGATTGCCTGCGCGCCGGGCGCTTTCGCGGGATCCGGACCGTCACCCAGGATGGCGCCCGCGAGTTTGTCGACGGCAGAGAAGGTTTGACTGACGCTGATCGGCGTCTTGGTGGATTGCAGCTTGATGCACTGGGCGCCGGAGAACTTGGGGCCGCCGGCGTAGGGCTTGGTGAGCTCGACGTGCCGGTCGGCGACGATCGACTGCGAGTAGGTGAGGGCCCCGACATCGGCCGGCAACTCGAGGTCGCCGGGGACGGTGAAGTCCACCTGCACGTAGTCGGGCTTGTTCGCGATCGCGGTCACCGACCCCACGTCGATGCCCAGCAACTGCACCTTGTTCCCCGGGTAAAGCCCTACCGCGTCGCTGAATTCGGCACACAGTGCCCTGGTTTCCGGCGCCATCACTTTGGCGCCGGTGACCGCGACGGCGACGATTCCGGCAACCGCGGCGAACACCCCCACACCTATCCAGGTGGATCTCTTCCTCATATCAGCACTGCTTCACCATGTTGGGCAGACAGACAGCGGGGGCGCGGACCACCCGGTTGCTCTGGTCTACGACGACACCGTGCCCCTGCAACATCGGCAGCAACACATTGACGATCTGGGTCAATCCCTCGGTGGCCTTGCCCACCCGCTCCGGGTGCGCCACCAGTGCGGTGACGATGTCATCGATGCCGTTGACCGAAGGGGCCAACTCACGGTTGTAGAACACCATGACCCGGTCGATGATGCGGGTCAATTCGCCTAGGAGCGTGAAGAACTCGATGATGTCGACGGACTTCGAGGTATAACGCTGGCCTACTAACGCGAACTGCTCGATCAGGGCAGTGAGTTGCCCGCGTCCGGACGCGAACGCGCCGGCGGCGTCGTTGACGAAATCGACGCCGCGGTGGAAGTCACCGCTCATCTTGCTCAGCGAGCCGGTCAGCTCGTTGGCGGACTGCAGGATCTCGCGTAGAGCGTTGGGATATTTGTTGGTCGCGTTGGCCAGTTCGGTGAAGGTGTCGTGAATGACCTGGCCGTTGACGTCTCGCAGGAATGGGGTCACCGACTGGATGATGTCGTTGCCCTCGAACGGCGTCTTGACGCGCTGCGGCGGAATGACGTTGTGACCCAACGGAACACTGCCCTGCGGATCGAGAGCGATGTAATGACCGCCGAGGGGGGTCAGCAGCCGGATGTCCAGCGTCGTATCGGACCCGATGGCGACCGAGCGGTCGACGTCGAACGTCATCTCGACGAGCGTCCGGCTCAACCGCACGCCGGTCACCTTGCCCACCGGCACTCCGGCGACGCGGATCTCGTCACCGACGCGCACACCGCCGGACGTGGCCGAGTGCGCGGTGTAGCCGGCCTGGTCTGCCGGATTGACGTAAGCCAGCCCGGTGGTGACCAATGCGACCACGATGGCGAACACACCCACGATGCCGAGACGGCGGTTGCGTACCGCCTCGCCGCGATCGTCGAGCACGCGGCGGTTCCGCACGCCGATCATCGGCACACCACCAGACCCTGTTGGGCGAACGACACTTCACCGACACCGGGCAGCTGCAACTCGCCGTTGGAGCAGGTGAACGCCGGCCGTTCGTCATCGACCAGCGAGTCGCGCAAACCCTGGATCAGGGTGGGAGTCAGCGACAATCCGGCGATCACCGTGGGTGTCTGCGGGAACAGCCGCGTGGCCATTCCGTACAGCGGTGATGTCGAAGCGTCGAAGCCGCGTTCGGCGGTTTGCAGCACCCGGACCAGGCTGCGCATCATCGGCAGTTCAATATCGATCGAGGTGCGGAACTCCTCGGCCTTCGACGTGAAAGTCGCCAGCGCGTCGTTGAGCGCGTTGATGAGGTTGAACAGTTGCTGCGACTTGCCGCCGAGATCCCGGGACAGGTCACTGAGGTTGTGCAGCAACAGGGTGATGACGGCCTGCCGGTTGACGGCGTACTTGGAGATGGTGTCGAGATCGCGCAGCACCGGCCCGATCCCGGTGTCGTCGCCCTGGATCAACCGCAGCAGGTTCTCGCCGAACTGGTTGAGCTGAGCCGCGTCCAACGTCTGGAACACCGGCCGGAACCCGTTGAACAGCTTGGTGATATCGAATGACGGCACCGTCTGACCCAGGGGGATCATCGATCCGCCGGGCAGTCGCTGGCCGGCCCGGCCACTGGCGGAGGAGGTCTGCACCAGTTCCACGTAGCGCTGCCCCAGCAGGTTCTGGTAGCGCACGGCCGCGATGGTGTTGCGGTACAACGGATGTTCGTTTAGGGCACTGAACTCGACCCTGGCAGTGCGGCCTTCGAGCCGGATGCCCTCGACCTTGCCGACCTGCACTCCGGAGATGCGGACGTCGTTGCCCACGTCCAGCCCGGACACGTCGGTGAACGTCGCCGAGTAGTGCGAGACCGGACCGTCGACCGGACTCCGCAACGCGGTAACAAGCAGGACCGCGCACACGATGGCGACCGCGGTGAACACCGTCAGCCAAAACACCGGCCTGGCCAGCTTTCTCATGGGCGCGGACCCCCGTCCAGAGACACTTCGGTGCGCAACCGTACCTGACCGTCGACCACCGTCAGGGCCCCGTCCGCACGATCGACCAGGCTGGACAGCCGGTCGTAAGCGGGCGCCAGGCTGCCGGCGGCGAACGACGCCGGCACTCCGACGTTCATGATCGCGTTGACCATCTGCACGATCCACGTGCTGTTCTGTCCGGCGAGCTGACCGACATCGACCAGCAGCTGCCCGGTCTGCTGGAAGACCAGGTTGGTTCGCTCGATACCGCCGGGTCCCACGAGTGGGGTCAGCCCGTCCACCAGGTTGGTGCTCAGTCCGACCACCGGCAGCGCGTCGCCCAGACCGGTCACGAACGATGCCAGCACCGAAAGCGACTGGGCGACAGGCATGGTGTTGGTGTCGGCGATGATCTTCGCCAGGTCCGATCCGGCCCTGGCCAACGGCTCGACGATGTCAGCGTGCCGGCGCAGCACCTCGATGACGTGCTCGAACTCCGGGTTGTCGAAGCTGCGGCTCAGTTTCTGACCCTGACGCAGCAGCCCGGTGATCGACGCCGCCTGCACGTCGGCGCTCATCACCAGCGTTTGATTCGACCGCAGCGGAGGGCCGTTGCCGTCGCTGACGAGTTCCACTGCCGCCGTTCCGAATACATTCGACGAGGTGAACCTGGCCTTGGTATCGGTGGTAAGCGCCCCGGCCTGCCGCGGGTCGAGCAGCACCGTCATCCGTTGTCTGTTGTAGCCGACCGATTCCAGTTCCTTCACCGAGCCGATGGCCAGGCCGTGAAACTTGACCTCGGCGCCGGGGGCCAGGCCCTCACCGATGGTGTTGGCGATCACGGTGAGCTTGAATGTGTCGTCGTAGGTCCCCTGGGCGGTCTGGTAGAGCACGGTGCCGATCAGCGCCAGCACCACGGCAACGGCCAGGCCGCGGATCCTCAAGGTGGTTGCGGTCGCCCGTCTCGCGACCAGGTCTCTAATCGTCATGTGCTACCCCGACAACCGCAGGCCCGGATTGTTGCCCCAGAACACCAGCGTCAGCACCATGTCGGCGACGACCACCGAGATCAGGCTGGCCCGGATCGCGCGGCCCGAGGCCTGACCAACGCCCTCGGGACCACCGGCCGCGTAATAACCCTCGTAGCAATGGATTCCCACGATCAGCAACACGAAGATCGCCGCCTTGACCACCGAGAGCATCACGTCGGACGGTTGGATGAACGCGTCGAAGTAGTGGTAGTAGGTACCTGATGACTGATGGTGCACCACATTGACCACCAGGGAGCAGAACAGGTAACTCAGCACCAGTGACATCAGATAGAGCGGAATGATCGTGATGACACCGGCGACCACCCGCGGCGTCACCACATAGGGAATCGACGAAATACCCTGCACCTCAAGGGCATCGATCTCCTCGGAGATCCGCATGGAACCGATCTCGGCGGTCATCCGGGTGCCCGCCTGCGCGCCGAACCCGATCGCCGCGATCATCGGAGCCATCTCCCTGGTGTTGGCGTAGGCGGAGATGAATCCGGTCAGCGGGCCCATCCCGACCATGTCCAGGGCGGCATAGCCCTCGATGCCGACCGACGCGCCGATCGCGGCGCCCATGAACACCAGCACCCCCACCGTCCCGCCGCCGACGATCAATGATCCGTTGCCCCAGATCATGTCGACGAGGATCGCCCCGGTGTGGCGCCGGTAGCGGGTGACGGTCCGGGGTATCGCGCCGAGCGCCAGGATCAGAAAGCTGGCCTGGTGCCCGAGACGTTCGAACAGCGAGAGGCCCCGGTTGGCCGCGCCCAACGGCAGCCGCAGCGCCGCCGCGATTCCACCCGGCCGGTAAGTGGCCGGCCTGGCCACATACCCGGCCATCAGCCCACCTTCGTCGGCATGAGTGTGGTGACGAGTTCGGTGATCACCAGATTGAGCAGGAAGACAGCGACCACGCCCAACACGACGGCGGCGTTGACCGCGTCAGCCACGCCGCGCGGGCCACCCCGGGCCTCCAGCCCCCGTTGACAGGAGATGAGCGTCACGATCACGCCGAAGAGCCAGGTCTTCAGCAGGGCAACGACGAGATCGGCTGTGGTGGCGAAAGATCCGAACGAGGCGATGTAACTGCCCGGCGTGCCGGACTGGAAGCCGACATTGATCACGTATCCGGCCGACAGCCCCATGAAGATGATGAAGACGCACAGCAGCGGTGCCACCAGGATCATCGCCGCCAGTCGCGGGGTGACCAGGCGCTGCACCGGGTCGATGCCCATCACCCGCAGCGCATCGACCTCGTCCCGGATGCTGCGCGCGCCCAGGTCGGTGGTGACCGCCGCACCGGCCGCCCCTCCCAACAGCAGCGCGGCAACGATCGGCGCGGCCTGCCGGATCACTCCGAGACCGCCGGCCGCGCCCGATATCGACGTCGCGCCAACCTGCTGAATTACGCTGCCCACCTGCACCGCAACGATGACTCCGAACGGAATGGAGATCAGCAGCGCGGGAATCGCGGTGACGCTGACAATGAAAGCCGCCTGGTGCAGCGTGTCCCGCCACGGGTGACGTAGCCGGAACAGATCGGTGATCAGGTACAGGGCCGAGCGCACCGCCAGCTCGAAGAACCGGCCGAGCGTCTGCAGCGATCCGTCCGCCTTGCGCACGGCGCGACGACCGGCGCGGACAACCCGTGGAGCTCTGCGGCGGGGTGTGGCAGGCGCGGCCGACGTGACCGTCGGCGGGGGAGCCTCGATCACCGGATTCACCAGGCCACGTCCTTCCGCGGGCCGGCCGCAGCCGGGTGGGCAGAACAAAAAGACATGACGGTTCCCCGGGGATCAAAAGAAGGTTTGGGTCTAACTGACGTTGTTAGTGAGTTCGCACAGTACAACACCGCGCGTTATTAAAGCGAGTCCTAATCGTTATTTCTTCTGCGCAATACAAATCCATGTCAAACGCGTTGACATATCGCGTCGATTTTCAAATGTAAAGTTGTTTTACGCGCTCTCCATAAATCGTCGTTCAGGCCTGTCGCGTCAACTTTGAAAAGATTCTCGGCCAATTTCAGGCGAACCATGGTATAGCTGCCGCCGCGGGTTTAGGCTGCGCTACATTTACCGGTCCCCGACATTGGAGGTTGCCGTCATGGTGGAATCGCCCTCCCCAACGGCCCTGAATCCCGCCGCTTCTCTGGCCACATCCGCGGACGCGCTGCGCAGCGAGTACGACGTGGTGATCCTGGGCTCCGGTTACGGCGGCGCCATCACCGCCGCGCGCCTCGGGGTGGCTAATGCACGGGCCGGGGGGAAACTGCGCATCGCCGTCTTCGAGCGCGGCTCCGAGCATCCGACCGGCACCTTCCCGGAGACCGAGAAAGCTGCGGCAGCCGAACTGCGTTCACCGCTCAACCCGCTGGGACTGATCGAACTCGAACGCTTCAAGACCATTGACGTCATTCACGCGAACGGACTGGGCGGCACCTCGCTCATCAACTTCAACGTGGCGATCGTGCCGGACCGCGAGGTGTTCCTCGCGTCGTGGCCCAAAGAGTTTCAACGGCTGGTGGAGCAGGAGCGCGAGGGGGTCGGCGGCCTCGAGGAGTACTACGGACGGGCGCGGCGCATGCTCGGCGCGGTGCCCTACGCGGAGAACGTGCCGCTGCGTCGCGTCGACGCCTTCACCCAGATCGCCAAGAACGCCGGAGCCCAGCTACAGCTGCTCAACCTCACCGTCAGCACCGAGGACCGCGTCACCAAATACGGGGTGCAACGCCGGCGCTGCCCCAACCACGGCGGTGACGGAACCGGCGACAACACCGGCTCGAAGAACACCCTGATGACCAACTACCTGCCGATGGCGGCGCACTTCGGTGTCGAGCTGTTCGCCGGCATCGAGGCACAGCACGTCGAACCGACCGACGACGGCCGGTGGCGCGTCGTCACCCGTCGCACCGACGGCAAGAACAGCAAGGACACCGCCGTCATCGCCCGGCAGGTGGTGGTGTCCGCGGGAACCATCGGCTCCAACGGGATCATGCTGCGCTCCGGCAAGGCCGGGCTGCAGCTGTCCACCCGGCTTGGCAAGAACTTCAGCGGCAACGGCGACAACTTCGGCATCGCCTACAACACCGACATGCAGACCGACACCCAGACCTGGGCCACCACCGACGGCCCACCACGCTCGCTGCTGGCCTGCGGGCCCAGCATCACCGCCGCGATGCGCTTCGGCGCCGACCAGTCCGACCTGCGCAAAAGGTTCACGGTCCAGGATCTGTCGTTGCCCCGCGCGCTGATCGACAGCTTCCGCTTCGGGCTGATGGGCCTGGCCGCGACCAGCTACCGCGACTATCGCAAGGTCAAGCTCGACCGGTGGCGCCGCGACATCACGTTCAACACCGACGGCGCGATGAACCACTCGCTCGGCTTCCTGATCATGGTGCACGACAACTCCGACGGCGAGCTGGTGCTGCGCAAGAACGGCACCGTGCGGATCGACTGGCCCGGTGCACCGACCGAGCTCGTCTACAAGGACGTGGACGCGGTCATGCGGCCGGCCGTCGAGGCCATCGGCGGCACGTACATCAAGAACCCACGCTGGGACAAGCGGTTCCTGGGCAAGCATCTGATCACCGCGCACCCGATGGGCGGGTGCACCACTGCCGACAACGTCGACGCGGGCGTGGTCGACCATGCCGGTCGGGTGTTCAGGCCGGACGGCGGCACCTACGACGGGCTCTACGTGTGCGACGCGTCGGTGATCCCGCGCGCCATCGGCGTCAACCCGTTCCTGACCATCTCGATGTTCGCCGAGCGGACGGCCGAGTTGATGCGCGAGGAGCTCGGGCTGCCCGGTTATGACCCGTCCCTGGAAGGCGACGACCACGCCTGAGTAACCCGGGCACCAAAAAGCCGGCCGGGGAGATCGTGATCACCGCGGCCGGCTTTTGTTGTTGCCACTCAGGTGCGCAGCGCGAAGAAACCGATCATCTCGTAGTGGTCCCGCGGCAGGCGGAACAGGATCTTGCCCAGATACGTGCCGGGCACCACCTCGACCAGTTCGTCGCGGATGCTGCGGATGATGACGTAAGGGTTCTCCTTCACGTCGGAGTAGTCGATGACCATGACCTGGACGTCCGGGTCCAGTTTGCCGGCGTCCTGATAGGTCTTGAAGTCGAAGGCGAGCTTGCCGTCGGCGGCGTCCTTCATCTTGTACAGCGGCCACAGCAGCTTTGACGGCAGCTTGGCGTTGGAGGTCATCCGGTTGTCGCCGGTGCCGGCGGCCAGATCGAAACGCTTGCCCTGCCACGGCATCCACAGGCTGGTGACGAAGCGGGCCGCGGCGTCGACGACCTGATTGGTGGTGGTCATGACCAGGATGCCGTCGGTCGGTCCGTCCAGATCTCCCGGCGGGGTGCCCTTGCGGAAGATTGCGTCGAGTTCCGCCTCGGCTCCCGCGCTATCGGACTTCGCTCGTTCTTTGAGGTCGACGATCCATTGCCAGGCCTCCTGCGCCGCCTCCCGCTTTCGGAGGTCGGAGACCCGGGATTCGGTTGCTTCAATCGACATTTCATACCCTTATCTGTAAGCGGAGCGCGATGGCCCAGATGTTAACCCCGTCACAGCGGAATTGGAACAGCTTCAGCAAACTGAATCGCAGCCGTTTGTAATCGACAAATTCAACCGACGAATGAAAATTCGGCCCTCGTGTAAAGCCGATTGACAGGCGCCGGCTAAAGCCAGGTGTCGTCCGTGGTCGTGGTCAGAAACGCTTCCAGGTCGTCTCGCCATTGCGCCGGCGTCGTCTTGTCCGGCTCGATTCCGGTATAGGAACCGCGGTAGAACAGCAGCGGGCGCGGCTTGATCTGAGGCACCTCGGACAGCGAATTCACCGCGCCGAAAACCACGAAGTGGTCACCGCCGTCGTGCACCGACGCCACCGTGCAGTCGATGTAGGCCAGCGACCCGTCGATGATCGGCGATCCGAGTTCCGAAGTGTGCCAATCGATTCCGGCGAACTTGTCGGGCTCTCTGGATCCGAAGCGGGCCGAGACATGCTTTTGCGCCTCGGTGAGCACGTTGACGCAGAACCGTCCGCTGGCCTCGATGGCCTGCCAGGACCGCGACACCTTGGTGGGGCAGAACAACACCAGGGGTGGGTCCAGCGACAGCGCGGCGAACGATTGGCAGGCGAAGCCGATCGGCACATCGTCGTGCACGGTGGTGATGATGGTGATCCCGGTGCAGAACTGACCAAGCACGGAGCGGAACGCGCGCGGGTCAATCGGCGCAGCAGTCATTCCTGATCATTCCTGGAGGCTAGCCACGCATGCCGACGCTGAAGTCGTGACCCCACAAGCTCACCGCGGTGCTTTCCCGCGCAACCCAGTCGTCGTCCTGGACTTTCCTGCCCTCACAACCGAATTCGACGTCGAAGCCGCTCGGCGTCTTCATGTAGAAGGACAGCATCAGGTCGTTGACGTGCCGGCCCAGGGTGGCCGACATCGGCACCTTGCGACGCAGCGCCCGGTCCAGGCACAGGCCGACGTCATCGGAGTTCTCCACTTCGACCATCAGGTGCACGATGCCCGACGGCGTCGGCATCGGCAGGAAGGCCAGCGAATGGTGCCGGGGGTTGCAGCCGAAGAAGCGCAGCCAGGCCGGCGCCCCGTCGGCCGGCCGGCCGACCACCTGCGGTGGCATCCGCATCGAGTCGCGCAGCTTGAAGCCGAGCACGTCCCGGTAGAAGTGCAGCGCTTCGGCGTCGTCGCGGGTGGTCAGCACGACGTGACCCAGGCCCTGCTCCTCGGTGACGAACTTGTGCCCGTACGGGCTGACCACGCGACGGTGTTCCAGCGCGGCGCCGTGGAAGACGGCCAGCGGGTTGCCGGACGGGTCGTTGAACAGGATCATCTCGTCGACCCGGCGTTCGGCCAGTTCGGCGGCGGTGGCCTCCTTGTACGGCGTGCCCTCCACCTCGAGCCGGTTCCGGATCTCTTGCAGCCCTGCGGCATTGGCGCATTCCCAGCCGGCTTCGGCCAGCCGGTCCTGCTCGCCGGGGACGATCACCAGCCGGGCCGGAAAGTCATCCATTCGAAGGTAGAGCGCACCTTCGACCGTGCCTTTACCCTCGACCATGCCGAGCACCTTCAGGCCGTAGTCGCGCCAGGCGGCCATGTCGGTGGCCTCGATGCGCAGATAGCCCAGTGACCGGATGCTCATCTCGCACCTCCTAAGAAATCGATGGTCAGTTTGTTGAACTCGTCGAACTTCTCCACCTGAGCCCAGTGCCCGCACTGCCCGAACACGTGCAACTGAGCCCGCGGAATGGTTTTCAGCGCCACCAGGGCGCCGTCCAGCGGGTTGACCCGGTCTTCGCGGCCCCAGATCAGCAGCACCGGCTGGCGCAGCTTGTACACCTCGCGCCACATCATGCCGAGCTCGAAGTCGGCCCCGGAGAACGACATTCCCATCGCCCGGGTCGCCTGCAGCGACTCCGGCGTGCTGGCCAGCTCGAAGCGCTGGTCGATCAACTCGGGGGTGATCAGCTTCTGGTCGTACACCATGACGCGCAGGAATGCCTCGAGGTTCTCGCGGGTGGGATCCATGGAGAACTTGCCCAGCCGCTTGACACCCTCGGTGGGGTCGGGCGCGAACAGGTTGACACTCAGACCGCCCGGCCCCATCAGGACCAGCTTGCCGGCCCGGTCCGGGTAGTCCAGCGCGAAGCGCACCGCGGTGCCGCCGCCAAGTGAATTGCCCACCAGCGGAACGCGTCCCAGCTCCAACTGGTCGAACAGACCCTTGAGCGCCCGGGCCGCGTACCGATTGAACTGCCCGTGCTCGGCGCGCTTGTCGGAATGCCCGTAGCCCGGCTGGTCGACGGCCAGCACGTGGAACTGCTGCGCCAGGACCGCGATGTTGCGCGAGAAATTGGACCAGCTCGACGCGCCGGGGCCGCCGCCGTGCAGCAGCACCACCGTCTGGTCGTTACCGACGCCCGCCTCGTGATAGTGCAGTTTCAGCGGTCCGTCGACGTCGACTTCCGCAGTGCGCGAAGTGGATTCGAAGGTGACTTCTGCTGTGGCGGTCATACCATCGTGTCGCCGGGCGGCAGCCCGAACTCGTTGTTCCCGAAGATGACGTAGGCCCGCTCGGGGTCGTTTGCGGCGTGCACCCGACCGGCGTGCGCGTCACGCCAAAAGCGTTGCACCGGAGCGTCGCTGGCCAGTGCGGTGGCGCCGGATGCCTCAAACAGCCGGTCGATCGACGCGATCGCGCGGCCGGTGGCGCGTACCTGGTCGCGGCGGGCCCGGGCGCGCAGCTCGAACGGGATCTCCTTGCCGGCCGACAACAGCGCGAACTCGTCGGAGACGTTGCCGCTCAGCTGCCGCCAGGCCGCGTCGATGTCGCTGGCCGCCTCGGCGATGCGGACCTTGGCGAACGGGTCGTCCTTGGCCTTCTCGCCGGCGAACGCGGCGCGCACCCGCTTGCCCTGGTGCTCCACGTGCGCCTGGTAGGCGCCGTAGGCCATGCCCACGATCGGTGCCGAGATGGTGGTGGGATGCATTGTGCCCCAAGGCATTTTGTAGACCGGCGCGGTGTTGGTCTGATATCCGCCGGCGGTGCCGTCGTTCATCGCCTTGTAGGACAGGAACCGGTGCCGGGGCACGAAGACGTCCTTGACGACGACGGTGTTGCTGCCGGTGCCCTTCAGCCCGACCACGTGCCACACGTCGTCGATGCGGTAATCGCTGATCGGGATCAGGAAGCTGCCGAAGTCGACGGGGCGCCCGTCCTTGATGACCGGTCCGCCGAGGAAGGCCCAGGTGGCGTGGTCGCAGCCGGACGACCAGTTCCACGACCCGTTGACCAGGTAGCCGCCGTCGACCACGACGCCGGCGCCCATCGGGGCGTAGGACGAGGAGATCCGGGTCCGGGAGTCCTCACCCCAGACCTCTTCCTGGGCCTGCTGGTCGAACAGCGCGAGGTGCCAGTTGTGCACACCGAGGATCGAACTCACCCAACCGGTGGAACCACACGCGCTGGCCAGCCGGCGCACCGCCTCGTAGAACAGGGCCGGGTCGCACTGCAAGCCGCCCCACTGCTCGGGCTGCAGCAGGGTGAAGAAGCCGACCTCATCCAGTTCCGCAACGGTCTCGTCGAGCAGGCGACGGCGGTCTTCGGTGGCCTGAGCGCGCTCCCGGATCCGCGGCAGCAGATCATCGATGGCAGCTAGGACCGTCTGCGCATCACGCTGTTGAATAGTGGTCACTGACGTATGCCTCCTGGGAGTGCTGACTTACAGAAAGACTAGAACACGTTCCGATTTGTGTCGAGCAGGGTATTCCTGCGGCTGGTAGAGATGCGAATCGGGTTTTCTATAACATGTTCTAGTTGATACCGAAGAGAGGAAGCGCCTTGACCGAGGCGGATCTGGACCGAGCGCCCGACGAGCCCCTGGGCGACCATGTTTTGGAGCTGCAGATCGCCGAGGTTGTCGCCGAAACCGACGACGCGCGGTCGTTGGTGTTCGAGGCACCCAGCGATGCACCCGTGCCGGCCGAGCGGCTGCGTTACGCGCCCGGTCAGTTCCTGACGCTGCGGGTGCCCAGCGACCGCACCGGCTCGGTGGCCCGCTGCTACTCCCTGTGCAGTTCGCCGTTCACCGACGACGCGCTGACGGTGACCGTCAAGCGGACCGTCGACGGTTACGCGTCCAACTGGCTGTGCGACCACGCCCACAAGGGCATGCGCATCCACGTGCTGGCCCCCTCGGGCACTTTCGTGCCCAAGACGCTGGACGACGACTTCCTGCTGCTCGCCGCAGGCAGCGGGATCACCCCGATCATGTCCATCTGCAAATCGGCGCTGTCGCAGGGCAGCGGTCAGGTGACGCTCGTCTACGCCAACCGCGACGACCGCTCGGTCATCTTCCGGGACGCGCTGCGCGAGCTGGCCACCAAATACCCCGACCGGCTCACGGTGGTGCACTGGCTGGAGTCGCTGCAGGGACTGCCGAGCGCGGCCGCGCTCGCGTCGCTGGCCGCCCCGTTCACCAGCCGGCCGGCCTTCATCTGCGGGCCCGGCCCCTTCATGGAGGCGGCACGCCTGGCCCTGGAAGCGCTGAAAGTTCCTGCGCAACAGGTGCACATCGAGGTGTTCAAGTCCCTGGAGTCGGATCCGTTCGCGGCCGTCAAGATCGAGGACGACGGCGACGAGGCACCGGCGACCGCGGTGGTGGAACTCGATGGCGAAACCCACACCGTGTCCTGGCCGCGCAGCGCCAAGCTGCTCGACGTCCTGCTGGCCCAGGGCCTGGACGCGCCGTTCTCGTGCCGGGAGGGCCACTGCGGCGCCTGCGCCTGCACCTTGCGCAGCGGCAAAGTGAGCATGGAGGTCAACGACGTGCTCGAACAGCAGGACCTCGACGACGGGCTAATTCTGGCCTGTCAATCTCACCCGGAATCTGATTCGGTAGAAGTGACCTACGACGAGTAGTCGCGGGGATAGGTTCTGCTTGGCGATCGGCGGGAAGGGGAGCAGGATGAAGCGGCTGTTACCGGGTCTGGCGCTGGGTGGGCTGCTGGTGGGGTTGACGCCCGCTCCAATGGCTTTGGCCGCCAGCAATACCGCGACCACGCTCTTCCCGGTGGATGACGCAACCCAGATCCAGACGCACAGCTTCGTCGACTGCCACGGCAACGGCAGCTGCGACTTCGTCGCGGGGGCAAACTTGATGACGCCCGATGGACCGGCGGGTTTCCCGCCTGGCTTGTGGGCGCGCCAGACCACCGAGATCCGATCCAACAGCCGGGTGGCCTATCTGGATGCCCACGCGACCAGCCAGTTCGAGCGGGTGATGAAGACCGGCGGGGGCGACGTGATCACCACCGTCTACTTCGGCGAGGGACCGCCGGACAAGTACCAGACCACTGGCGTCATCGACTCGACGAGCTGGTCGACGGGCCAGCCGATGACCAACGTGATGGTCTTCGTGTGCACCCACATGCAGGTGGTCTACTCGGGCGTCAACCTCACCTCGCCCAGTACCTGCGCGCAGACGAACTTCGCTTGATTCGCCGAGATTGCCATCACGGCTGCGACTGGACGCCGAACTACGGCCGTAGCGGCCATCTCGCGGTGAAGCCGATCTACCGCGGCAACCCCAACAACCGCTCCGCAGCCACGGTGAGCAAGATCTGCTCGGTTCCTCCGGCGATCGTCAAACACCGCGTATTCAAGAAGTCGAACACCGCGCGGTTGCGCACCAGCCCGCCGCCATCTGACACGTCCATGGTGAATTCGGCTAGCTCCTGCCGGTAGCGCACCCCGATCAACTTCCGCACGCTGGACTGCGCACCGGGGTCCTTGCCACCGACGGCCAGCATGGCGATGCGCTGGTCCAGCAGTGCGCCGGCCTGCGCCAGCAGAATCAACCTGGCCAGCCGATCCTGTTGCGCCGCATCGAGATCCAGCCCGGCCAGTACCCGTAGCAGCTCTTCCATGGGATTACCCAAGGCGGTTCCGCTGGCCATCGCGATCCGCTCGTTCGCCAGTGTGGTGCGGGCCAGCCGCCAGCCGTCATTGACCGAACCGACCACCATCTCGTCGGGCACGAACACGTTGTCCAGGAAGACCTCGTTGAAAAGCGAGTCACCGGTGATCTCGCGCAGCGGCCGGATCTCGATCCCCGGCGCCTTCATGTCGACCAGAAAGTAGGTGATGCCTTTGTGTTTCGGCACCTCCGGGTCCGTCCGGGCCAGGCACACCCCCCAGGCGGCCTTCTGCGCGGCCGACGTCCAGACCTTCTGCCCGGTGAGCAGCCAGCCACCGTCTCCGCGCACGGCTTTGGTGCGCAGCGACGCCAGGTCTGACCCGGCGCCCGGCTCGGAAAACAGCTGACACCACAGGAAGTCACCACGCAGCGTCGCGGGCACGAACCGCTCGATCTGTTCGGGCGTGCCGTGCTCGAGGATGGTCGGCGCCGCCCACCACCCGATCACCAGGTCCGGCCGCTCGACTCCGGCTGCCGCCATCTCCTCGTCGATCAGCAACTGCTCGGCCGGCCCCGCCCCACGCCCGTACGGCGCCGGCCAGTGCGGCGCCTGCAGCCCGGCCTCGGCCAGGGCCACCTGTCGCTTCTCCGCCGGCAGCGCGGCCACCTCGGCGACGGCCGCGGCGATCTCGGGGCGCTGGCCCTCGACCTCAGTCAGGTCGATGGACAGTTTGCGCCGCACGCCTTCCTGGGTCAGCGCGGCGACCCGGCGCAGCCAGTGTTCCAGTCCGCCCAGGAATCGGCTGATGCTGTGGGCGCGGCGCAGGTAGAGATGCGCGTCGTGTTCCCAGGTGCAGCCGATTCCGCCGAGCACCTGAATGCAGTCTTTGACGTTGGCCTTGGCCGCGGCGATCCCGATGCTCGCGGCAGCCGCCGCGGCGATGGCGAACTGCGACGAATCCGATTCGGAGGCCGCCCTGGCCGCATCACTGGCGGCCACCTCGGCCTGCTCGGCGCGGCACAGCATCTCCGCGCAGATGTGCTTGATCGCCTGGAAACTGCCGATCGGCTTGCCGAACTGCTCGCGCACCTTCGCGTAGGCGACGGCGGTTTCCAGCGCGTACCGGGTCACCCCGGCGGCTTCGGCGGCCAGCAGGGTCGCGGCCAGGTCGCGCAGGCCGGGAGCCTCCACCACCGTGGCCGCCACCGACGTCAGCTCCACCCGTGCCAGCGGCCGGGAGAAGTCCGCGGCCTCCAACGGTTCGAGCGCCACCCCGTCGGCGTCCAGATCGATGAGCACCCACGAATCGCCGGCGGGCGCCAGCAACATCCCGCCGGCCGCGGCGCCGAGCGCAAAAGGAATTGAACCGGACGCCGCCTGTCCGTCCAGGGAAACGCCGCCCTCGAGCGCCAGCCCGGCGAAGCGTTCACCGGACATCAGCGCGTCCAGCACCCCGGGATCGGTGACGACCAGGGTGGCCAGCGCCGTCGTGGCGACCGGCCCCGGCACCAGCGCCTTGGCGGCCTCTTCGACCATGGCGCACAGGTCGCTGATGCTGCCGCCGGCGCCGCCGGCGTCCTCGTCGACCGCGACTCCGAAAAGCCCGAGGTCGGCAATTCCGGCAAACACCGGGCGCCACGCTTGCGGGTCACCCTGCTCCACAGCGCGGACGGCCAGGCTCGCTGTCTCCCCCGACACGGCGCTGCGGGCCCAGTCGCGCACCAGCTCGCGTGCCGCGAACTGTTCATCGGTGACGGTCGCTACCACCAGCAGTCCTCCGCGTCATCAAATTCACATACCAAGATATCTTTTCTCTACACTAGAACGTGTTCTAATAGTGGAACCGATCGACCGTCAAGTCGGTGGTCATCAGGCCAGTACACGACGTTGGCCCGGCGTTAGGGAGGTGGGAGATTTCCGCGAAGAATGCGTATCGTTTGCGATCGAATCGCCCGCACGAGGAGCTGCCTGCCACATGTCGCCCGACGGCCAACCGCGCGAGGTTGTGAACATGGCCGTACTGGCTGAGTCCGAGCTGGGCTCGGAAGCACAACGCGAGCGCCGCAAGCGAATCCTGGACGCCACCATGGCGATTGCATCGAAGGGCGGTTACGAGGCCGTGCAGATGCGTGCGGTGGCGGACCGTGCCGACGTGGCGGTCGGGACGCTCTACCGCTACTTCCCGTCGAAGGTGCACCTGCTGGTGTCGGCGCTGGGCCGCGAGTTCAGCCGCATCGACGCCAAGACCGACCGTTCCGCGATGGCGGGCGGCACGCCGTTCGAGCGACTGAGCTTCATGGTGGGCAAGCTCAACCGCGCGATGCAGCGCAATCCGCTGCTGACCGAGGCGATGACGCGCGCGTACGTTTTCGCCGACGCGTCGGCGGCCAGCGAGGTGGATCAGGTGGAGAAGCTGATCGACAGCATGTTCGCGCGCGCCATGAGCGACGGCGAGCCGACCGAGGACCAGTACCACATCGCCCGGGTGATCTCGGACGTGTGGCTGTCCAACCTGCTGGCCTGGCTCACCCGTCGCGCCTCGGCCACCGACGTGAGCAAGCGGCTGGACCTGGCCGTGCGCCTGTTGATCGGCGACCACGAGAACTGCTAGGCCGGTCGCCGGGGGCACCTCCCGCTTGAGGGGGGGACTGGTCGCGACAGTTCGGCTAGGCGGGCGGCCCCGAGGTACGCCCCCGGATCAGTTCGGTGGGGAGCAGTTCGACCGCGGGCAGCCCGGACCGCGGCGGCTTGAGCACCAGTTCACCCGCCCGGCGGCCCTTCTGCAGGCTCGGCTGCGCGACCGTGGTCAGGCCGCGGCTCAGCGCGTCCTCGACACCGTCGAACCCGGTGACCGTCAGTTGCCCGGGCACGTAAATGCCATGTGCGCGAAGGTAATCCATAGCCGACAGGGCCAGGATGTCGGCCGTGCACATCAGCGCGGTGATGCGGGGATTCGCTTCCAGGGCCACCTTGGCGGCGTCGCCGCCGGAGGTCGGCAGGTGCTCGTAGCTCTCCACCACGGTCAGCGAGTCGGGATTCACGCCGGCGGCCGTCATCGCCTCCCAGACACCGATGATGCGTTCGCGCTGCACGTCGAAGGTCGGCGAGTTCAGCCGTTCGGGGTCCACCAGGCCCTGCCGCCGGTCCCGGCCCAGCCGCATGGTCAGCAACCCGATCTCCCGGTGCCCCAACCCCAGCACGTACTCGGCCAGCTCGCGCATCGCCGCCCGGTCGTCGATGCCCACCCGGGACACCCCCGGCAGGTCCACCGGTTGATCGACCACCACCACCGGTAACCGCCGCTGCAGGACCACCTGCAGATACGGGTCGTCGTCGCGCACCGAATAGACCACGAACCCGTCCACCCCGGCCCCCAGCACGGCCGACGTGCCGTCCTCGATGCTGCGGTTGGGACCCACCGCCACCAGCAGCAGTCCCTGTCCCAGCTCCTCACACGACTGCGCCACTCCCGCAACGAAATCGCGTGCGGCCGGGTCGCTGAAGGAGTAGGTCAGCGGTTCGGTCATCACCAGACCGACCGCGCCGGCCTTGCGGGTGCGCAGGGAACGCGCCACCGGGTCGGGTCCCGCGTAGCCCAGCCGCTTGGCCGTCGCGAACACCCGGTCACGGAGTTCTGGCGAGAGCTGATCCGGCCGGTTGAAGGCGTTCGAGATCGTGGTGCGCGACACTTTGAGCTCGGCTGCCAACGACGCCAGAGTCGCCCGCCTGCGCGGTGTGGGACTCACGTTCGGTGACGCTACAGCGGATCCCCGCGGCCGCATCGACCGACTTTCTAATGGAAACGATTTTCATTAGTATTATGGGTCGGCCAACCGGCCCAGCGAGAGGATGCGACGTGCGGATGTGGCTTGCGGTCTGCCTGGCCTGCTGCGCCGCACTGACAGGTTGCGCGACCGGCGGCGCACAGCACCCGGGAGCGGTCGCCGTGGTGTCCTCCACCGACGTGTGGGGCAGCGTGGCGCACGCCGTTGCCGGCGGTCACATCGCCGTCAAGTCCATCCTGACCGGCGCCGACACCGATCCGCACTCCTACCAGGCCTCCCCCGCCGACGCGGCGGCGCTGGCCGACGCCGACCTGGTGGTCTACAACGGCGGCGGATACGACCCCTGGGTCGACCGGGTGCTGGCCGGGCACCCCGGAATCCACGCCATCGACGCCTACTCATTTCTGGGGCCGGTGAACGAAGCACCCGACGAGCACGTGTTCTACAACCTCAATGTCGCCAAGGCGGTGGCCATCACCATCGCGGAGCGGCTGGCGATGATCGACCCGCCCAATTCAGCGGACTATCACGCCAACGCCGCTCAGTTCGGCCGCGGCGCCGACGCGATCGCCGACGCCGAGCGCGAGATAGCCACCGCACACCCGTCCGCCGGTGTCATCGCGACCGAGCCCGTCGTGCACTACCTGCTGACCGCCGCGGGACTGATCAACCGCACCCCCGTCGGGTTCGAGGTGGCCAACGAGAACGACGCCGATCCCGCTCCGGCCGACATGGCATCCGTCCTGGACTTGATCAACCAGCGGCAGGTGGTGGCGCTGTTGGTCAATCCGCAGACCGCCACCGCCGCGACCGTCGACCTGCAGGCCGCCGCCCGCCACGCCGGCGTGCCGGTGACCGAGGTGTCCGAGACCCTGCCGTCCGGATCCGATTACCTGACGTGGCAGCGCAATACGGTCACCCAGCTGGCGACCGCGCTGCAGTCGGGCAGCTGACCGATCGTGAGCCCCGTTGTTGCGCTGACCGGCGCCCGGCTTGCCTTCGGTGACCGGGTGCTCTGGGACCACCTCGATCTGTCGGTGGCGGCCGGTGAGTTCGTCGCGGTGCTGGGACCCAACGGAACCGGCAAGACCTCGCTGCTGAAGGTGTTGCTCGGGCAACAGCCGCTGAGCGCCGGCACGGCCAAGGTGAACGGCCCCGTCGGCTATGTGCCGCAACATCATCCGATCGACCGCGAGGTGATGCTGCGCGGACGCGACCTAGTCGGTCTCGGCGTGGACGGGCATCGGTGGGGCGCGTTGCCGCTCCGCGCCCCGGACCGGGCCCGCCGACGTGACGCCGTGCGACTGGCCCTGCACCAGGTCAACGGTGAACGGCTGGCCGGCATCCGGGTCGGGCTGATGTCCGGCGGCGAGCTGCAGCGGGTGCGCATCGCGCAGGCGCTGGCCAGCGACCCGGCGTTGATGCTGGCCGACGAACCCCTGCTCACCCTGGACCCGGCCAACGCGAAACTGGTCGCGGAGCTGATCAACCGCCGTCGGCATGACGCCGGGACGGCCGTCATCGTGGTCACCCACGAGCTCAATCCGATGCTGCCGTACGTGGACCGGGTGCTGTACCTGGTCGACGGACGCTTCCGCATCGGCACCGTCGAGCAGGTCATGACCGCACAGACGCTGTCCGCGCTGTACCGGGCTGACATCGAGGTGGTCAAGGTCAAAGATCGCTACTTCGTCCTAGGCGCTCCGGAAGGCGCACCGGACGGGCAGGTCTGATGAACGAGCGCCTGACCGAGTTGCTGGACCGCCTGTTCGCATTCGACCTGACCGCGCACCTGCTCCGGCATGACTTCGTGCAGCAGGCCCTGCTCGCGGGGGTCCTGCTCGGTCTGGTGGCAGGACTGATCGGACCGTTCATCGTGATGCGGCAGATGTCGTTCGCCGTGCACGGCTCGGCCGAATTGTCTTTGACCGGAGCGGCGTTCGCGCTACTGGCGGGTTTCGACGTGGGCGTCGGCGCACTGGTGGGCAGTGCGCTGGCGGCGGCCTTATTCGGCATCCTGGGTCAGCGCGCCCGGGAGCGGGACTCGGTGATCGGCGTGGTGCTGGCCTTCGGCCTGGGTCTGGCGGTGCTGTTCATCCACCTCTATCCGGGCCGAACCGGGACCAGCTTCGCGCTGCTCACCGGCCAGATCGTCGGGGTCGGTTACTCCGGGCTGCTCATGCTGACGGTGGTGTGTGCGTTGGTCATGGTGGTGCTGGGCGTCTGCTACCGCCCGCTGCTGTTCGCCACGGTCGATCCGGACGTCGCGGCCGCCCGCGGCGTGCCGGTGCGCGTGCTGGGCATCGTGTTCGCCGCACTGGTAGGTGTGGTCGCCGCGCAGGCCGTCCAGATCGTCGGCGCGCTACTGGTGATGTCGTTGCTGATCACTCCGGCGGCCGCGGCCGCCCGGGTGGTCAGCGCGCCGGCCGCGGCGATCGCCACCTCGGTGTTGTTCGCCGAGTTCGCCGCCGTCGGCGGCATCGTGTTGTCGCTGGCGCCGGGTGTTCCGGTGTCGGTGTTCGTAGCCAGCATCTCCTTCCTCATCTACCTGTTTTGCTGGTTACTCGGGCGACGCCGCTGAACAGCATTTAAGCTGGTCGAACGCTCGCGAACAGGGGCGCGGGATTGGGGGGAAACCAGTGCGCTTGCAGATCGCGGTGCTGGCCGGTGCGTGCATGCTGCTGGCCGGTTGCACCGACGTCGTCGACGGCAGCGCTGTCGCCGGGGAGAAGGCCGGCTTGGCCAACCAGACGCCGATACCGGTGAGCGCGCTTGACGACCTGATGCTGGACGCCAGCCAGATCAACAGCGCGCTCGGCGCCACGTCGATGAAGGTCTGGTTCCAGGCCAAGGTGATGTGGGACTGGAGCAAGAACGTCGACGACAAGAACTGCCTGGCCGTCGACGGCGCGGCGCAGGGCAAGGTCTACGAGGGCACCGGGTGGACGTCGATGCGGGGGCAGCGTCTCGACGACAGCATCGACGACTCCAAGAAGCGTAAGCACTACGCGATCCAGGCCGTGGTCGCCTTCCCGAATGCCCAGGACGCCAGCAACTTCTACAACTCCTCGGTGCAGAGCTGGAAGTCGTGCGCCAACCGCCGGTTCAACGACACCAGCCCCAACCAACCGGCCACCGTCTGGTCGGTGGGTGATGTGACCAGCGACAACGGCATGCTGACCAGCTCGCAGGTCCAGGAGGGCGGGGACGGCTGGAGCTGCCAGCGCGCCCTGACCGTCCGCAACAACCTCGCCATCGACGTCGTCACCTGCGCGTACACCGTCAGTGGTCCCTCCGCGACCGACATCGCCAACCAGATCGCCACCAAGGTCGCCAAGCTGTAAGCGGTCCGGCCTTCTAAGCTGGCGAGGTGGCCCGCATTGACCTCAACGCCGACCTGGGCGAAGGATTCGGTGTCTGGCAACTGGGCGACGACGACGCCATGCTCGGGATCGTCAGCAGCGCCAATGTGGCGTGCGGTTTTCATGCCGGCGACCCGGCCGGGCTGCTGCGGGTGTGCCGGTCGGCCGCCGAGCGCGGGGTGCGGATCGGCGCACAGGTGAGCTACCACGACCTGGCCGGGTTCGGCCGGCGATTCATCGACGTCTCCGCCGAGGACCTGCTGGCCGACGTGGTCTTCCAGATCGGCGCCCTGCAGGCCATCGCGCAGGCCGCCGGCTCGGCGGTAGCCTACGTCAAACCCCATGGGGCGCTGTACAACTCGATAGTCTCGCATCGCGACCAGGCGGCTGCGGTCGCCGAAGCGGTTGCGACGGTGGATGCTTCGTTGCCGGTGCTGGGCATGGCGGGTTCGGCGTTCTTCGACGAAGCCGACCGCCGCGGCTTGCGCACGGTCGCCGAGGTGTTCGCCGACCGCGCCTACCAACCGAACGGCACACTGGTCCCCCGCCGGGAACCCGGTGCGGTGCTTGATGACCCGACGGTCATCGCGCACCGGGTGGTGAACATGGTCAATGCGGGCGAGGTGACCGCGACCGACGGGACGGTGTTGCGGGTGGCGGCGGAATCGGTTTGCGTACATGGCGATTCGCCCGGCGCCGTGCAGATTGCGGCGGCGGTGCACGAGCAGCTCCGCACCGCCGGGGTCGAGATCGGATCATTCTGCTGATGCGACTCAAACTCGGGCGTCCCGACCTTGCCCAGCATGCCCACCGATTCAATGTGCCATCGGCAGAACAAGATTCACCGCTGTGGGTGACCTGGATGGGGGTTGCCACGCTACTGGTCGACGACGGCACCTCGGCCTTGATGACCGACGGCTATTTCTCCCGCCCCGGTCTGGCGGCGGTGGCGGCCGGGAAGGTGGCGCCGTCACCGGCCCGCGTCGACGGATGCCTGGCGCGGGCGAAGGTATCGCGGCTGGCCGCGGTCATTCCCGTGCACACCCATATCGACCACGCGCTGGACTCCGCCCTGGTGGCCGACCGCACCGGGGCCAGGCTGGTCGGCGGTGAATCGGCGGCCAACCTGGGTCGCGGATATGGTCTCCCGGCCGAGCGGATCGTCGTCGCGGTGTCCGGTGTGCCAATGACGTTGGGCGCCTACGACGTAACGCTGATCGAGTCGCACCATTGCCCGCCCGACCGGTTCCCCGGCGTGATCAGCGCTCCGGTGCGACCGCCGGTGAAGGCGTCGGCCTACCGCTGCGGCGAGTCATGGTCGGCGCTGATCCAGCACCGGCCGTCGGGCCGGCGGGTGCTCATTCAGGGCAGCGCCGGTTATGTCCCGGGTGCCCTGGACGGCATGAGTGCCGATGTCGCTTATCTCAGTGTCGGGCAACTCGGTCTGCAGCCGCGGTCCTACATCACCGAATACTGGGATCAGACGGTGCGGGCCGTGGGCGCGCGCCGCGTCGTCGGCATCCACTGGGACGACTTCTTTCGTCCGCTGACAGAGCCGTTGCGGGCCTTGCCTTTTGCGGGCGACGACTTGAACGTCTCGATGCAGATGCTGGACGAGCTGGCCACGCGGGACGGGGTGGACCTGCAGCTGCCCACGGTCTTTCGGCGCGAAGACCCCTGGGCATAGACGTTGCTGCTGATCCTTTCGCTGGTGTTGCTGGCGGTCGTCCTCGGCTTCGCGGTTGCACGCCCCAGGGGCTGGCCGGAGGCCGCGGCGGCGGTCCCGGCGGCGGCCGTGCTGATCGCCGTCGGCGCGATCTCGCCGCATCAGGCCTGGGCCGAGGTGTCCGGACTGGCCCGGGTTGTCGCCTTTCTGGGCGCCGTGCTGATGCTGGCCAAACTGTGTGACGACGAGGGCCTGTTCGAGGCCGCCGGCGCGGCAATGGCGCGGGCCAGCTCCGGGTCCCACGGATTACTTCGCCAGGTGTTCGTCATCTCCGCCACCATCACCGCGGTGCTCAGCCTCGATGCCACCGTGGTGCTGTTGACCCCGGTGGTGCTGGCCACCGTGCGCCAGCTGCGGACCCCGGCGCCGCCGTACGCGTATGCCACCGCTCACCTGGCGAACACCGCGTCGCTGTTGCTCCCGGTGTCGAACCTGACGAACCTGCTCGTCTACCGCGGCGCCAACATTTCCTTCACCAAGTTCACCCTGCTGATGGCGCTGCCCTGGCTCAGCGCCATCGCCACCGTCTACCTGGTCTTCCGCCTCTTCTTCGCCCGGGATCTGCGCACTCAGCCCGATCCCGAACATTCCACGCCCCCGCCGCGACCGCCGGTCTTCGTCCTTGCCGTGGTGGTGCTGACGCTCGCGGGATTCGCCGTCGCCGAGTGGTTGGACATCGCACCGGCCTGGGCAGCGCTGGCCGGTGCTTCGGTACTCGCGGTGCGCAGCCTGCGGCACCGCCGCACCACGGTCGGCGAGATCGTCGCATCCGTGAACATCCCGTTCCTGGTGTTCGTCCTCGCGCTGGGCATCGTCGTGCAAGCCGTCATGCTCAACGGGATGACCGCCAAGATGTCGGCGCTGGTGCCGCAGGGATCCGGTTTGGCCGCGCTGCTGGGCATCGCGGCGCTGGCCGCCGTGCTGGCCAACGTCGTCAACAACCTGCCCGCCACGCTGGTGCTGGTGCCGCTGGTCGCGGCCAGCGGACCCGCGGCCGTGCTGGCGGTGCTGATCGGGGTCAACATCGGCCCCAACCTCACCTACGTCGGTTCCCTGTCCAACCTGTTGTGGCGACGGGTACTGCGCCAGTACCAGGTGCAGGCCGGAGCCGGCGAATACACCCGGCTCGGCTTGTGCACCGTGCCTGCCGCGCTAGTGGTGGCGGTGCTCGCGCTGTGGGCGAGCGTCCAGGTCTTCGGCGTCTAGCCGGGACCCGCTTTCGGGCGCCTAGGCCTTCGGGCGCGAGCAGACGCAAAATCGCATGAATGCGCAGCTTCTCATGCGATTTTGCGTCTGCTGGCCGTACTACCCGGCCGCCGGCGGCCTCGTCATGAACGTCAGCCGGTGCCCGTACGCGGGCGTCCGGCGGCCGTTGCCGGCATTGACGAACTGCCCGAACGGCGGTGCCACCGGCATATTGCTGCCGACGGCCCCTTCTGCCGCTGCCGAAATCGAGGTGGCGTTGCCAATCGCCGTCACTCCCTGGCCGGCCGGGGCGGTCGCCGAGGTCCAACTCACGGGCACCGACAACTTCCCGATCGGAACCGAGTTACCCAGCCCCCCCGCCACTCCACCGACGCTGCTCGACAACTTGGGCAACGCCGCGGCCGCGCCCTCCGCGGCCGCCTCGACCTTCGGGAACACCGGAGCTACATCATTGGCAAAAGTGCCGAGCTTGGCGAAGCCGGCCATTTCGTCGCCAAGGAATAGCGTGCTTTGCAGCTCGTACGCCACCGAGTTCAGGTAGGGCGAGATGTACTTGCTGTAGAGCGGTACCAGGTCGTCCAACGGCGTGTTAGCGACAATCCACTGGTCGATCGCGTTGAACTGACCATTCAGCGGAGAAGAGAGCGTGTGCAGCACGTCGCCGATGCGTGGCATCACCTGTGATCCGATGCTGTTCAGTTGGGCCTGAACAGCTTGGCCGGCACCCTTGAACGCTCCGATGGCCTGGTCGACCACATTCAGCGGATCCGTCGCATCGGCGGGCTGGGGCAACTCATTCAGCTGAGTTGCCGCCGCCGAGCTGCCGGCGTAGTTGTACATCGCTGCCGCGTCCTGAGCCCAGAACTCCATGTAAAGAGCCTCGGTGGCCGCGATCGCCGGAGTGTTGATCCCAAGAAAGTTGGTCGCGACCAGCGCTGCCAGCAGCGCGCGGTTGGCCGCGATCACCGGCGGCGGAATCGACGCCATGAACGCCGTGTCGAAGGCCGCCGCGGCCGCGAACGCCTGGCTGGCGGCCTGTCCGGCTTCCTGAGCACCGCTGTCCAACCAGGCGATGAACGGCGTCACCGCCGACAGCAGAGACTCCGACGCGGGCCCCAGCCACGGACCGTTGGTGAGCTCGGTGATCACGGACCGATGTCCCGCCGCGGCGGCCTCGAAGTCGCCGGCCAGGCCACTCCATGCCGCTGCCGCAGCCAATAAGGGACCGGCCCCCGGACCAGCGTAAATACGCCCAGAGTTGATCTCGGGCGGCAAAACCCCGTAGTCGACCATCGCGTGTTATCCCCGTTGCGGTGATCGGGCCGGTCAGCCGGCGGCCGGCGGCTTTGCCATGACCGAGGGCTTGAAGCCGTATTGCGGCAAGTTGCGCCCATAACCCCCGTTGACGAAAGACCCCATCGGTGGCGCCATCGGAAAGCTGTTGCCGGTTTCGGCCGCCGCCGGAATTGCGCTGGCGATGCCCGGATTGGTGGTGGCGTGCCATGGCACCCAGTTCGCCGGCACCGACAGGCCCCCGATAGGCAGGGCTTTGCCCAGGCTGCCGGCTACGCCACCGAGACCAGCGCCCAGGTTGCTCGCGGCCTGCCCAGCCCCGGACGCAGCCGCTGCCGCCGCAGGCGCAGCCGCCGAGGCGGCCGCCTTCGCGGCAGCCGCGGCATCCTTGTTCAGCGTGTTCGCAATGCCGGCGAGGCCCGTGAAACCGCTGGTGTTCTGCCCGATCGTCTGCGTCGACTGGGTTAGAGCCGCGACTGAGTTGATGTAGGGCGAGATGTACTTGCTGTAGAGCGGCACGATGTCGTCGAGCGGGGTGTTGGCCGCGATCCAGGCGTCGATCGCCGGGCCCTGGCCGTTGAGCGGCGTGGACAGGGTCTTCACCACATCGCTGACCCTCGGGTTGATCGACGCGGTCAGGTCGTTGATCGGCTTCTGCACGCCCGAACCCAAGTTCTTGACCGCCGACCAGGCTTGGTCGTAGACCCCCATCGGGTCCACCGCATCGGCCGGTGCCGCCAGCGGGGACAACTGAGTTGCCGCTGCCGCACTGCCCGCGTAGTTGTACATGGCTCCCGAATCTTGCGCCCAGAACTCGCCGTACTGGGCCTCCAGCATCGAGATCGCCGAACTGTTCTGGCCGAGGAGATTCGTGGCCACCAACTGCTGCAGCATGGCGCGGTTGGCCGTGATCAGCGGCGGCGGGACGCTGCCTGCGAACGCCCTCTCGTAGGCAGCCGCTGCGGCGGCCGCCTGCGACGCGGTCTCAGTGGCCTGTTCCGAGCTGCTGCTCAGCCAGGCGATGAAGGGTGAGACAGCCGAAACCAGCTTTGCCGAGGCCGGACCTAGCCACGGCCCGCTCGTCAGGGTTTCGATCACCGAGCGGTGCCCCGAGGCCGCGGCCGCAAAGTCTGCGGCCACGTTGTTCCACGCGACCGCCGCGCTCACCAGCGAAGCCGCCCCGGGCCCGGCGTAGATCCGCGCTGAGTTGATCTCGGGCGGCAGCATTCCGTAGTCCACCATTGTTATGACTCCTCTATCGCCTCAGGCCGCTCAGTGGGCCAACGCGGCGTTGGCCGCCTCGGTCTCGGCGTAGCTTGCCCCGTTAGTGGCCAGGTTGGCCGCGATCATCGCCTGGATCCTGGACGCCTGCGCGCTCAGTTCCTGGAACCGCTGGCCGTGCGTGGCGAACTGGGCGGCAGTAAGGATCGACACCTCGTCGATGGCCGCGGGAATCACCCCGGTGATGGGTCCGGCAGCGGCTGCGCTGCCCACGTTCATCGCCGCACCCAGGGACTGCAGGGTGCTTGCGGCGGCCGTCAAGTGCTCGGGCAGTGTGCGTACAAAAGACATGAGAGTTCCTCCGGCGGTTGTGTGGGATTGGGGCTCAACACCCAGATGGGTTGTCCGTGTAGTGCCGTCGGACGGTGACGGCGGCTACCGGCTAGCGCTCAAGTTGACACCGGAAAGCGCGCGATAATACACCGCTAGCTGTCTCTGGTCCATCGTTTTTGGGCCACCCCATGCGAAAGACAGTAGATCCAAAGAGAAGACACAGAAACGGATAACGCCAACAATTCACCCCTTGCAAACTTTTGTTCAGCATGCGTTAAACAACTGGGCGGAATTTAAATCACGACCTGCGGAAATAGGGCTGACACAGCGGTCTGACGGGGTGCCGGGACTACCGGTGAAAATCTTTGAGTTCACTATGCCGAAACGATTCCTGTGAGTTCTCACAGAATCGGCGTCATCGGTTGGGACTTGTGCGGGGCCCAGGACGACGGACTGCCACGAATGTCCCCCGATTCCGAACCAGGCAGGTCCCTGGTTTTGACGGCCGGGACGGCCGGTCTCAGACACAGAGGCGCGCGGTAGCGCCGCTCAGCTCCTGCGCTGCCGCGCGATTTCGGCGAGCACCACTCCCGCCGCCACCGCCGCATTAAGCGACTCGGCCTGCCCGGCCATCGGGATGGAGACCACCTCGTCGCAGTTCTGCCGCACCAAGCGGGACAGGCCTTTGCCTTCCGAGCCCACGACGACGACCATCGGGTCGGTGCCGTCCAGGTCGTCCAGCACTGTGCCGCCACCCGCGTCCAGTCCGACCACCCGTAAGCCGCGATCGGCCCAATCCTTCAGTGTCCGAGTCAGATTGGTGGCCCTCGCTACCGGGATCCGGGCAGCTGCCCCGGCGCTGGTGCGCCACGCGACCGCCGTCACCGAGGCTGATCGCCGTTGCGGTATCACCACGCCGTGCCCGCCCAGCGCAGCCACCGACCGCACGATCGCCCCGAGGTTGCGCGGGTCAGAAATATTGTCCAAGGCGACCAGCAACGCCGGCGGATTCTCCAGGGCGCTGGCAACCAGGTCGTCGGGATGGGCGTACTCATAGGGCGGAACCTGCAACGCGATGCCCTGATGCAGGTGGTTGGCCGTCATCCGGTCGAGATCGCTGCGGGGCACCTCGAGAATCGCGATCCCCTTGTCGGCGGCGCGTGCCACGGACTCGGTCACCCGCTCGTCAGCCTCGACACCGAGCGCGACGTAGAGCGCGGTCGCCGGAACCCCGGCGCGCAGGCATTCCACCACCGGGTTGCGGCCGAGCACCGTCTCGGCCTCGTCCACCGGCTTGGTCGACCGCTGCTGTTGAGGTTTAGCCCGTCTGGCCGCCGGGTGATTGGGGCGCATGTGCGCCGGCGGTGTCGGGCCACGGCCTTCCAGGCCGCGACGGCGCTGGCCACCGGAGCCGACGGTCGGCCCCTTCTTGGAGCCGGCCTTGCGGATCGCGCCCCGGCGCTGTGAGTTACCGGCCATCTACTTGCCGTCACCGCCCAGCGTCCACTGTGGCCCGTCGGCGGTATCGGTGACCTCGATGCCGGCCTGTTTGAGCCGGTCGCGGATCTCGTCGGCCAGCGCCCAGTTGCGCTCCTCGCGTGCCTTCTTCCGATTCCCCAGTTCGGCTTGGACCAGCACGTCGACCGCCGCGAGAGCGGCTGACGTCTCGTCGCGGGTCTCCCAGCGCTCGTCGAGCGGGTCGCAACCCAGGATCCCCATCATGGCGCGGATGGCGGACGCGCTCTGCAAGGCACCGTCGTGGTCGCCGGCGTCCAGGGCGCGGTTGCCGTCGGCGCGCGTGTGGTGAATCTCGGCCAGCGCCATCGGGACCGCGAGGTCGTCGTCGAGCGCGGCGGCGAATCGGGGGGTCCACTCACCGGGACAGACGGCACCCACCCGGCTGCGCACGCGGTGCAGGAATTCCTCCACGCCCACATACGCTTTGACCGCATCCTGCAGCGCGGTCTCGGTGTACTCGAGCATCGACCGGTAGTGGGCACTGCCGAGGTAGTAACGCAGCTCGGCGGGCCGCACCCGCTGCAGCATCGACGGGATGGACACCACGTTGCCCAGCGACTTGCTCATCTTCTCGCCGCCCATGGTCACCCAGCCGTTGTGCAGCCAGAAGCGGGCGAACCCGTCCCCGGCCGCCCGGCTCTGGGCGATCTCGTTCTCATGGTGCGGAAAGATCAGATCCATTCCGCCGCAATGGATGTCGAATTCCGGGCCCAGGTAGGTGCGGGCCATCGCCGAACATTCGATGTGCCAGCCGGGTCGCCCGCGTCCCCAGGGCGACGGCCACGACGGCTCGCCGGGCTTTTCGCCCTTCCACAGGGTGAAGTCGCGCTGGTCGCGCTTGCCGGTGGCCACACCCTCGCCCTGATGCACATCGTCGATCCGGTGACCGGACAGCTGGCCGTAGTCCGGGTAGCTGAGCACGTCGAAGTACACGTCACCCTTCGCCGGGTAGGCGTGACCCGTTTCAATCAGCCGTTCCATTAATTCGACCATCTGGGTGATGTGCCCGGTGGCCCGCGGCTCTGCCGATGGCGGCAGGACGTCGAGTGCGTCGTACGCCGCGGTGAACGCCCGCTCGTGGGTGGCGGCCCATTCCCACCAGGGCCGCCCGGCCGCGGCGGCTTTGTTCAGGATCTTGTCGTCGATGTCCGTGATGTTGCGGATGAACGCCACGTCGTACCCGCGGGCCGTCAGCCAGCGCCGCAGGATGTCGAAGGCCACGCCGCTGCGGACATGGCCGATGTGCGGCAGTCCCTGCGGGGTGGCGCCGCACTGGTAGATGGAGACGTGCCCGGCGCGCAGCGGCACGAAATCACGCACGGCTCCCGTCGCCGTGTCATGAAGCCGCAATTGGGCACGATCGGTCACGACGTGCCAGCTTACTGCCTGCGCCCGCAGCCTCCCGGCGGCCGGTGTTTATCGGAGCGGAATGACCAGCGCCGTCGC
Source organism: Mycobacterium paragordonae (assembly GCF_003614435.1). Lineage (NCBI taxonomy): Bacteria > Bacillati > Actinomycetota > Actinomycetes > Mycobacteriales > Mycobacteriaceae > Mycobacterium > Mycobacterium paragordonae. The sequence goes on from NZ_CP025546.1 coordinate 6,260,310, forward strand.
GATCGCGGCCAGGCCTTCGCCGCGGCCGGTGAGGCCGAGCCCGTCGGTGGTGGTGGCGGCCACCGACACCGGTGCGTTGAGCAGCCGGGAGAGCACCGCCTGGGCCTCGTAGCGGCGCCAGCTGATCTTCGGCCGGTTACCGATCACCTGCACTGCCGCGTTGCCGACCATGAAGCCGTTCTCGGTGAGCAGTTCGACGGCGTGGCGCAGCATCTCGGCACCGCTGACGCCCTTCCAGCGCGGGTCGTCGACACCGAACACGCCGCCGATGTCGCCCAGGCCGGCGGCGGAAAGCACTGCGTCGCACAGCGCATGGATGCCGACGTCGCCGTCGGAGTGCCCCGAGCAGCCGTCCGCGCTGGGGAACAGCAGACCCACCAGCCAACAGGGCCGCCCGGGTTCGATCGGGTGCACGTCCACGCCCATACCGACGCGCGGCATCTGCATCACTGGCGCACTATAGCCTTGGCCAGCATCAGGTCGAGCTGAGTGGTGATCTTGAAGGCGAGCGGGTCGCCGTCGACCACCTGCACCTGCCCACCCATGTGCTCGACGAGGGATGCGTCATCGGTGAAATCGCCGGCATCCGCGGATGCTTGCTGGAAGGCACGCAGCAGCACGTCGGTGGCGAATCCCTGCGGTGTCTGCACCGCGCGCAGGCCCGCGCGATCGGGCGTGCCCAGGACCACTCCGTTGGCGTCGACGGCCTTGACGGTGTCGGAGAGCCGCAAACCCGGCACCACCGCGCCGTGGCCGTCCCGCAGCGCGTCCACCACGCGCACGATCAGCGACGGTGGCGTCAGCGCCCGGGCCGCGTCGTGCACCAGCACGAACTCTGGCCCCGAGGCGTCCCTTGAGTCGGCCCCTGGGTCCATCAGAGCCGCCAAAGCCAGCCGCACGGAATCGGTGCGGCTGGCTCCGCCGGCCACGATGGTGGCGAGATGCCCCAGGATCAGTTTGGCCTCGTCGGTGCGATCCGGAGGGACCGCAACCACGACGGTGTCGACCACGCCAGAGGCACGCAGACCTTCAACGGCCCGCTCGACCAGCGACTGTCCTTCGAGTTGATAAAACGCCTTGGGTACGCCCGCAGCCAGCCGGCGCCCAGACCCCGCGGCCGGTACGACCGCGACTACATTTCCGTTCAGGAGGCGGCGGCCAGGACCTCGTCCAGGATGATGTCGGCCTTGGCCTCGTCGGTGCTCTCGGCCAGCGCCAACTCGCCGACCAGAATCTGCCGGGCCTTGGCCAGCATCCGCTTTTCGCCGGCGGACAGGCCGCGCTCCTGGTCACGACGCCACAGGTCACGCACGACCTCGGCCACCTTGTTCACGTCGCCGGAGGCGAGCTTCTCCAGGTTGGCCTTGTAACGACGCGACCAGTTGGTGGGCTCTTCGGTGTGCGGAGCGCGCAGCACCTGGAAAACCTTGTCCAGGCCTTCCTGGCCCACGACGTCGCGGACGCCGACGTATTCGGCGTTGTCGGCGGGTACTCGAACGGTCAGGTCACCCTGCGCAACTTTCAAGACGAGATACTCTTTTGGTTCCCCTTTGATGGTCCGAGTTTCGATCGCCTCGACTAACGCAGCACCGTGGTGTGGGTAGACGACGGTGTCACCGACCTTGAAGATCATATGATTCGAGCCCCTTTCGTTAGTTCATTCTAACACGCCGCCTAACAGTGTGTAGATCAACGGTGCAGGTCAGGGGCACGCTGCACGCAATTTAGGGGTTGACAGGCGGCCTTTGACGTGCAGTGGGGCCGCCCCGAGGCGCACCTGCGGGCGCGTCCGCACGGGCCCGGACGAGGCCACCCGAACGGTCAGCGGGTCGACACCGGGCATCCCGCCGCTACCGTCAGCGGTACCGTGCTACTACTCTGCATAGTTGAATTGCGCCTGAAATGCGACGGGGCCGACCCAGGAGGCATTGCGTGAACCACTCGAACATCCGCCTGCCGTTCCGCCCGGCAAAGCTGGCCGCGTGGTTGGCCGCTGTCGCGCTGGCCGTGGTCGCGCTCAGTGGTTGTGGAACCGGCCAGATCTCCCAGACGGCCGCCCAGGAGCCCGCCGTCAACGGCAACCGGGTCACCATCAACAACGTCGCACTGCGCGACATCCGCATCCAGGCTGCCCAGCCGACCGGCGACTTCCTGCAGCCCGGCAAATCGGTGGATCTGGTGCTGGTGGCGATCAACAACTCACCTGACGTCAACGACCGGCTGACCGGCATCACCAGCGACATCGGCAACGTGACGGTGTCCGGTGACGCCAAGCTGCCGGCCGGCAAGATGCTGATCGTCGGCACGCCGGAGGGACAGGTTGTGGCGCCGGGACCCGCCGAGGGCAACGGCGCGGCCAAGGCGACCGTCAACCTGTCCAAGCCGATCACCAACGGCCTGACCTACAAGTTCACCTTCAAGTTCGAGAAGGCCGGCGAGGCCAGCGTGCAGGTGCCGATTTCGGCCGGCATGCCTCAGATGCACGAGGGCGCAACCCACCCCTGACCGGGCCGTCGGCGTTCCTCCCGGGAACTGTCACCCCGTCCCGTTACCTTCACGGGGTGGCCAATGCGCGATCGCAGTACCGGTGCTCGGAATGCCGCCACGTAAGCGCCAAGTGGGTCGGGCGCTGCCTGGACTGTGGCAGCTGGGGGACCGTCGAGGAAGTGGCCGTACTGGCCGCTGTCGGCAACGGCAAGCGCTCGGTGCCGTCCGGTGCGCCGGCCGTCCCGATCAGCGCGGTCGAGGCGACTAAGAGCAGACACCGATCCACCGGGGTGGACGAACTCGACCGCGTGCTGGGCGGCGGCGTGGTTCCCGGCTCGGTGACGCTGCTGGCGGGCGATCCCGGCGTGGGCAAGTCGACGCTGCTGCTCGAGGTCGCCCACTGCTGGGCGCAGCGGGGACGGCGCGCGCTGTATATCTCCGGCGAAGAGTCCGCCGGCCAGGTGCGGCTGCGGGCCGACCGGATCGGCTGCGGCGGCACCGCCTTCGACGAGGTGTATCTGGCCGCCGAATCTGACCTGCACACGGTGCTGGGGCACATCGACACCGTGCGACCGGCGCTGGTGATCGTCGACTCGGTGCAGACGATGTCCACCACCGAGGCGGACGGCGTCGCCGGCGGCGTCACCCAGGTGCGCGCCGTCACGGCCGCTCTGACCGCGGCCGCCAAGGCCAACGGTGTCGCGATGATCCTCGTCGGGCACGTCACCAAGGACGGGGCCATCGCCGGCCCGCGCTCTCTCGAGCACCTGGTCGACGTGGTGTTGCATTTCGAAGGCGACCGCAACGGCGCGCTGCGGATGGTCCGCGGCATCAAGAACCGGTTCGGCGCCGCTGACGAGGTGGGATGTTTCCTCCTGCACGACAGCGGCATCGAAGGGGTCGCCGATCCGTCGAACCTGTTCCTCGACCAGCGGCCCAATCCGGCCCCGGGGACCGCGATCACGGTGACCCTGGACGGCAAGCGGCCGTTGATCGGCGAGGTGCAGGCGCTGCTGGCCACCCCGAACGGCGGCTCGCCGCGGCGGGCCGTGAGCGGCATCGACCACTCCCGGGCCGCGATGATCACCGCGGTGCTGGAGAAGCACGCGCAGCTGCGCCTTTCCGTCAACGACATCTACCTGTCCACCGTGGGCGGTATGCGGTTGACCGACCCCTCATCGGATCTGGCGGTGGCGACCGCGCTGGCCTCGGCCTACGCCAACCTGGCGTTGCCCACCACCGCCGTGATGATCGGCGAGGTCGGTCTGGCCGGCGATCTGCGCCGGGTGCACGGCATGGACCGGCGGTTGGCCGAAGCCGCGCGCCAGGGCTTCACCATCGCGCTGGTCCCGCCGGGTTGCAAGACCATCCCGGCGGGTCTGCGCGCCCTGAGCGCGTCCACCATCGTCGAGGCCCTGCAGCACCTGATCGGCATCGCCGAGCACCGCAGCGCCGCCGAAGTGGGGTTGCATCCACTCGACAGCCCCCGGTAGGGCTCCCCTCGCCCGGGCAGCCATAGCAGAATGCTGGCTGTGACACGTACGACCCTGCGTGAGGCCGTCGCCCGTTTGGCTCCGGGCACCGGGCTGCGCGACGGCCTGGAACGCATCCTGCGCGGCCGCACCGGTGCCCTGATCGTGCTCGGCCACGACGAGAACGTGGAAGCCATCTGCGACGGCGGTTTTCCGCTCGACGTCCGCTACGCGCCGACCCGGTTGCGCGAGCTGTCGAAGATGGACGGCGCGGTGGTGCTGTCGACGGACGGCAGCCGGATCGTCCGCGCCAACGTGCAGTTGGTGCCGGACCCGTCGATACCTACCGACGAATCCGGCACCCGGCACCGCTCGGCCGAGCGCGCCGCCATTCAGACCGGCTACCCGGTGATCTCGGTCAGTCACTCGATGAACATCGTGACCGTCTACGTCGGCGGCGAACGCCATGTGCTGACCGACTCCGCAACCATCCTGTCGCGCGCGAATCAGGCCATCGCGACGCTGGAGCGCTACAAGACCCGGCTCGACGAGGTCAGCCGCCAGCTGTCGCGGGCCGAGATCGAAGACTTCGTCACGCTGCGGGATGTGATGACGGTGGTGCAGCGCCTCGAGCTGGTCCGCCGCATCGGCCTGGCGATCGACTACGACGCCGTCGAACTGGGTACCGACGGCCGGCAGCTGCGGCTTCAGCAGGAGGAGCTGCTGGGCGGCAACGACATAGCCCGGGAGTTGGTCGTGCGCGATTATCACGCCAATCCGGAGCCGCCGTCCAAGGCGCAGATCGTCGACACGCTGAACGACCTGGACGGCCTGTCCGACACCGAGCTGCTCGATTTCACCTCCCTGGCCAAGGTGTTCGGGTACCCGACTACCGCCGAAGCGCAGGATTCGGCGTTGAGCCCGCGTGGCTACCGCGCGATGGCCGGCATTCCCCGGCTGCAGTTCGCCCATGTCGACCTGCTGGTGCGCGCGTTCGGCACGTTGCAGGGGCTACTGGCGGCCAGCGCCAACGACCTGCAATCCGTCGACGGCATCGGCGCCATGTGGGCCCGCCATGTGCGCGAGGGCCTGTCCCAGCTGGCCGAGTCGACGCTTACCGACCACTAGCCACCCTGCGCGGGCGGCGCCTCCGGCGGCGGCGCGAGGGCCGGTCCCGGGGCGGGCGCCGGGCCGGGCGGCTGCGGCGGCTGGTTCAGCACGAAGGGCAGCGGCTGCGAGCGCAGGTTGCCCAGCTGGACGACCAGGTTGTAGGTGCCCGGTCCGATCGCCGGCCGTGGCAGCGGGCACTTCGGCGCCGAACCCATACCCGTCCAGGTCACCGCGGTGGTGACCTGCTCGCCCGGAGTGAAGGTCTTGACCAGCGTCTCGTTGGACGGCGCGCAGTCCAGGTTGGACCACAGCCGCTTGTTGTCCAGCGAGTACACGTAGGCCGCCAGCACCGCGGCGCCGACGTCGCGCTTGCAGGAAACCAGGCCGATGTTGGTCACCACCATGGTGAATTTCGGCTGGTCGCCGATGTAGTACTGGGGTGAGTTGGTCAGCCCCTTGACGGCCAGCGTGGCGTCGGGGCAGTCGTCGCCGTCCTTGAGCACCGGCGGCGGCTGCACCGCGGCGGTGGGTGTGGCCGCTTCCGGGTTCACCACGCCGGGAGTCGCGCCCGGCGCGGGAGCCTCGGTCTGCCCGGCCGGCTGCTGCGTCGCAGGCGCCTGCGGCGCATTGGAGCCCGGATGGCTCTGAGCGGAGGCGGGCTTGTCAGCGGGTTTGGCCCCGGCGTTGCTACTGACGAAAGCGATGACGATGGCGACAGCAATCCCGACCACCACAACCGCGATGCCCAGGGCTAGTCCCCTGCGCCGCCAGTAGATCTCGGTAGGTAGCGGGCCACGCGGTTCCAGATCCAGCACATTTCCACGGTAGGGCCAGGTCACGCATCTTTGCCTGACCCGGCTCGGCGTGTCGCGGGGTTAGCTGGACGGACCGAGTGTAAAGGGCTTGCTAGACGGCCTGTTCCTGCGGCGCCTGCTCGCCGATATCGCCGATGTGGTCAACCAGCTCCGCCTTGCCCTCGGCGAGCTGGTAGGTCACGCCGGCAAGCGCCAGCGTGCCGCCGTCCACCCGCTCCGCGATGGCAGAGGAACGTGCGACGAGCTGCTTCAGCGTCTCGCTGACATGCCGTTCCTCGAACTCGTCGACGCGGGTCAGGCCGTCACGCCGGCCGGCCAGCACCGACGGGACCACCCGTTCCACGACGTCGCGCACGAAACCGCCGGGTATCGCGCCGTCGTCCAGGGCGTCGATGGTCGCCTTCACCGCGCCGCAGCTGTTGTGGCCGAGCACCACGATCAGCGGGACGTTGAGCACCACGACGGCGTACTCGATGGAGCCCAGGACCGCCGAATCGATTGCCTGTCCGGCAGTACGCACCACGAACACGTCGCCGAGGCCCTGATCGAAGATCAGCTCGGCGGCGACCCGGCTGTCCGCACACCCGAAGATGACGGCGGTCGGCGTCTGGCCGCCGGCCAGACTGGCTCGGTGGTCGACGCTCTGGCTGGGGTGGGCGGGCTTGCCGGCGACGAATCGCTCGTTACCCTCTTTGAGTGCTTTCCAGGCGCTTATCGGGTTGCTGTTGGGCATGCCAGCCATTCTGCCGGAACAGCCCGTGATCGGCCCAGTACACATACCGGCCACCAATCTTGTCGCCTGGTATGAGCGGTCGAGCCGGGACCTGCCCTGGCGCGAGCCCGGAGTCAGTGCCTGGCAGATCCTGGTCAGCGAGTTCATGCTGCAGCAGACGCCGGTGTCCCGGGTGCTGCCGATCTGGACGGAGTGGGTGCGCCGCTGGCCGACACCGTCGGCGACGGCGGCGGCCAGTGCCGCCGATGTGCTGCGCGCCTGGGGCAAGTTGGGTTATCCGCGGCGGGCCAAGCGCCTGCACGAGTGCGCCGTCGTGATCGCCCGCGAGCACGGCGACGTCGTGCCCGACGACGTCGACACGCTGCTGACCCTGCCTGGCATCGGCAGTTACACCGCTCGGGCGGTGGCGTGCTTCGCCTACCGGCAACGAGTTCCGGTGGTGGACATTAATGTTCGGCGCGTGGTGGCCCGCGCTATCCACGGGCGGGCCGACGCGGGCAACCCGTCGGCCACCCGCGATCACGCCGACGTCGCCGCCCTGCTCCCGAATGACGATGTCGCGCCCACTTTTTCGATTGCGCTGATGGAGCTGGGCGCGACGGTGTGCACGGCGCGCGCACCCAAGTGCGGCTTGTGTCCGCTGGAAAAATGCGCGTGGCGCGACGCGGGTTTCCCCGCCGGTGACGCTCCGGCGCGGCGCACCCAGGCTTACGCCGGCACCGACCGCCAGGTTCGCGGCCGATTGCTGGATGTATTGCGCGACAACAACTCTCCGGTCACCCGGGCACAGCTGGACGTGGCGTGGCTGACCGACACCGCCCAGCGCGACCGCGCGCTGTACTCGCTGCTGATCGACGGCCTGGTCACTCAGACGGCGGATGGGCGGTTCGCGTTGGCGGGCGAAGGGTAGCCGCCACACTGTTATATGAAGTTTATTTCGTGATATTTGACAGACGTAATTTATCTCGCGTAATCTGCATCGCATGTACACGAGCGCCGTCCTTCTCGCCGCCTTGTCCACGCCCCTGCTCGCCTCGCTTCTTGCGCTACTGGCCGGCTCCCGGCGCCCCGTACTCGTGGGCCGCCTGGGTGTCGCGGCCGCCGGTGCCGGCTTCGCCGCCTCCTGCCTGACAGCCGTCGAAGTGCTGCTGCACGGTCCGGTGCGGGCCACCCTGCGCACCGGTCAGGGCGCGACGATCGCCGAGGTGGGCGCCGACCGGCTCAGCGCCCTGCTGTTGGTGCTGGTCTTCGGGGTCAGCACGGTTGTGCAGTTGTTCGCCCTGCGTTATCTCGCGTGTGACAAGCGGTCGGGCTGGTTCACCGCCGGGACCGGACTGCTCACCGCGGCGTCCGCGGGGCTGATGATTTCGGGCACTCTGATCGGCTTGGCGCTCTGCTGGACCATGGCCGGGACAGCGTTGTGCCTGCTTCTTGCGACTTACTGGGAATTGCCGGCTGCCCGCGACGGTGTGCGACGTACCGCGACCGCATTCGCGCTGGGCGATCTCGCACTGTGGTCAGCGGTCGCGCTGGTGACCATGCAGTGGGGCAATCGAAGCCTGTCCGAGTTGACCGTCATCAGAGACGCGTCACCGACGATGCTGATCGCCGCGGTACTGATCGTGGTGGCTGCCCTGTCCCGGTCCGCGCAGATTCCGTTCCACCGCTGGTTGCCTGTCACCCTCGCGGCACCCACCCCGGTGTCGGCCTTACTGCACGCCGGTGTGGTCAACGCCGGGGGTGTGCTGCTGGTGCGATTGAGCCCGATCGTCAGCGGATCGGCTCTGGCCATGGGGATTGCGTTCGCCGCCGGCATGTTGAGCATGGTCTACGGGGCCCTGGTGATGCTCACCAAGTCAGACATCAAGGGCTCGTTGGCATATTCGACGATGGCCCAAATGGGCTTCATGACCTTGACCTGCGGCTTGGGCCTGTCTGCCGCGGCGGTCTTCCACTTGGTCGGGCACGGCTTCTACAAGGCCACGCTCTTCTTGTCCTCGGGGTCGGCGATCGCCAAGCGGCGCCAGAAGGCCGCTCGCCCGCCTGCGCCGCCGCTGAGCCGCACCCGACGTGCAGCGGTACTCGTCTCCGCGATGCTGCTGCCCGCGGCCGCACTCTACGCAGCCGGCGCGGTGATGCCGTTGCACACGGCGGAGCACGGCTCGGCGGAAGCGTTGGTGATCTTCACCTGGGCCACCGCCGCGGCGGCACTGATGGGCTGGCTGGCTCGATCTCCCCACTGGCCAGCGGTCTTCGCCGCGGGCGTGGCACTGCTCGGCGCGGGCGTCGGCTACCTGGCCCTGGTCAACCTGGTGACCGGTTTCCTTTCGCCCGATCTGCCGCCGGTCGCCGTGCCATCGGCGTCTTCGTTGGGCATCGCCGCAGCGGCGGTCGTGCTCGGCGCACTGGCCCTGCTGCGCCAAGCTCCCCCGGATGGCTGGATGGGCCGTCTGCAGCGTGCCCTCTACACCAAAGCGCTTGTAGCAGGGCATGTCTCAGCAGTACGCCCACAGCAGATCCCCACTCCGACCCACTTGACTGCACAACTGACAGGAGCGCTCCGATGACCACCGTCGCTGAACACGTCTCGATCGACGCGTTGCGTGCCCAGCTGCGCAGCGAGGTGAATCTGGCCGCGCGGGTGGTTCCCACCCACTACCCGCTGGAGACCTTCATCGCCGTCAACCCGCTGGCCGGACTGGAAGGCATGCCCTTCGAGCAGGCGGTGCTGCGCGCCGGGGACCTCTACGGCGTCGCAGGACTGCTGGATGAGACCGCCTACCGCGACCTCTACCACCGCGGGCGGATCACCGACGCCGACCTTGAATCGACACTGCGGCTGCGTTACCCGAACCTGCTGGACGGAGAACCCATCCAGCTGGGCGCCCGGGAGGTGACACCTGCCGAGTTGTTGCGCGACGACCTGCTCAACGGCCGCGTCGGAGCGAAGCCGTTGCGCCGCAACAAGATGCGCAGTGAACAGCTCGCACCGCAGGTGGCCGAAGAGGTGGACGCACAAGCCGCCAAATGGAGTACGGCATTCTTCGGGTCACCCGCGGCGGGTTGGCCGATGCCCGCGCGCGAACGGGGCTTCTTCCACGCCTGGCGGACTCTGGCCGCAGGGGATCACAAGTTGGGACGAAAAGTACGCGCCGCCCTGCGTGAAGTGCCCGAACGAGCCGACGACGCTGCGTTGAAAGCCCTGCGGCAGCTGGGCGTCACCGACGACGAACGCATCACCTACCTGCAAGCGCATCTGACCCGGCTTCCCGGCTGGGCAGCGTACGTCCGTTGGTATGCCGAGCGGATGGTCGGCGCGGACCTTCTCGACTACCTGGCCCTGCGTCTGACCTACGAAGCATTGTTGCTGCCCGGCAACGCTACTGAGTCGACCGGCGATGTCGACGCCGGCAACCGCCCAGCCATCCCCTCGGCGGGGGAGCGGGCAGCGGATCTCGCGCGGCTCTGGGGTCTCGACCAGTTGAGCGATGATGACTTAGCCTCTGCCGCAAGGATATTGGCGGCTCTTCCGGTCACGGCCCGGCCGGTGGTTTGGCAACAGGCCTACGAGGCGCACTACCGGGACGCGCTGCTGAAGTCTCTGACCGGCAGCACTGCCCAGGAGTCCCACGGGCGGCCACACACCCAACTCGTGTGCTGCATCGACGCTCGGTCGGAAGGTCTGCGCCGGCACATCGAATCCAAGGGCGGATACGAAACCCTCGGCTTCGCCGGGTTTTTCGCGGTCGCCATCCGGTTCACCGACCTGGTCGGCGGGGCGCCCAACGAGCTGTGCCCGGTTCTGATTCGTCCCCAGCATGAAGTCCGCGAAAGCCCGGCACCTGAAGGTGTGCGTGCGGCCAAGCGGCGACGGGACGGCAGCGCAGTCATGGCCGGCGCCGAGGCAGCCTTCAACACCGCGAAGCAGGCACTGCTGGCACCGTTCACGCTGGCCGAGGCCTCTGGCTGGGCCGCCGGTCCTTGGGCCGCCGCAAAGACGCTGAGCCCGAAAGCCAGCGGCACCCTGCGCCGGCGCCTGCGCGACCGGCTGGCCCCGCCGGCACCTACCGTCCTCTCCGTCAACGAGAGCGTCGATCTGGCACAGCGGGCCCTCTACGCTCAGGTGGCGCTCACCACCATGGGCCTCACCAGCGGGTTCGCCCGGCTGGTGGTGATGTGTGGACATGGCAGCACTACCGAGAACAACCCGTACCAGGCGGCGCTGGACTGCGGGGCGTGTGGCGGGCAACCGGGTGGGCCCAACGCGCGAACCGCGGTCGCCATCCTCAACAACGCCGACGTCCGTGCGGAGTTGCACGACATGGGGATCTCGATTCCCGACGACACCTGGTTCGTCGCCGCTCTGCACGACACGGCCACGGACCGGGTCGCTGTCCTGGACGAGCATCTGGTCCCGGCGAGCCATGTCGCCGACATGCGCAGGCTGATCACCGATCTCGAGGTGGCCGGTGCCGAGTTGGCCGCCGAGCGCTGCGCCGTGCTGCCCGGAGGTCCGGCCCGTCCGGACCCGGCCCGGGCAACGCGGCACGTCGCCAACCGCTCCGCCGACTGGGCTCAGGTCTTTCCCGAGTGGGGGCTGGCCGGCAACGCTGCCTTCATCGTGGGGCCCCGCGACCTGAGCAGCGGACTCGACCTGCGGCGACGGACCTTCCTGCACTCCTACGAAGCCGACGTCGACCCGGACGGCAGCGCGTTGGAGACCATCCTGACCGCGCCCATGGTCGTGGCCCAATGGATCAGCTGTCAGTACTACTTCTCGACAGTTGCGCCGGAGCTGTTCGGAGCGGGAACCAAGACGGTCCACAACGTGGTGGCCGGAGTGGGCGTACTCGCCGGCCACGGCGGTGACCTGCAGCTGGGACTACCTCGCCAATCGGTCACCGACGGTCAGACGTTCGGGCACGAGCCGATGCGCCTGCTGACCGTCGTCCAAGCCCCGCTCGAGCGAATCGACACGATCGTCGACCGCAACCCCGTCCTGCAACATCTGTTCGGAAACGACTGGGTAGCCCTCGCGGCCCGCGAAAAGCCAGGAGACGACTGGCAGCGCTGGACTCGCAATGGCTGGCGGAGCTGGGAATCGGGAGTCGAAAAGCACAACGCAACTGAGGAGGTATCGCCATGCCACTGAATGGCCTGACAAAAATGACGAAAATCGAAGTGGTGGTGGGCGGCGACCACGCGTCCGCAGTCCGCGACCAATTCCACAGCGCAGGCGCCACCGGGTTCACCAGTGTCTCGGGCGTCTCGGGGCTCGGGCATCACGGCTATCACCAGGGCCGGCTGCTCTTCAACCAGCAAGCGGCACTCGAAATGCTCATTACCGTCGTGCCGGACACCAAGTCAGAGGCGCTGGTCGCTGGACTGCGACGGCTGCTCGAGGGTTCGCCGGGGGTCATGTTCGTGACCGACACCTACGTCAGCCGGCCCGAGTACTTCAGCTGAAACCAACCACAGAAAGGTAACGATAATGTCCAACCCCACTTCCGCCTGGCAGAGCCTGCAAGCCGGAAATCAGCACTTCTACAACACCTTGCGGAAGCAGCACAGCGTCGCCAACGGACAGCCGCCCGCCGCGGTCGTGTTCCGCTCCGCGGACTCCGACGTGCCGAGCCAGGTGGTGTTCGGTCAGAGCTGGGGCTCGATCATCGACATCAGCAACTGGGGACACGTCATCGACACTGGCGTGCTGGCCACCCTTGAGTACGCCGTCGGCACTCTCAAGACGCCGTTGGTCGTCATCCTCGGCCACTCGGACTCCAGCGCCATGCAGACGGCCCTCGATGCCTGGAACAACGCCAACTTCCCCGACGGCGCCACCCGTGCCGTCGTCGAACAGGCGGTTTCCTCGTTGGCCCGCAAAGACGCCGGCATCAATACCGCCGACGATCTGACGGCAGCTCACGTGGCGCACGTCGGGGTGTCGCTGCTGCACAAATCGCCGCTGGTCGCCAAGGCCGTCGACAGCGGACGGTGCGCAATCGTCGCCGCCCTGCTCGATCGTGCGGACGGCCGGGTCCAGGTCTGCGGGACCATCGGACAGGTTTCCGACAACGAGACACCGTTGCTGCGGGTCGTCTAAGAATCGCGGGCCGCCAGGCCCGGCGGATTCCGCCGGGCCTGGCGGCCCGGCTGGCTCTCTCATGAACGCACCCGTTAACTCTTACGCCGGGAGGGTGATCGCCATGGGCACCATGCACGGCAAGGAGCGCCAGGTGGCGCCGGCATTCGCCGCAGAGATCGGCGCCCGGGTGATCGCCCCGCCGGGCATCGACACCGACCAGTTCGGCACCTTTGCCGGCGAAATCAATAGGACGCTCGCACCAGTGGCAGCGGCGTCGGCGAAGGCCCGGTTGGCCATGAGCACGGCCAGAGTGCCCTACGGAGTGGCCAGCGAGGCCAGCTACGACACGTGGTACGGCATGCTGGCCGTGCACCAGGAAATCCTGGTGTTCATCGACGACTCCCGGGGCATTCGAGTCGTGGAAGGCGTCAACATCCCCCGGACTCCGGGCCTGCCGAAACTGGTCGAAAGCGGCCACGAAGCGGCCGACGCCGCGCACCGCTTCGGATTCCCCGAGCAGGGAGCGGTGGTCAAAGCCACCGTCGACGGGGAAACGCGGGTGTTCCGCAAAGGACTGACCGATGCGTTCGCTCTCGTCGAGATCGTCGACAACGCGGTTGCCGCGGCCGACGACCGGCGCGCCCTGCTCGAACCCGACCTGCGGGCACACCACAACCCCGGTCGCCGGGAAGTCCTGGCGGCCCTGGCGAATCGACTCGCCGGCCGACTGGCCACGCGATGTCCGGCCTGTCTGTCGCCCGGATTCGGGAGGGTCGCGGTGCGCGAAGGATTACCGTGCCGAGTATGTGGCTCGCCGACCACACTCGTCGCGGCCGACATCCTGGGGTGCCCCGCATGTGAGCACCGCAGCGAGGATATCCGCTCCGGCACAGCCGAACCGAGCTACTGCCCGCAGTGCAATCCCTAACAGGAGGTCAGGACAACGCGGCGACTAATTCGCCGACGGTGTGATTGGCTTCGAGCGGGTGCCGAAGCCTGCCGTCCGGATTGACTTCGTAGACGTTGCGGCGACCGACCTTCGACTTGATCAGGTAACCCTCGGCGGTGAGGTCGGTCAGAATGGCCTGCACCGACCGCTCGGTGATGCCGACTCGCAGCGCCAGTTCGCGCGCGGTCAACTCCTCGCCCGTCGAGATGCACAACAAGACATGAGCGTGGTTGGTCAGGAACGTCCAGCTCCGATCCTGCGTTTCGAGCGCGAGCGGAACCACTCCCCTGCGCTTGCCGGCAACAGCCACCGCTCGATGATACCCATGCCGGATTCACGTAAACCGATTCGCCAATCACTGGCGCGCCGCAACTATGCCCCCGGGGCCGAAGCGAGGAAGGACTCAACGGCATGCCGGTATACCTCAGGTGCATCGTCGTGCACCAGATGACCGGCTTCGGGGACCGTTAAATACGTTGTCGGATCGTCTCTTTGCGCCATCTCACGCATCTGTCCGGGCGGTGTGACGGTGTTGCCCGCCTCGATCAGCAGTGCCGGCGCGCGCACGGCGCGCCATTGCGCCCAGTAGTCCCGGGTGCCCCACTCCGCGGCAATCTCAATCCATCTCGAGGGTTGCCCGTGCAGCCGCCAGCCGGTGTCGGTGCGGTCGAACGCCTCCAGAAAGTACTGCCCGGCGACCGGCCCGAACTCGGCGAATACCCTTTCGGCGGAATGAAATTCGACCGGCAGCGCGTGCAGCCACGGCTCCCACGGACCGGTGGTCCGCCCGACGAAATCCGGCGCCATGTCCTCCACCACCAGCGCGCTCACCAGCTCCGGCCGTTCGGCGCTCAGACACCAGGAATGCAGGCCACCCATCGAATGCCCGATGAGAACGACCGGACCGTTCAGCGCGCCGACCGCGTCGCCGAGGTCGGCGACGAAGCGTTCGGTGCTGATCGGGTAGGGGTCCTCGACGTCACGGCCCCGGTGCCAGGGAGCGTCGTAGGTATAGACCGCGCCCAGACGGGTGAGCCAGGGCAACTGTCGTGGCCAGGTAGTGCCCCGTCCCATCAGTCCGTGCACCAGAACCAGCGGCCTGCCTGTCCCGCCGCGATGGGTCAGCAGATCGGCGGCCATGTTCGGCACGGTAGCCTAGCCACATGCCAGTGGTGAAGATCAATGCAATCTCGGTGCCCGCCGGCGCTGGCCCCGAACTGGAAAAACGCTTCGCGCATCGCGCGCACGCGGTGGATAACCAGCCCGGCTTCCTCGGCTTTCAGCTGCTGCGTCCGGTCAAAGGTGAAGACCGCTACTTTGTGGTGACACATTGGGAGTCTGATGAAGCGTTCCAGGCCTGGGCGAACGGTCCCGCGAAAGAAGCCCACGCGGGTGAGCGCGCCAATCCCGTGGCCAGCGGCGCGTCCCTGCTGGAGTTCGAGGTTGTGCTCAACGTTGCCGGGAACACCGAGGCTGAGTAGGCGGCGCCCGCCGGCGCGCCGGGCGCTGGCGCTGAGCGCCGCGGCCGCTTTGGTGGTGACGCTCACTCCCGGGTGCTCCTCGTCACCGACTCCGTCGGCGAATGCGGCGAATGTGGGGCACCGGATCGACACCAGCACTCCGCCGGGTCTGCGGGCTCAGCAGACCATGGACATGCTGAACTCCGAGTGGCCGATCGGCCCGGACGGAGTACGCACCCTGGCCACAGCCGACAAAGTCGAATCCGTCGAAGCCACCATGGAAAGCCTGTGGTGGGATCGGCCGTTCACCCTGGACTCCGTATTCCTCGGGGCGAACGTGGCGACGCTGCAATTGATCTCCTCCTACGGCGCACGCCAGGACATCCGGATCCACACCGGCGATACCGGCGAGGTCGACCGGTTCGAAGTCGACACTCAACCGCCACCGCCGATCAACACCTGGTCGGACGTGGATGCCGTGCTGAGCAAGACCGGCGCCCGCTACTCCTATCAGGTGGCCAAGGTCGACAACGGGCAATGCGACCGGGTGGCCGGCGCCAACACCGCCCAACCCTTGCCGCTGGCATCGATTTTCAAGCTGTACGTGCTGCACGCCGTCGCGACGGCGGTCAAGAACGGCACGGTCTCTTGGGACGACCAGTTGACGGTGACCGCCAAGGGCAAGGCCGTCGGATCCTCCGGCCTGGAACTGGCTGTCGGCGATCATGTTTCGGTGCGCAAGGCCGCCGAGAAGATGATCGCCACCAGCGACAACATGGCCACTGACATGCTGATCGGGCGGGTGGGAACCCGCGCCATCGAGCAGGCCCTGGCCACCGCCGGGCACCACGATCCGGCCAGCATGACACCCTTCCCCACCATGTACGAGTTGTTCTCGATCGGCTGGGGACAACCCGACGTGCGTGAGCGGTGGAAGAACGCGTCTCAGCAGGAACGGGCCGCTTTACTGGAGCAGGCGAATTCGACTGAGTACCAACCTGATCCATTTCGCGCGCACACGCCCGCCTCGGCCTACGGCGCCGAGTGGTACGGCAACGCCGAGGACATCTGCCGCGTTCATGTGGCACTGCAGTCCGATGCCGTGGGCGCGGCCGCACCGGTGCGGCAGATCCTGTCCGCGGTAGCCGGCATCCGCTTGGATCCCAACGTGTGGCCGTACATCGGCGCGAAAGCCGGTGGGCTGCCCGGAGATCTGACGTTCAGCTGGTATGCCGTCGACAAGACCGGGCAGCCGTGGGTGGTCAGCTTCCAGTTGAACTGGCCGCACGACCACGGCCCGACGGTGACCAGCTGGATGCTCAAGGTCGCCCAGCAGGTCTTCGCCCTGGTGGCGCCCCGCTGAGTCGCGCCGGCTAGATCCGCAGCGTCCAGGCTCCGCCCCGGCGGTGCAGGACGGTGTGGCTCACCGGAGCAACGTCGATGCGCCAGAACGATTTTGGTGGTGCGTCCAGGGCCACCAGGACCGCCGCCCGGACGACCGCCGGGTGAGTCACGGCCACCGTCCGAACCACGTCGTGCAGTTGGTTCATCCAGCCGGCGACCCGCTCGATCAGTTCCACGATCGACTCACCACCGTGCGGCGCCGCCGCCGGATCGGTGAGCCAGTCTCGCAGGCCGGCCTGCGGAATGTTCTGCAGCTCTTCGCCGCGCCACTGCCCGCAATCCAGGTCGGCCAACCGGGGCTCGGCGGTGGCTCGCAGGCCCAGCAGTTCCGCGGTTTCCCGCGTCCGCCGTTCGGGTCCGGCGAGGGCCCGATCGTCGGTGTGCAGGGCACCGGCCTGACGGCGACCGATCTCGCTGAGCGGTTCGTCGACTGGGAAGCGCCCCGCCGACATCGCATCCGTCATCGCGTGCGAAATCAGCGTCAGCCGGGCGTCGGGCCGGGTCACACCCCTACGCTCTGCGCCCTGGTTCCCTCACCCAGGAGCCGACCGGCCAGCACCGCGAACACCAGTCCCAGGCCCGTCCACAACACCAACTGGGTACCGAGCGACACCAGCCTGAATTCGTACAGGTCCTCGGCGGGAAAACCCGGTGGCACCTCGGCCACGCCCGGCAACGCCAGCGCGACGGCCACCGCCGCGGCCACGTAGGCACCGGCCGCGAGCAGCCTGGCGTTGAACGCACCGAAGCGCGCCACCAGGTGCCGGGCCAGCCAGACCGCGCCGATGGCCAGGCCAATAGAGGCCAGCACCATCACCACAAACCACAGGGTGCGCGATCCGATCGTGTCGGCCTGGCCGACCGCGGGCGGGTTGGGCGGGTACTTCAGAAATGGAACCAAATACACCGCGATGAACGCCGCCGCTGCCAACCGAAGTGAAAGCGACTGCGGCGCAACACGTCCCGATCGTGGGTAGTAGACGCAGAACACCACCGCGAACAACGCGCCCATGGCGATCCCGAAGATCAGCACGCCGAAACCCAAACCGGCGTTTCCCTGGACACTGCGGGAGAACAGCTCCGCGCCGTGCTCGTGCACACCCTGCGCGTGGGCGGCTTCGATGCGGGCTTCTTCGAACTCGATGGCGCGGCCGATGACCGGCTCGGCGAACAGCCGACCGAACACGAACGCCAGCACGGCACCGACCGCACCCGCCAGCGCACCGCGCGCTATCAGTCGCTTCTCCACGGTGTCGTTTCAGAAGCGGGTCAGTGGCAGGGGAAGCCGAGCAGATGCCTTGCGTCGTGGAAGAACTCGTGCACGTGGGTGTCGCTGCCGAACAACGAGACGGCACCCTGGTCGATACCGACGAAATAAATTGCCAGCAGTGCCAGGACAGCGGTCGCCGCCAACCACAGCGCAGCATTGGCTGCCGACAGGTCAACCGCTCCGACCCGCGTCGTCTCAGAACTCGCCACGATCAACTCCTTCTGGGATCTCGCGTCCCGCTTGGATGCCTCCGGGTTGCGACGGGCGCCGGGTCTGACTCTCGACAGTGGCGCGACCGTTCTGGAATTTCACCAGATTCCGGTGCCCGTCAGCATTGGCAGTCTATGCCCGCCTTAGCCCGAGGTGCCAGGACCACCCGCGCCGGCCTTGGCCAGGTCCGGCTCGGCCGGCGGCTTGCGCGTACCGGTGAAGGTGAACACCGCGTCCTCACCGCTGCTCTCACCGTCCCAGTTGTCGACGTCGACCGTGACCACCTGTCCCGGACCGACTTCCTCGAAGAGGATCTTCTCCGACAGCTGGTCCTCGATCTCGCGCTGGATGGTGCGTCGCAACGGACGGGCACCCAGCACCGGGTCGAAGCCGCGCTTGGCGAGCAGTGCCTTGGCCTTGTCGGTGAGCTCCATCGCCATGTCTTTGGTCTTGAGCTGCTTGCCGACACGCTCGATCATCAGGTCGACCATCTGGATGATCTCGTCCTTGGTCAACTGGTGGAAGACGATGATGTCGTCGATCCGGTTCAGGAACTCCGGGCGGAAGTGCTTCTTCAGCTCGTCGTTGACCTTCTGCTTCATCCGCTCGTAGTCATTCGCACCGCCGCCCTGGGTGAAGCCCAGACCCACCGGCTTGGAGATGTCGGACGTGCCCAGGTTGGACGTGAAGATCAGCACGGTGTTCTTGAAGTCGACCGTGCGCCCCTGACCGTCGGTGAGCCGGCCGTCCTCGAGAACCTGCAACAGGCTGTTGTAGATCTCCTGGTGCGCCTTCTCGATCTCGTCGAACAACACCACCGAGAACGGCTTGCGCCGCACCTTCTCGGTGAGCTGACCGCCCTCTTCGTAGCCGACGTAGCCCGGAGGGGCACCGAACAGCCGCGACGCGGTGAAGCGGTCGTGGAACTCGCCCATGTCGATCTGGATGAGCGCGTCGTCGTCGCCGAACAGGAAGTTCGCCAGCGCCTTCGACAGCTCGGTCTTGCCGACGCCGGACGGGCCGGCGAAGATGAACGAGCCCGAGGGGCGCTTCGGGTCTTTCAGCCCGGCGCGGGTACGGCGGATCGCCTTGGACACGGCCTTGACCGCATCCACCTGGCCGATGATCCGCTTGTGCAGCTCGTCCTCCATGCGCAGCAGACGTGTGGTCTCGGCCTCGGTGAGCTTGAACACCGGGATGCCGGTCCAGTTGCCCAGCACCTCAGCGATCTCGTTGTCGTCCACCTCAGCGACCACGTCCATGTCGCCTGAGCGCCACTGCTTTTCGCGCTCGGCGCGTTGGGCGACCAGTTGCTTCTCCCGGTCCCGGAGGCTGGCGGCCTTTTCGAAGTCCTGGGCGTCGATCGCCGATTCCTTCTCCCGGCGCGCATCGGCGATCTTCTCGTCGAACTCGCGCAGGTCTGGCGGAGCGGTCATCCGGCGGATCCGCATCCGGGCGCCGGCCTCGTCGATCAGGTCGATCGCCTTGTCCGGCAGGAACCGGTCGTTGATGTAGCGGTCGGCCAGGGTGGCCGCGGCCACCAGCGCGCCGTCGGTGATGGACACCCGGTGGTGTGCCTCGTAGCGGTCACGCAGGCCCTTGAGGATTTCGATGGTGTGTGCCACCGTCGGCTCGCCGACCTGCACCGGCTGGAAGCGGCGTTCCAGCGCGGCGTCCTTCTCGATGTACTTGCGGTACTCGTCGAGAGTGGTGGCGCCGATGGTCTGCAGCTCGCCGCGGGCCAGCTTGGGCTTGAGGATGCTGGCCGCGTCGATGGCGCCCTCGGCGGCACCGGCACCCACGAGCGTGTGCAGCTCGTCGATGAACAGGATGATGTCGCCGCGGGTGTTGATCTCCTTGAGCACCTTCTTCAGGCGTTCCTCGAAGTCACCGCGGTAGCGGGAGCCTGCGACGAGCGATCCCAGGTCGAGGGTGTAGAGCTGCTTGTCCTTGAGCGTCTCGGGAACCTCGCCGTGCACGATGGCCTGCGCCAGACCCTCCACGACGGCGGTCTTACCGACGCCGGGCTCGCCGATCAGCACCGGGTTGTTCTTGGTGCGCCGGGACAGCACCTGCATGACCCGCTCGATTTCCTTCTCGCGGCCGATGACCGGGTCGAGCTTGCCCTCCATGGCGGCCGCGGTCAGGTTACGGCCGAACTGGTCGAGCACCAGAGACGTGGACGGGCTGCCGGATTCGCCGCCCCGGCCACCGGTGCCGGCTTCGGCGGCCTCCTTGCCCTGGTAGCCGCTCAGCAGCTGGATAACCTGCTGGCGCACCCGGGTCAGCTCAGCGCCCAACTTGACCAGCACCTGAGCCGCTACGCCCTCACCCTCGCGGATCAGGCCCAGCAGGATGTGCTCGGTGCCGATGTAGTTGTGGCCGAGCTGCAGCGCTTCACGCAGGCTCAGTTCGAGGACCTTCTTGGCCCGCGGAGTGAACGGGATGTGCCCGGACGGCGCCTGCTGGCCCTGGCCGATGATCTCCTCGACCTGGCTGCGCACGCCTTCCAGCGAGATTCCCAGTGACTCCAGCGACTTGGCCGCGACACCTTCGCCCTCGTGGATCAGACCCAGGAGGATGTGCTCGGTGCCGATGTAATTGTGGTTGAGCATCCGGGCCTCTTCTTGCGCCAGGACGACGACCCTGCGGGCACGGTCGGTAAATCTCTCGAACATCGTCGGTTACCTGCTCTCCCTCACCATTAGGTGCTCCGTCTCGGAAAGGCGTTTGCCGGCCTTCGCCGACCTTTTGTCGACTCAGGGCCCGGCACCGCGCACCTGCCGTCCACTGTAATGGTCGGCCTGCCAGGCTTCATACCTCGCAGTGCTAAGCGATGCCCATAAGTGCCTGGTTCAACCCGGTTCAACAAGGAGTTCAACGAGGAAAAGCCCCAATGCGTTTCCCGCGTCGGGCGCAGATCAGTTCGCCACTAGCGAAAAGACGAGTCCGGCGCCCAGGCTTGTCAGCCTGGGCGCCGGGAAGCGTGTTCCTAGGTGGCGGCGTGGAACGCGTCGATGACGTCGGCCGGGATACGTCCACGGGTCGACACGTTGTGCCCGTTACGCCGTGCCCATTCGCGGATCGCGGCGCTCTGCTCGCGGTCGATCGCGCCGCGGCCGCGGCCCGAACCGGAACGCCCGCGCCGCCTACCGCCCACTCGACGGCCGGCCGCAACCCACTGCTTCAGGTCATTGCGCAGCTTGGTTGCATTCTTACTTGAAAGGTCGATCTCATAGGTCACCCCGTCAAGCCCGAATTCGACCGTTTCGTCGGCGGAGCCGGCACCGTCGAAATCATCGACCAAGGTGACGGTCACTTTCTTCGCCATTGGCTTACCCTCGCGTTTCTTCCTGTGCAGTTACAGATCCAGTTTGGATAGACTCCCCACTGACCTAATCTGCCATAAGAACGGAAAATACTCAATCTAGACGCAACTTTGCGCAGTTCAGTTGGAGTGTGGACGAACAATCGGGAACAAAACAGTCTCCCTAATTGACAGCCCGGTCAAACACATCAACAACCGATCGATACCCATTCCCGTTCCGGTGCAGGGCGGCATCCCGAACTCCAGGGCATCCAGAAAATCTTCGTCGAGTTGCATGGCCTCGTCATCACCGGCGGCTGCGGCGCGGGCCTGATCGGCAAATCTCTCACGTTGCACTACCGGATCGTTTAATTCCGAGTACCCGGTGGCCAGCTCCATTCCGCGCACGTATAGGTCCCACTTCTCGGTCACGCCGGGGATGCTGCGGTGGTGGCGGGTCAATGGCGTTGTCTCCACGGGGAAATCCCTGACGAAAGTGGGCGCGGTCAGTGTGTTGCCCACCGTGTGCTCCCATAGTTCCTCGACAAGTTTGCCGTGACCAAAGCCACGGTTGTCGGGAATCTCCACGTCGAGTGAAGCCGCGATCTCGCGTAACCGTTCCACCGGCGTCTCGGGTGTGATCTCTTCGCCCAGAGCTTTGGACAGCGAGGAATACATCTGCAGAGTTGCCCATTCTCCGTCGATGTCGTAGACACTGCCGTCAGGCATCGGAAGTTGTCTGGTCCCGATCGCCTCATCGGCGACCTCTTGAATAAGCTGCCTTGTGACGACTGCCGAATCGTCATAGGTCCCGTACGTCTGGTAGGTCTCCAACATGGAGAATTCCGGGGAATGCGTCGAATCGGTTCCTTCGTTTCGGAAGACCCGATTTAGTTCGAAGACCTTGTCGAAACCACCGACGATGCAGCGCTTGAGGAACAGTTCCGGCGCTATCCGCAGGTAAAGGTCTATGTCGAGCGCATTGGAATGGGTGATGAACGGCCGTGCGGCGGCCCCGCCGGCCAGCGTCTGCAAGATGGGAGTTTCCACCTCCAGGAACCCGCGGCGTTCCAGTGCATTTCTGATAGCGCGTATTACAGCGATCCGCTGCCGGGCCACCGAACGCGCCTGCGGGCGGACGATCAGGTCGACATAACGCTGCCGTACCCGCGCCTCCTCGCTCATTTCCTTATGGGCGACGGGCAGCGGCCGCAGCGACTTGGCGGCCATCTGCCAGGAATCGGTGAGGACGGACAGTTCGCCTCGGCGTGAACTGATCACCTGTCCGTGCACGAAGACGATGTCGCCGAGATCGACGTCGGCCTTCCACGCGTCCAGCGATTCCTGACCCACCTTGTCGAGGCTGATCATCGCCTGCAGCTGGGTGCCGTCTCCGTCCTGCAGTGTCGCAAAGCACAGTTTCCCGGTATTGCGGGCGAACACCACCCGGCCCGCGACACCGACGACGTCATCGGTCGCGGTGTCGGTAGGCAGGTCGGGATGGGCCGCGCGAACCTCGGCCAGCGTGTGCGTCCGCTGGATCGCCACCGGGTACGGGTCGTGACCTTCTGCCAACAGGCGGGCGCGCTTGTCCCGACGGATCCGGAATTGCTCGGGAAGGTCCCCTGGGGGATCTCTGTCGGGGTCTCGATCGGCGGCACTCACGACGTGCCAGCTTAAATGAGATCGCGCCGACGCTCAGCGCGCGGTCTTGAGCCGGCCGCGCTGGGCGTCGCGGTTTCGCTCGAAAACCAGCTGCAGCCCGTGCAGCGTCAGATGCTGGTCGTAGTGCTCCACCGTGTGGAGTTCGGGCAGCAACAGTGGCGCGGTGTGCCCGGTGGCCACCACGGCGACGTCGTCATCGGCGGAGAACCCGGTGACGTCGTCGCGGATGCGGCCCACCAGGCCGTCGACCAACCCGGCAAAGCCGAATACGGCGCCGGCCTGCATGCACTCCACGGTGTTCTTGCCCACCACGGATCGGGGCCTGGCCAGTTCAACCCGGCGCAGCGCGGCCGAGCGCGCCGCTGCGGCATCCGAGGACACCTGCACGCCAGGCGCGATCGCGCCACCGAGAAACTCTCCCTTGGCCGACACCACATCAACACAGATCGACGACCCGAAGTCGACCACGATGGCTGCCCTGCCGAACTTGTGAAAGGCCGCCAGGCAGTTGACGATCCGGTCGGCGCCCACCTCTTTCGGGTTGTCGACCAGCAGCGGGATGCCGGTGCGCACGCCGGGCTCGATCAGCACATGCGGCACGGACGGCCAGTACTGGTCCAGCATGATCCGCACCTCGTGCAGCACCGACGGCACGGTGGACAAACCGGCGGCGCCGGTGAGCCGCTCGGCATCCTCACCGATGAGACCGTCGATGGTGAGTGCCAGTTCGTCCGCAGTGACTTCGGACTCGGTGCGGATCCGCCACTGCTGAACAACTTTCGCGTTGTCTTTGGCGCCGGATATCAGACCGACGACCGTGTGGGTGTTGCGGACATCGATCGCCAGCAGCACGGTTACCGCGCGCCGATCCGCGGGTCCAACAACTCGTCAACGCCGTCGGGCACGTAGGCCGGATCGCTGCCCAGGTCGATCTGTCTGTTGTCGGCGTCGACGAACACGATCCGCGGCTGGTACGAGCGCGCCTCGGCGTTTTCCATGGTGCCGTAAGCGATCAGGATCACCAGATCACCGGGGTGAACGAGATGTGCTGCGGCGCCGTTGATTCCGATTACACCGGTACCGCGCTCGCCCGTGATGGCGTAAGTGACCAGCCGGGCACCGTTGTCGATGTCGACGATGGTGACCTGTTCACCCTCGAGCAGGTCGGCGGCGTCCATCAGGTCGGCGTCGATGGTCACCGATCCGACGTAGTGCAGGTCGGCCTGGGTTACGGTGGCGCGGTGGATCTTCGACTTCAACATTGTCCGTAACATCAATTCCTCCAATGTGATTGAGCGTCCGGCCCACTGGTGGTGCCGGCGAGATTGCCGATTTGGATTGCCACGTTGTCCAGCAGTCTGGTGGTGCCGAGCCGAGCCGCGATCAACAGCCGGCCGGATCCGTTGGTGGGCGCCGGACCCAGCTCGGTGTCACGCAGCTGCAGGTAGTCGACCACCAATTCGGGGGTGGACTGCAGCACCGCGTCGGCCGCGTCCAGCGCAGCCTGGACACCATAGGTAGCGGCGTGCGCGCCCGCGCTCAGTGCCGCCGAAAGTGCCACGGCCGCTTCGCGTTGCGCCGGGTCCAGGTAGCGGTTGCGGGACGACATCGCCAGCCCGTCACGTTCCCGTACCGTCGGCACGCCCACCACCTGCACGGCGACGTTCAGGTCAGTGACCATCTGCCGGATCAGCACCAGCTGCTGATAGTCCTTCTCGCCGAAGAACGCCCGGTCCGGCCGGACAATCTGCAGCAGCTTGAGAACCACCGTCAGCACACCGGCGAAATGCGTTGGGCGCACGCTACCTTCGAGTTCGGCAGCCAGCGGTCCCGGCTGCACGGTGGTACGCAGTCCGTTGGGATACATGCCCGCGGCCGAAGGTGCGAAAACGATATCCACACCCTCACCGCGCAGGAGTTCCACATCCTGGTCAAGGGTGCGCGGGTAGGCGTCGAGATCCTCACCCGCACCGAACTGCAACGGGTTGACGAAGATCGACACGACCACCACCGAACCCGGCACCCGCTTGGCGGCACGCACCAGCGTCAGGTGACCTTCGTGCAGCGCTCCCATGGTGGGCACCAACATGATTCGCCGGCCGGTGTGCCGCAGCGCGCGGGTGACGTCGCTGACGTCGGCCGGCGCCGAAAACACGTTGAGTTCGCCCGGTTTGTAGGCAGGCGGCTTCCTGTTGCCGATCACCGGACCAGTACCTCGACGACATCGTCGGGGGCGTGTGCACGCTGCGCGGTCCGCAGCGCGTTCACCCGGTACGCGTGGGCGAGCTCCGGGTCGGCGTCCCCGAGTGCGCTCAAGTGTCCGGCCACGGCGGCGGCGTCGCCGCGGGCGACCGGGCCGGTGAGCGCGGCCTGACCGCGCTGCAACGTGTTCTCCAGCGCCGCGCGTGCCAGCGGCCCGACGATGCGTTCGGCGATACCGCCCGGTTGATTGTCGACCCGCTGTTGTCCCAGCAGTTCGTCGCCGGTCAGGGCGGCCCGCAACGCCTCCAGCGCATCGGCCAGCACGGTCACCAGATGGTTGGACGCATGGGCCAGCGCGGCGTGGTACAGCACCCGGGCGTCTTCACGCACGAAGAACGGCTCGCCGCCCATCTCCAGTACCAACGACTGCCCGATCGCGTACCCGACTTCGTCGGCCGCCGTCACCCCGAAGCAGGTGTCCGGCAGCCGGGCGATGTCTTCGTCGGAGCCGGTGAAGGTCATGGCCGGGTGAATCGCCACCGGAATGCAGCCCTGACGGGTCAGTGGCTCCAGGATTCCGATCCCGTTGGCGCCGGAGGTGTGCACCACGATGGTGCCCGGCCGAACAGCGGAGGTGGCGGCCAAACCGGCCACCAGGCCGGGCAGTTCGCTGTCGGTGACCGCCAGCAACAACAGCTCCGCGCCGGCAGCAACGTCCGGCGGAGACAGGACCGGCGTATCGGGCAGCCGGCGCTGCGCCCGCTGCAGGGAGGCCTGGGAAATGGCGCTGCACGCCACCACCACGTGGTCGGCGCGCTCCAGTGCGACCCCCAACGCGGAGCCGACGCGGCCGGCCGAGATGATTCCCACCTTCAGCCTGGCCGGGCGCAGTCCGTCGAACTGCTCCATCGCAGACGACCTCACAGATTTCCTTCGTACGTTCCAGTCCCGCTGTTGGGGTACCGGACGGTCACTACGACTCTAGTCGATCCGTCCCAGCGAGCACAGCGTGTCAGCCGTCACGCCGGCGTCGCCGGCCGCCTCCGCTCGGCTGCACCTGGAACCTCGCCAACAGGTCGGCGGCCGAGTGACCACCGCTTTGTGGGTCGGATTCGTTCTCGACCGGTTCCTCGGCGCTGCGATGCCGGGGAGCCGGCGGGGCCGGGGCGAGCCGCGGCGGCGCGGGTGCCGGCGGTGGCTCCGGAGCCTCCTCGGGTTGCGAGTCGCGGGGCCGGGCGAGATTTCCGACACCGAAATCCCGGTACTCCGCCGAATGCCTGGAGCGCGAACGGCGGCCACCGTATTGGGGCCCGGGCTCGTCCGGAGTTGCTCCGACCGCGTTGGCGTCCGGTTCGTCGGCGTCGTCCCGGTAGCGTCGCCGGCGTCCTTCCGACTCCGCGCGGGGCGGGGCTGCCGGAGCCTGGGCAGGTGCCCAGTGGCTGCCCGGCGCGCCCGGTGGCAACCACTGCCCCTCGGCCGGGGCCGGTTGCCAGGCCGCCGGTTGGGGCTGTGGTTGGGGTTGGGGCTGTGGTTGGGGTTGAGGCTGCGGTTGGGGTGGCGGCGCCGGCTGGTACTGCGGCTGAGGCTGGAATTGCGGAGGTGGCGGTGGCCGGTGCCGTGGCTGGAAGGGCCCGGGCTGCGGCGGCGGGGGGTACTCACGGACGCTGGCGGGTTGCCTAGGTGGCAGCAACGGTTCCTCGGGAACGTCGATGATCGCGGCTTCCTCTTCGCCGGCGGGCTCTTCCTCCGGCTCCTCCTGACGGACGGCGGTGACCCGATCGCTGGCCACCCAGTCGGCGGGCGGGCTGTCACCGTTCGTGGCGGCGCTGGCCGACCGATCGGTCAACGCCCGCGCCGCTTCCCTGTTCAAAGTCTCGAGGGCCGGACGGTGTTCGAGGTCGGTATCGAACAGGATCTCCAGGTTGGTCCGCAGCGCGGACAGTTCCGCCCGCAGCGCCGCGATCTCGTCGGCCGCTTGAGCCCGTATCTCCGAGGCCAGTTCGCGGCGCAGTTGCGACTCCACCGTCAGCTCGTACTCGCGGCGTGCCGAGATTTCGCGGTCCAGTTGCAGGTCGTACACCAGTTTCATGTCCCGGGCGCGCGCCTGGTCGGCCTCGGCCTGGCGGCGGTACAGCACCGACACGAAGGCGCCGGCCACGGCGGCCCACAACGCCAGGATCACAGCGAGCTTGAGAAGTTCCACCCGATCGGTGAAAACCAGCGCGGAGCTGGCCGCGATTGCCAGGACCAGCAACGTCGTCAAGAGCACCCACCCCGGCCTGCGGCCGCCGCGCCGGACCCGGGCGCCGCGGGACAGAACGGTCATGGCCCCTGACTGTACCCGGGCGAGGTCACTTGGCGTGTCGCGCCAGTCCGGCGATTCTCGGCGTGAGTTGCCAGGCGGCCCAGGTGGTCAGGTCTCGGCCCCTTCGCCGGGTTCACCGGAATCCTGCGGAGGTGACTTGCAGCAATGCTGTAACCACATCGCCGCGATGACCAGAGCCAGCGCGCTGAGCGCCGCCACGACGGCGCCGCCGGTGTCCTCGGCGGCGGCTCGCATCCATGACCGGCGCGGCAGGAAATACACCAGCACCCCCACCCACCAACCCAGCATCACCGCGCCTACCCAGGCCGACGCCTTGGCGACCATCAGGCTGCGCGCCACCGCGAGCGGGTGCAGCCAGCCTGGTGCATCGCCGATCTCGCCGTCGTTGATCTTGGCGCGCACGGTGCGCGCCCACAGCGCCTCCGCGACGGCGACCACCAGCAACGAAACCCCACTCCACACGGTGATCGGCGGAAAGTACCGGTACAACACGGTGATCAGCAGGTAGCCCACGAACGCGGCGCCGAGCACCACCCCCGTCAGGTCACGTTTGCGGGTCGGGCCCATCAGGTCTCCAGCGCCAGCGAGGTCGGGCGCACGCCTGCGGCGTCGTCGGCCAGATCGGCGAGCAGCTCGCGCACCGGCCGGGAGAGCTCCGCGGTCGGTTCCACGTCCAGCCACGGCACCAGCACGAATGCCCGCACATGGGCCCTCGGGTGCGGCAGCGTCAGCTCTGGGTCATCGACGGTGATCTGACCCCGCGTTCCGTAACAGGCGACCAGGTCGACGTCCAAGGTGCGCGGACCCCAGCGCAACTCACGCACCCGCCCGGCGGCCTGCTCGATCTCGTGAGCCCGGCGCAACCAGGCATGCGCATCGCGGTCGGGGTCCTCGGCGATCAACACGGCATTGAGGAACGGTTCCTGCTCCACGCCGCCCCAGGGGTCCGTCTCGTAGACCGATGACACCGCGCGGACCGCAGCACCGAGCCCGTCGACGGCCGATTGCAGGTTGGCCAGGCGATCACCCAGGTTGGAGCCGATGGACAGCACCACGCGGGTCATATCACCGAGCCCGCCGGGATCACCGATCCGCGACCACCACGGCGGGACCGCCTGGTCACCACGGCCACGTCGTCGAAAGTCTGGGAGATGGGCGCCTGCGGCTTGTGCACCGTCACTTCAACCGCGTGGACCCGCTCGTCGGCGATCACCCGGTCGGCGATGTCGGCCCCGACCGTTTCGATCAGATTCCGCGCCGTTCCGCCGACGATGTCGGCGGCCAACTGCGCCAGCGCGCCGTAATCGTAGGTGTCGGCCAGCTCGTCGCTGGCCGCAGCACGGGCCAGGTCTATCCAGACCGTGATGTCGACGACGAAGTCCTGACCGTCGCGCCGCTCGTGTTCGAATACGCCGTGGCGGCCGCGAATCTTCAGGCCGCGCAACTCGATTCGGTCAGCCACCGGTTACCGCCCCTTCCGCGCCCTGCCACGCTTCGACGACTTTGCGGGCGTCTACCGACGCGCGCACGTCGTGCACCCGCACACCCCAGACACCGTGCAACACCGCCAGTGCGGAGATCACCGCCGTCGCCGTTTCGCGGCCGTCGGCCGGTCGCGGCGTGCCGTCGGGCCCGGCCAGCAAAGCGCCGAGGAAGCGCTTGCGGGAGGCACCCAACAACACCGGAAGCCCGGTCGCCATTAACTTCGGCAGGCCGTGCAACAGGGCCCAATTGTGTTGTCCCGTCTTGGCGAAACCCAGGCCGGGGTCGATCACGAGGTTGGCCGGATCGACGCCCGCCGCCACGGCGTCGTCCACACTGGCCAGCAGGTCGGCACGGACGTCGGCCACCACGTCCCGGTAGTCCGGAACCCGGTGTGGATGGTCGGCCGATACCGGCCGCCAGTGCATCAACACCCATGGCACCCCGGCCTCGGCCAGCAGTGGGGCCATGGCCGGATCGGCGCGCCCGCCGGACACGTCGTTGACGATTTGCGCACCGTTCGCCAGCGCCGCCTGCGCCACCCGCGCGTGCATGGTGTCGATACTGACGGTTATTCCTTGTGCCGCAAGGTTTTTCACAACGGGGACGATGCGTGCGGTTTCCACGTCGGGGTCCACCCGTGTCGCGCCGGGCCGCGTCGACTCTCCCCCGACGTCGATGATGTCGGCACCTTCGGCGGCCAAGGCCAAACCATGTTCGACGGCACCGTCGGGATCGAGGTAGCGCCCGCCGTCGGAGAACGAGTCGTCAGTGACGTTGAGCACCCCTATCACCTGCACGGGTGCCGAACTCACTTACGCAGAATGAGATCGAGCGCTTCCGCCCGGGAGGCGGCGTCGGACTTGAACTGACCGCGCACCGCCGACGTCGTCGTGGTGGCGCCGGGCTTGCGGACACCGCGCATCGCCATGCACAGGTGCTCGGCCTCGATCACCACGATGACCCCGCGCGGATCCAGCTTCTGCACCAGGGCATCCGCGATCTGGCTGGTGAGCCGCTCCTGCACCTGCGGACGCTTGGCGTAGAGGTCGACCAGCCGAGCGATTTTCGACAGGCCGGTCACCCTGCCGTCCACACCGGGGATGTAACCGACGTGGGCCACCCCGTGGAAGGCGACGAGATGATGCTCGCAGGTGGAGTACATCGGTATTCCTTTGACGAGCACCAACTCATCGTGGTTCTCGTCGAACATCGCGTTGAGCACCGAGGTGGGCTCGGTGTAGAGCCCGGCGAAGATCTCTTTGTAGGCACGCACCACGCGAGCCGGGGTGTCGCGCAGACCGTGGCGGTCCGGATCTTCGCCGAGCGCAATCAGCAATTCGCGGACCGCCGCCTCGGCGCGGGCCTGATCGAACGGCCTGGCTCCGGTCTCCCTGGATTCCAGCTGGGTCATCGAATCCTCCGATACTCAGCCATGGGCCGGTGGATTGGACCGAGTCACATCCTTGTCCAGCTGACCGGAAGGCTCCTCGGCGTCAGACTCTTCCGGGCTGGGGTAACCGGGCGCGGGTTGTGGCCGGCTGGACGACGGTGGCGGCCATCCGGGTGCATGCCAACCGGCCGGGGCCCCGTAGTCGGGCTGGGTGGTGACGTGCGAACCGTTGGCTCCGTTACCGTCGCCGTTGGCCTTGTCCGCCTGGGCCTCCTCGGCCGCCTTGCTGGCGCGCGCGATAGCCACCTTGAACGCCGGCTCCGGCACCGGTTGCGGCCACGGCTCCCCGCGCTCGATCGCCAGCTCGCCGGGCGTCTTGATCGGCGGCTTGTCCGAGGGGATGCGGCCACCGAAGTCGTCGAACATGGTCAGCCGCGGGCGCTTCTCGACGTCGCCGAAAATCGCCTCCAGCTCGGGCCGGTGCAGCGTTTCCTTTTCCAGCAACTCGCCGGCCAAGGTGTCCAGCACGTCGCGGTATTCGGTGAGGATCTCCCACGCTTCGGTGTGCGCGGCCTCGATGAGCTTGCGCACCTCTTCGTCGATCTCGCGGGCGACCTCGTGCGAGTAGTCCGGCTGGGTGCCCATGGTGCGGCCCAGGAACGGGTCGCCGTGTTCGGTGCCGTACTTCACCGCGCCGAGGCGAGCGCTCATGCCGTATTCGGTAACCATCGCCCGGGCGACCTTGGTGGCCTGCTCGATGTCGGAGACCGCGCCGGTGGTCGGCTCGCGGAACACCAGTTCCTCGGCCGCGCGCCCACCCATCGCGAAGACCAGCTGGGCGATCATCTCCGACCGGGTCCGCAGACCCTTGTCCTCTTCCGGCACCGCGACGGCGTGTCCGCCGGTGCGGCCCCGGGCCAGGATCGTCACCTTGTAGACCGGGTCGATGTCCGGCATCGCCCAGGCCGCCAGGGTGTGTCCGCCCTCGTGGTAGGCGGTGATCTTCTTCTCGTGCTCGCTGATGATGCGGCCCTTGCGGCGGGGACCGCCGATGACCCGGTCCACCGCCTCTTCCAGCGCCGGGCCGGTGATGACGGTGCCGTTTTCCCGGGCGGTCAGCAGCGCCGCCTCGTTGATGACGTTGGCCAGGTCGGCGCCGGTCATGCCGACGGTCCGCTTGGCCAGGCCGTCCAGGTCGGCGTCCGGTCCGATCGGCTTGCCTTTGGAGTGCACCCGCAGGACGGCGCGACGGCCGGCCAGGTCCGGGTTCGTCACCGGGATCTGGCGGTCGAAGCGGCCCGGCCGAAGCAGCGCCGGGTCCAGGATGTCGGGCCGGTTGGTGGCCGCGATCAGGATGACGCCGGCGCGGTCACCGAAGCCGTCCATCTCGACCAGCAGCTGGTTGAGGGTCTGTTCGCGCTCATCGTGACCACCGCCCAGGCCAGCGCCCCGCTGGCGGCCGACCGCGTCGATCTCGTCGACGAAGATGATGCACGGGCTGTTTTGTTTTGCCTGCTCGAAAAGGTCCCGGACGCGCGATGCGCCGACGCCGACGAACATCTCGACGAAGTCGGAGCCGGAGATGGTGAAGAAGGGCACACCGGCTTCCCCGGCCACGGCGCGGGCCAGCAGCGTCTTGCCGGTCCCGGGCGGGCCGTAGAGCAGCACGCCCTTGGGGATCTTGGCGCCGAGGGCCTGGTACCGGGACGGGTTCTGCAGGAAGTCCTTGATCTCGTAGAGCTCCTCGACCGCTTCGTCGACGCCGGCGACGTCGGCGAAGGTGGTCTTGGGCATGTCCTTGGACAACTGTTTGGCGCGCGATTTGCCGAAGCCGAAGCCCATCCGGGCGCCGCCCTGCATCCGGGAGAACATCACGAAGAGGCCGACCAGCAGCAACAACGGCAGCACGTAGACCAGCAGTTCGCCGATCAGGCTGCCTTCGTTGACGACGGTGCTGACCTTGGCGTTCTTCGCGGTCAGCGCGTTGAAGAGGTCGACACCGTAACCCGTTGGGTACTTGGTGATGACCTTGTCGGAGTTCTCGGTGTCGTTGTTGCCCTTCTTCAGGGTCAACCGCAGCTGCTGTTCGCGGTCGTCGATCTGCGCGCTCTTGACGTTGTCGCTGTTGATCTGGGTCATCGCCACCGAGGTGTCGACGGGTTTGTAACCGCGGGTGTCATCGCTGAAGTAAAAAAACGACCAGCCGAGCAGCACCAGCACGGCGACGGCCGTAACGGTGCGTATCACGTTTCTACGGTTCATCAATCATCGGCCGAGGGGGCCAGGTCCTTCCGATAAACGCAGCTGGAAATGTCCAGGTTACCGCCAGTGGCGATCGCAAGCTCCGGCAGAGCCGGAGCGCAGCGGGTCGTCACCGTGTTGCCAGTGGCGAGTGGTAGCTCCGGCAGAGCGGGTCGCCGATGCCTCATGGTCAACGATTTGGTCAACGATCGCGAGTTCCCGACCATCGCCGAACGTGCGACCAGCTACACGTTCGTGGCGGTGGATTCATACGGTCAGTGCAACATCCGTGGATTTAGGGGTTGCGATGCCGAGTGGATATCCGCATTCGAAGTGGGTGCGTCGGGAGTTCTTTGATCGGGTGTGCGGCGGTGTGCCGGTGCACCGTGCCGCCAAGGCGATGGGCGTGTCGACAACGCGTGCGTGGATTTGGTGGCGTGATGCTGGGGCGATGCAGCTCGTCAATGGCGGTAGGAATGCTTGCGGTTTAGCAAACCCAGGTGATTGGTCAAGGCGGCCGGGAGGTCCGGGTCGCAGGATCTGCGGCGAGGAACGCATCGAGATCATGCGGTTGCGTGATGCAGGGCTCTGCGCTGCTCAGATCGGACAGCGTCTGGGGCGCCATCGCTCTACGATCGGTCGTGAGTTCGAGCGGAACAGCTTGCCTGATGGGGATTATCACGCGTTGATGGCGCATGCTCGAGCTGCTGAACGAGCGCGCCGGCCCAAGGGATTCAAACTGGTTGATCATCCACTGTGCGCGGCCATCGAGGCTTGGATGGAGCAAGGTTGGAGCCCCAAGCTCATCGCTGAGGTGTTGGCTCGTGATCATCCTGGTGACAAGCTGGCCAGGGTGAGCCACGAGACCATCTACCAATGCTTGTATGTGCAGACCCGTGGCAGTTTGCGCGCTGACCTCAACAAATGCCTGTCCACCAAACGAGCCAGCCGCAAACCGCGCGGTCGCAACACCAGCCGTGGGGTCTACAGCAGCGGTGAGGAATTCACCATCAGCGACCGCCCTGCCGAGGTCGCCGACCGTGCGGTGCCTGGTCATTGGGAAGGCGACCTGATTGTGGGGCCCAACAACAGCGCTATCGGAACCCTCGTCGAGCGCAGCACCCGATTCACTATCTTGCTGCACCTGCTTGGCGATCGCAGCGCCGAAACCGTCGCCACCGCAATGATCGAGGCGATGAAAGAATTGCCCGAGCATCTGCGGCGCTCGATCACCTGGGACCGAGGCAGCGAAATGGCCAACTGGCGCGACATTCAGCTACAGCTGGGGACCCCGGTCTATTTCTGTAACCCCCACTCACCCTGGCAGCGCGGCAGCAACGAAAACACCAACCGCCTCCTACGGTTTTGGTTCCAAAAAGGCAGCGACCTCAGCGGCTACACCAAAGCTGACCTCAAACACATCCAAGACACCCTCAATCGCCGACCCCGCCCCACCCTCAACCTCGACACCCCCGCCCAGCGCCTTTACGTCCTACTCCACCAAGCCGCCTAGGCCATGTTGCACTGACCACTTGACAATGAGGGCCGAGCGTGCGGCCAGCTTCACGTTCGCCGGGCGGGGTCACCAGTCGCGGGGCGGCTACTCATAGTAGCGGGCCTCGACCACGTTGCCGTCCGGGTCGGGGAAGTAATAGCCCTGCGGCGCCCAGCCCAGCGCTCCGAAGCTGTGGTTCAGCCGCGCGCTGGTGTCCACACCCTCGGCCTGCAGGCGTCGGTCCAGCGCGTCGTACTCATCCTTGGTCATTGCCAGGCAGACGTGGTTGACCGGGTGACCCGCACTGCCCTCGACCTTTGTCATGGCCTCGGTGCCGGCGGCCCCCTCGGCCGGCAGCAGGTCGATGATGGAGTCGCCGCACACCCGCACGCTGGGGAAAGGCGCTTCGCCGGCCCGGAATTCGTCGAACCGGACCGGCGCCAGGCCGACCACCCTGGTGTAGAAATCCATCGCCGTGGCGGGATTCTTTGTCCAGAGCACTACGTGGTCCAGCCGCATGAGGCCATGATGCGCGGCCACGGCGCCGATAACCACCGACGGCCCCTTCTCACGCCGGTGGTGTTGTGATTTGGTGTGACGATGGGCGCATCAACCGAACGGTTAGTTGACACCAACGGCGTGCGGTTGCGAGTGGTCGAAGCCGGCGACCGCGGGGCGCCGGTCGTGGTGCTGTGCCACGGCTTCCCGGAACTGGCCTACTCCTGGCGACACCAGATCCCGGTGCTCGCCGATGCGGGCTACCACGTGATCGCACCGGATCAGCGCGGTTACGGCGGTTCGTCGTGTCCGGAGGCGATCGAGGCCTACGACATTCATCAGTTGACGGCTGACATCGTGGGCCTGCTTGACGACGTCGGCGCCGAGCGCGCGGCCTGGGTCGGTCACGACTGGGGCGCCATGGTGGTGTGGAACGCGGGTCTGCTGCATCCCGATCGCGTGGCCGCGGTGGCGGCGTTGAGCGTTCCCCCGGTACCCCGGGCGAAGCGACCCGTCACCGTTGCCCTGCGGCGTACCTTCGGCGAAAACTTCTTCTACATCTTGTATTTCCAGGAACCCGGCGTCGCCGACGCCGAGCTCAACGGCGATCCCGCCCGGGTGATGCGCCGGATGATGGGCAGTCTGCAGTTGACCGGTGACCAGGACGCGGCGTTGCGGATGGTGGCACCGGGACCGGAAGGTTTCATCGACCGGCTCCCGGAACCCGACGGGCTGCCCGACTGGATCAGCCAGGACGAAATCGACAACTACGTACGGGAATTCACCCGCACCGGCTTCACCGGCGGCCTCAACTGGTACCGCAACATGGATCGCAACTGGGAGACGACGCCGGAGCTCGACGGCGCCAAGATCACGGTGCCGTGCCTGTTCATCGGCGGCACCGCCGATCCCGTGCTGGCATTCACTCGCAGCGACCGTGCCGGGGAA
Source organism: Mycobacterium paragordonae (assembly GCF_003614435.1). NCBI lineage: Bacteria > Bacillati > Actinomycetota > Actinomycetes > Mycobacteriales > Mycobacteriaceae > Mycobacterium > Mycobacterium paragordonae. Next base: position 6,295,862 of record NZ_CP025546.1, read on the forward strand.
GTCGTCAGCGGACCCTACCGCGAACTCATGATCGACGGTGCCGGGCACTGGCTGCAACAGGAACGGCCCGGTGAAGTTAACTCTGCCCTGCTGGAATTCCTCAAAGGAGTGGAATGGTAAGTGCACCAATGCGATTCGGCGTCTTCATCACGCCGTTTCATCCGACCGGGCAATCGCCGACAGTGGCGCTGGAGTACGACATGGAACGGGTCGTGGCGCTGGACCGCCTGGGCTACGACGAGGCGTGGTTCGGCGAACACCATTCCGGCGGCTACGAATTGATCTCCTGCCCGGAGGTTTTCATCGCAGCCGCCGCCGAACGCACCAAACACATCCGCTTGGGCACCGGGGTGGTCTCGCTGCCGTACCACCATCCGCTGATGGTGGCCGACCGCTGGGTGCTGTTGGATCACCTGACCCGGGGCCGTGTCATGTTCGGCACCGGACCGGGCGCGCTGCCGTCCGACGCCTACATGATGGGCATCGACCCGGTCGACCAGCGCCGCATGATGCAGGAATCCCTGGAGGCGATTCTGGCGCTGTTCCGCGCCGCACCCGAGGAACGCATCGACCGTCACACCGAATGGTTCACGCTGCGCGATGCCCAGTTACACATCCGCCCCTACACCTGGCCGTATCCCGAGATATCCACCGCCGCAATGATCTCGCCGTCCGGCCCGCGACTGGCCGGCGCGCTGGGCACCTCGCTGCTGTCGCTGTCGATGTCGGTGCCCGGCGGATTTGCGGCTTTGGAGAACACCTGGGATGTGGTGTGCGAGCAGGCCGCGAAGGCAGGCCGAGCAGAGCCGGACCGCACTGACTGGCGCGTCCTGAGCATCATGCACATCGCCGACACGCGCGATCAGGCGATCGAAGACTGCACTTACGGGTTGATGGACTTCGCGAAGTACTTCGGGGCCGCGGGCTTCGTGCCACTGTCCAACACCGTCGAGGGCGCGCAGTCCCCACGCGAGTTCGTCGAAGACTATGCGGCCAAGGGCAATTGCTGTATCGGAACCCCCGAGGATGCGATCGCTCACATCGAAGACCTGTTGGATCGCTCGGGCGGCTTCGGCACCCTGCTGTTGCTCGGTCATGACTGGGCGTCGCCACAGGCGACCTTCCACTCGTATGATCTTTTCGCCCGCAAGGTGATTCCGCACTTCAAGAGCCAGCTCGAAGCGCCCCGCGCCTCGCACGAATGGGCCAAGGACAAGCGCGAGGAGTTGATCGGGCGGGCCGGTCAGGCCGTCGTGCAGGCGATCACCCAGCACGTGGCCGAACACGACAAGGCGGCCAATTGATGCGGGCGTCGGTGTTGCGCAACGGACGGATGGTGTACCGGGACGACGTGCCGGACCCGGTGCCGGGACCGGGACAGGTGCTGGTCGCGGTGCGGTGTTGCGGAATCTGCGGCTCAGACCTGCATTTCGCCGCACACGGCGCCGACGTCGTGTCGCTGAGCAATCAGCTGGCCAGGGGCCGCGGCGGCATGGACATCGACCTCAACCAAGACGTGTTCATGGGCCACGAGTTCAGCGCCGAGGTGCTCGAGGCCGGACCCGATACCGAGACCCACCCGCCCGGCACACTGGTCACGTCCCTCCCAGTGGTGTTGTCCGACAAGGGTGTTGAACCGATCGTCTTCAGCAACACCACCCTCGGCGGCTATGCCGAGCGGATGCTGCTCTCGGCTCCGCTGTTACTCCCCATCCCTAACGGCCTCGACCCCAGGCACGCCGCTCTGGCCGAACCGATGGCGGTGGGGCTGCATGCCGTGAACAAGTCCAAGATCGAGGCGGGCGAGACGGCACTGGTGATCGGCTGTGGGCCGATCGGCATCGCCATCATCGCGGCACTGCGGGTACGCGGCGTCGAAACGATTGTGGCATCGGACTTCTCACCGAAGCGCCGTGAGCTGGCAGCGAAAATGGGCGCTCACCAGACGATGGACCCGGCGCAGGCGTCACCGTTCGACACCGTCAAGGCGCGAGTGGTCTTCGAGGCGGTCGGCGTGCCCGGCATCATCGACGACATCATGCAGCGGGCGCGCAACGGCACCCGACTGGTCATCGCGGGCGTGTGCATGCAACCCGACACCGTGCATCCGTTCTTCGGCATCGCCAAGGAGATCAACCTGCAGTTCGTCAACGCCTACACCCCCGAGGAGTTCGCTGAATCGTTGCGCGCGATCGCCGAGGGCCGGATCGATGTCGCGCCGATGATCACCGGCGAGGTCGACCTGGCGGGCGTCGGGGCGGCCTTCGACGATCTCGCAGATCCGGAACGGCACTGCAAGATTCTGGTCACGCCGTAGCGGCTCGCCCCGACTCACCCGTCACGGGCCAGGCCGCTATCCCCCGGATGGAGGCTGCACCACCACGGTCGGCTTGAATCCGTAACGCGGGGTGGCGAAGTTGGCCACGCTGCGGCCCGTGCCGGCGCCCGGCGCCATCGGCAGACCGCCGAACGCGGCCGTAGCGGGCTCGGCCGCCGCTGCACCGCCGACGCCGTTGAGCGCCACCGTGATCGGGTTGGCGGCAGGCGTGCTGACCCAGCTGGCCGGAACCGAGACCGCGCCGACCTTGGCCGCGTTGCCGGCCGCGCCGGCAATTCCGCCCAGTGCGTTGCCCAGGCCACTGCCGAAGGTGGGCGCAATGGCCGCCGCCGCGCCCTCGGCCGCCTTGGCGGCGCCCTCAGCGGCCTTCGAAGCCGCGGGGAACGCACTGTGAAAGAGGCCGTCGATGTCTTTCATCGCGGTGGAGGTCAGACGGAAGGGCGAAACCATTCGGATGTAGGTGTCGAAGGCGGTGCTGGCATCTACCGTCGCCGATCCGGTGAGGCCCTCCACCACGTCACCCACCATCCCGTTGAGGACGATCCCGTCACCGGTGGCGTTCCAGGTGTGCCCGGTCAGACCCAGCGCCGCCTGCGGGTTGGCGAGCCAGGGTGGGGTATTCGTCACGCCGGCCAGCTGGCTGAGAGCCTTCGGGATTTCGTGCAATCCCGCTGCCGCGGCGGCCGAGTTGAGGGCATTGAACTGCGCGTTGACCTGGGAGCCCAGGCCGGACAGGCTGGTGGCGACGTACTGCGGGGTCAGCGGCGGCAATTGCGTCGCAGCCGCCGATGCACCCGAATACCCGTACATCGCAGCTGCGTCCTGTGCCCACATTTCCAGGTACTGCGCCTCCGTGGCCGCGATGGCCGCGGTGTTCTGGCCCAAGAAGTTGGTCGCCAACAGCACGGCCTGCAGCGCCCGGTTGGCCTCGACGACCGGCGGGGGCACGGTTGCCAGGAAGGCAGCCTCATAGGCGCTCGCCGCGGCGGCGGCCTGCGAGCCCGCTTGCGCGGCCTGCTCGGCGGCTCCGTTGAGCCACGCGATCTGTGGCGTGGCGGCGGCCGCCATGGACGCGGCGGACGGCCCCTGCCAGGGCCCGTCGGTCAGGCTGACGACTACCGCTCCGTACGAGGCCGCAACGGCCTGCAATTCGCCGGCCAGCGCGTCCCAAGCGGCAGCGGCGGCCAACATCGGTCCCGAACCCGCGCCGGCATACATCAGCGCCGAATTGATCTCCGGCGGCAGAGCTGCGAAATCAATCATGAACCTTTTTCCCTAACCGATGGTGGCGGCGTTGGCGCCTTCGGTGATCCCGTAAGAGGCGGCGGACAACCCCAGCGTGGTCGCCAACTGCTCCTGAACCGCCACCGCGTGAGCGCTGATCTGCTGGTAGAGGTTCGCGTGATTGGCGAACTGCGTGGCGGTCAGCAGCGAAACCAGGTCGGATGCGGCCGGAGCGATGGCAGTGGTCGGGCCCGCGGCAGCCGAATTGCCGGCGCGCATGCTCGCGTTGATGGCCTGCAACTCCCCCGCTGCACCGGCCAGTGTGTCGGGCTCTGCGTAGACGAGCGACATGAGGTTCCTCCCTGATTGCGATGTACTTCGACAGCGACGCGCGCCCAATGACTTCGTCGTCATCGGACGCGTTAGCGGATCTGAGCTCACGTTAAGCAGCGAGGCGTAAACAGCAACAGGCTTCCTACGGCCTGTTCATTGCCGAGTTAGCAATTATTCATTTGCTTTCCGATAAACGCAGGAGACAATCGATATTGCTATGAATCATATTTGTTTCAAATATGATTAGAGAATCATATGAATGATGATTATTTGGCTGCCGCGGTGCAGGAATTGCGGTAACAGCACCGGTACCAGGCCGTCCGGCCAGCACAGCCTTCGGGGCCACCAGTGTGATCAAAAACACTGCGCACCAAGGGTTCAAGCCATAGACCGGATGGTGCGAAGAGGGGCCCCATTTGCAGTGCCGCGCTGATTCCCGATCGCCGTCACGTCAAAGAATCGCCAGGTAAATCAGGAGCCGTCAGCACCCGCGGGATCATTCGATAGGCGAACGACGACGGTGAGCCATCCGAGCTTGCGTGAAATGCGCAGCACACCGCCCCCCGGTATGCCGAATTGTTGAAAATCGCCTTGACCGAGACCTGAAATGTGCATGCGATAGCTAATCGGCCTGCTGATTTGCTGGCCCTGTCGTCGCTATCCGGCGGCTAAGGTGCCAGGCATGCCGATCGCAATCCGCCCCCGCAGCTTGATGGCCGCAGCCGCCGCCGGCATGGCTCTCCTCGTGTTGTCGGCCTGCGACTCACACAACGCGGCACCGTCCCCCTCGACCAACCCGCGTCAAGTGACCGTCGTCGGATCGGGGCAGGTGCAGGGCGTCCCGGACACCTTGACCGCGAACGTCGCCATCGAATTCACCGCGGCAGACGTCACGACGGCGATGAACCAGACCAATGAGCGCCAGCAAGCGGTGATCAACGCGCTGGTCGGAGCCGGCCTGGACCGCAAGGACATCCGCACCACGAACGTCAGTCTGCAGCCGCAGTACGCCACGCCCGAGCCGGCCGGAACCGCCACCATCGCCGGCTACCGCGCTGACAACGGAATCGAGATCAAGATCCACCCGACGGATGCCGCGTCGAAGCTGCTGGCCGTGGTCGTAAGCACGGGTGGCGACGCCACCCGGATAAACAGCGTCAACTACTCGATCGCCGACGACTCGCAGCTGGTCAAGGACGCGCGGGCGCGGGCCTTCGACGACGCGAAGAACCGGGCCCAGCAGTACGCCCAGCTGTCCGGCCTCAGCCTGGGCAAGGTGCTGTCCATTTCGGAGTCGGGCGGGACCCAGCCGGCTCCGGGCCCACAACCGGCGCCGCGCGCGGCGATGGCGCCACTCGAACCCGGTCAGCAGACGGTCAGCTTCTCGGTGACCGCGGTGTGGGAGCTGAACTAGTTACTGATAAACCCGCGGATCCAGCGTCCCGATGTAGGACAGGTCGCGGTAACGCTCGTCGTAGTCCAGGCCGTAGCCGACCACGAAATCGTTGGGGATGTCGAAGCCCACGTAGGTGATGTCGACGTTGGCGCCCACCGCCTCGGGCTTGCGCAACAGCGTGCACACCCGCAGCGACCGCGGGTGACGGCTGGTCAGGTTGCGCAACAACCAGGACAGGGTCAGCCCGGAGTCGACGACGTCTTCCACGATCAGCACGTCGCGGTCGTGAATATCCCGGTCGAGGTCCTTGAGGATGCGAACCACACCCGAAGAGGATGTCGACGAGCCGTAGGAGCTCACGGCCATGAACTCGAACTGGGTGGGCAGCGGAATTGCGCGGGCCAGATCCGTCACAAAAAGCACCGCGCCCTTGAGGACGGTGATCAACAACAGGTCCTGGCCGGTCGTGGCGGCCAGATCCCGGTAGTCCTCACCGATCTGGTGACCGAGCTCGGTGATGCGGCCCTGAATCTGCTCCTGGGTGAGCAGTACCGACTTGATGTCCCCCGGGTACAGCTCCGCCGTCACGTGCACAGCGTGCCACGCTTACCTGAGAAGAACCAACGTAGGCGTCAAATTGCCTGCTGGCGCAACGTAAGTACGCCGTCGCACCGGCCCGCGAACAGGCGCTGACCGCGCAGCCTGGACCCCACCGCGACCCCGCCCTGGCCGCGCCACGCGGTGACCAGTGTGTCCACCCCGCGGATCTGCTTGTCGGTCAATCCGATCGCGCCGCCGGCCAGCAGCCAGCCGCGGATCACCCGTCGGCGCACCGGGGCAGGCAGCGCGGCCAGCGCCGCGGTGTCCAGTCCGGCGCCGGTCGAGACGACAGGCAGCGCGTCGGCAGCGAGCGCGTCGATCAGGTCGGTGTCCTCGCGCAACGCCGTCGCGGTGCGCGCCAGCGCCTTGGCGACACCGCCGCCCAGCACGTCCTCCAGCAGCGGCAGCACTTCGCTGCGCAACCTGGCCCGGGTGAACCGGCGATCCGTGTTGTGCGGGTCCTGCCAGGGGGTCAGGCCGAGTTCGGCGCAGGCGCCGTGAGTCACCGCCCGCCGTATCCCCAGCAGCGGCCGACACCACGGCGGATCGTAGGGGCGCATGCCGGCCATTGACCGCGCACCCGAACCACGTCCGAGCCCCAGCAACACCGTCTCGGCCTGGTCGTCGAGCGTGTGCGCCAACAGCACCGGCCCGTCCCGGTGGTCCTCCAGCGCGGCGTACCGGGCGGCGCGGGCGGCGGCTTCCGGGCCGCCTTTGAGAGCGGGGCCGCCCACCTGTACGCGCAGCACCTTGGCATCCTGACAGCCCAGCGAAATCGCCTGTGTGCGTGCGGTTTCGGCAACCAGCGCGGAATCCGCCTGCAGGCCGTGGTCGACGATCAACGCGGTGGTGGGCCGCAGTCCCGCCGCAATCACGGTCAGCGCCAACGAATCCGGGCCGCCGGACAGCGCCACGCACCAGGGATCGGTGCCCTCGAGATAGTTCTGCGCGAATTCGCTTACCGCCCTGCGCAGTTGGGCTACAGCACCCGGTCGATCCATCGCTGCGGGTGTTCGATCTCGGTGGGCTTGGGCAACGTCTCGGGACCCGTCCAGATTGCGTTGAACCGCTTCATCCCGACCCGGTCCACCACGTGGTCGACGAACGCCTTGCCGCGGGTGTACTGACTGAGTTTGGCTTCGAAACCCAGCAGTGCCCGCACCAGCCGCTGCAACGGCGGTTGCTTACGCAGGCGACGTTCGTCGAATTTGCGGCGGATCGCTGCCACTGACGGCACCACCACCGGCCCGACGGCGTCCATCACGTGTTCGGCGTGGCCTTCCAGCAGGGTGCCGAGGACCAGCAGTTGATCCAGGGCCTGGCGTTGCGGCTCGGACTGCACGGCGCGCACCAGGCCCAGGATCCCTTCCGGGTGAGACTCGTCGCGTCCCCGATTGCGGACGAACTCAGCGAGCCGGCCGGCCACTTCGCGGATGTCTTCGGTGGGCTCCTGGGTCAACAGGCTCAGCGAACTCGACATGTGGCCGGCAATCCACGGGTTGGCGGTGAACTGCACGCGGTGGGTCACTTCGTGCAGGCACACCCACAGCCGGAAATCCGACGGGTCGACCTTCAGTTGGCGCTCCACGCCGATGACATTGGGATACACCAGGAGCAGGGTGCCGGAGTCGGGGCTGGTGAACGGGTCGTACTGCCCGAGAATGCCGGACGAGACGAAGGCCAGCACGGCGCCCGTCTGGGCGCCGGTGAGACGGCCGGTGACAAAGCTGTGCGGTTTCTCGGCACCGTTGGTCATGGCACGCATCGACTCCGCGGCCGCCCGGATCCATTCCCGCCGGTCCACGATGCGGGCCGGCGGCACCGCGTCGGCGGTGATCAGACCGGTGACCTCGCGAACCGGCGGCTCGGCCTGCTCGGCCGCCCGGCTCAACTCCTCCATCGCCTGTCGCCGGGTGTAATCGGAGGTGACCGGACCCCCGCGGGCCAGCTTCTCCCCAACCGTGGCGGCGAACCGCCAGTCGACGGCGTTGCCCATCGAAAGGCCGGACGAGGAAGAGGAAGGGGTCACGTCGCGCACCCGCAGAACCACAACTTGGTGGCCAGCGCATCCATCGCGTTGCGGCCGTTGGGTCCGGCGTCGTTGGAGATGAAGGCGAAGGTGAGGACCCGCCCGCTGGCGTCGTTGAGCACCCCCACCAGCGAGTTCACCGCCGTCAGAGAGCCGGTCTTGGCCCGCAGCCAACCGGCCGGGCCCTGAGTGGTGGAGCGGTCCAGGAAGCGTTCGCCGAGGGTGCCGCTGCCGCCGGCGATCGGCAACAGATCCAGCAGCGCCCGCAACGACGGTTGATCCGGTCCGGCGGCGGCCTGCATCACCCCGTCCAGGGTCCGGGCGGTCAAGCGGTCGTTGACCGACAAGCCGCTGGAGTCAACCAGGGCGGCGCCGCCGGTGTCGACATGGGCGGTGTTCAGCCGGCTGGTGACGGCGTCGACCGCGCCGGTGAAGCTCTGCGGCCGGTTGATCGCGGCGGCCACCTCACGGCCGATGCACTCGGCCATCACGTTGTCCGAGGCGTTCATCATCTGCGAAAGCCGCTGGATCAGCGGCGCCGATTGCACCACCGCGAGCTGGCGCGCGCCGGCCGGCGCCGACCCGATCGTCACCTGCGCAGGGTCGAGGCCCAGGGCGATGGCCAGCTGACGTCCGGCGTCCAGTGCCGGGGTCTTGGAACGTCTGGAGTTGACGGTGGTGGGCTGGATCCGTCCGGCGTCGATCATCGCGGACTCGATGGGCGCCACGTCGCCGTTGTCGATGTCGGCCGGGTCCCAGCCGGGTGCCAACCCGGGACCGCTGAACGCCGAGGTGTCCACCTGCACGGCCGTCGGGGTCATGCCGCTGCGGTGCACCTGTTCGACCAGGTCACTGATGCGCGCCGCACCGCGGTACCAGGTCTCCACCCCGGGTGGGGCCGCCGACAGGGTCGGGTCGCCGGCGCCGACCAGCACCACCGGCCCCTGGGCGGCCTGACCCGCCGCGACCACCCGGGTGCTGATCCGGGCCTGCCGGTCCAGGGTGAGCAGGGCCGCCGCCGCGGTCAGCACCTTATTCGTCGACGCCGGCACCATCGGGAGGTCGTCGAGCTGCCGCCACAGTTCCTTGCCGGTCATCGCGTCGGTGATCCGGCCGCCCAGCCTGCCCAGGTTGGGATCGGCGACGGCGGGGGCCAGCGCTGCTGTCACTCCGCCGGCGCTGGGTGCTTGAGCATTGTCGGCGACGGGACTCACCCCCGCCTTGACCGTCGGCGGCCGCGGCGGCGGAACCGGAGACCGCGCCCCGCCGGCACCGTGCCCGCCGGTGGTGAAGAGCACGGCGGCCGCCACGACGGCCGCGACGAACGCGAGCACCACCAGCCCAACCAGCACGTGGGTGGACTTGCGCCAGCGTTTGGGGCCCATCAATTCCTCGGTGATTGCGTCGTAGCTCTGCTTTTCGTGTCCCATTCTGCCGAATCAGCCGCCAGGCGGTGCCGCGGCACCTGCTCGACTACTGTGTACCCGTGCAATTCGACGTGACCATCGAAATCCCCAAGGGCCAGCGCAACAAGTACGAGATCGATCACGAGACCGGTCGCGTGCGCCTGGACCGCTACCTCCACACCCCGATGGCCTACCCGGCCGACTACGGCTTCATCGAGGACACGCTCGGTGAGGACGGGGACCCGCTGGACGCGCTGGTGCTGCTGCCCCAACCGGTGTTCCCCGGCGTGCTGATCGAGGTGCGGCCGGTGGCGATGTTCCGGATGGTCGACGAGAAGGGCGGCGACGACAAGGTGCTGTGCGTGCCGGCCGGTGACCACCGGTGGGACCACGTCCAGGACATCACCGACGTCCCCCAGTACGAGCTGGACGACATCAAGCACTTCTTCGAGCACTACAAGGACAACGAGCCGGGCAAGTTCGTCAAGGCCGCCGACTGGGTCGGCCGGGACGAGGCCGAGGCCGAGGTGCAGCGGTCGGTGGAGCGGTTCCAGGCCGAAGGGCACTGAACTCCCGGTCCGATAGTGTCGCCACGGTGACGGACGGCGCGGGCACCCCGGGAGCCACCGGAGCATCGGTGGGGCCGATCGCGCGCGGCAGCGTCGCCCGGGTCGGCACCGCAACCGCGGTGACCGCGCTGTGCGGCTATGCGGTGATCTATCTGGCCGCGCGCAATCTGGCGCCCGGCGGCTTCAGCATCTTCGGCGTTTTCTGGGGTGCGTTCGGCCTGGTCACCGGCGCCGCGAACGGCCTGCTTCAGGAAACGACCCGGGAAGTTCGCGCGATGCAGTATCTGGACGTGCTCCCGGATGGCGCCCGCACCCATCCGCTGCGGGTCGCCGGCCTGGTCGGGCTGGCCTCGGCCGTCCTGATCGCGGGCAGCGCGGCGCTGTGGAGCGGACGGGTCTTCGTCGAGGATCGCTGGCTGTCGGTCGCGCTGCTCAGCGTCGGACTGGCGGGGTTCTGCCTGCACGCGACGCTGCTGGGCATCCTGGCCGGTGTCAACCGGTGGGGCCAGTACGGCGCGCTGATGGTGACCGACGCCGTGATCCGGGTGGCGGTCGCCACCGCGACCTTCGTCCTCAGCTGGGGACTGGTCGGGTTCCTGTGGGCGACGGTCGCGGGGTCGGTGGCCTGGCTGATCATCCTGGCCACCTCGCCGGCAACTCGTGCAGCGGCACGTGTGCTGACGCCCGGCAGCACCGCGACGTTCCTGCGTGGTGCGGCCCACTCGATCACCGCGGCGGGGGCCAGCGCCATCCTCGTCATGGGGTTTCCGGTCCTGCTGAAGCTGACGTCCACCGAGCTGGGCGCCCAGGGCGGTGTCGTGATCCTCGCGGTGACCCTGACCCGGGCGCCGTTGCTGGTCCCGCTGACCGCCATGCAGGGCAACCTGATCGCGCATTTCGTCGATGAGCGCAGCCACCGGCTGCGGGCCCTGATCTCGCCCGCCCTGCTCATCGCCGGCATCGGCGGGATAGGGGTGCTGCTCGCCGGTCTGATCGGTCCCTGGTTGTTGCGCTTCGCGTTCGGCTCGCAGTATCAGGCCAGCAGCGCGTTGCTGGCCTGGTTGACGGCCGCCGCGGTGGCCATCGCTCTGCTGACGCTCACCGGTGCGGCATCGGTGGCCGCCGCGTTGCACCGGGCGTACTCGCTGGGGTGGGTCAGCGCCACCGTGGCCTCCGGGCTGCTGCTGGCGCTGCCGCTCGCGTTGGAGACCCGCACCGTCATCGGTCTGCTCTGCGGTCCGATGGTGGGAATCGCCGTCCATCTGGTCGCGCTCGGACGCGGCGAACGCGTGTAATTTGGCCATGAAATGGCCCTGAAAATGGATTACTCCGACGCCTGGATCATCGTCCCCGCCTTCAACGAAGCCACCGTCATCGGCGAGGTCGTCGCCGAACTGCGAACCGTCTTCGAGCATGTCGTGTGCGTGGACGACGGCAGCGCGGACGGCACCGGCGACATCGCACGTCAGGCCGGTGCGTTCCTGGTACGTCATCCCATCAACCTGGGCCAGGGGGCGGCGATCCAGACCGGCGTCGAGTATGCGCGAAACCAGCCGGGCGCCAAGGTGTTCGCCACCTTCGACGCCGACGGCCAGCACCGCGTCAAAGACGTGACCAGGATGATCGACCGGCTGAACCAGGGCGACGTCGACATCGTGATCGGCACCCGATTCGGCCAGCAGGTCGCCAACCGGCCGCCATTCCTCAAGCGCATGGTGCTGCAGACGGCCGCGCGGCTGAGCCGCCGCGGTCGCAGGCTCGGTCTGACCGACACCAACAACGGCCTGCGGGTGTTCAATAAGACCGTCGCCGACGGCATGAACATCACCATGAGCGGCATGAGTCACGCCACCGAGATCGTCATGATGATCGCCGAAAACCATTGGCGGGTAGCCGAAGTGCCGGTCGAGGTGCTCTACACCGAATACTCGAAGTCGAAGGGACAGCCGTTGCTCAACGGCGTCAACATCATCTTCGACGGATTCCTGCGAGGGAGAATGCGCAGATGAAAAGGACCGGAGAATGAACTGGATCCAGGTGCTGCTGATCGGATCGATCATCGCTCTGTTGGTGTTCCTGCTGCGGTCACGGCGCAGCGCGCGGGCGCGGGCCTGGGTGAAGGTGGGCTATGTTCTGTTCGTGCTGCTCGGCGTCTACGCGGTGCTGCGACCGGACGACACCACGCTGGTGGCGCACTGGTTCGGCGTGCGGCGCGGCACCGACCTCATGCTCTACGGGCTGATCATGGCGTTCAGCTTCACCACGCTCAGCACCTACATGCGCTTCAAGGACCTGGAGTTGCGCTACGCCCGGCTGGCCCGTGCCATCGCGATCGAGGGAGCACAAGCACCCGAAAGCTAGGCGTGCTTGTGGTGCCGGAAATACTCCACGGTACGGCGCACACCCTCGTCCAGTTGCACCTGCGGCCGCCAGCCCAAAACCTCTGCCGCCAAACCGATGTCGAGACATGACCGCTTCAGGTCGCCCAGCCGCGGCGGGTGGAACTCCGGGTCGTCGGGGCCACCGACCGCGGCCGCGACGGCGGTGTGCAGCTGACGGTCCGAAGTCTCGATACCGGTGCCGACGTTGAAACGCTGCCCGCCCCCGGCATCACCGGACGCCTTGACGAAGGCGTCCACGACATCGTCGACGAACACGTAGTCGCGCGTGTTGGAGCCGTCGCCGAAGACTTTGGTCGGCCTGCCTTCCAACAGGGCCTGGGCGAAGATCGCGACCACCCCGGCCTCACCGTGCGGGTCCTGGCGCGGCCCGTAGACGTTGGCGGGCGCGATGTGCGAGCAGTCCAGGTCGTAGAGGTGCCGGAAGGTGTTCAGGTAGATCTCCCCGGACACCTTCCCAGCGGCATACGGCGAGAACGGGTCGGTCGGCACCGTTTCGGGCGTCGGGTACTGCGGCGGCACGCCGTAGATGGATCCGCCCGACGAGGTGTGCACCACCTTGCGCACTCCGGCACGCTGGGCCGCTTCGGCCAGCCGGATGGTGCCGATCACATTGACCGAGGCGTCGAACTGCGGGTTGGCCACCGAGTGCCGGACGTCGATCTGGGCGGCCAGGTGAAACACCACCTCCGGCTTGTGCTCGCCGAGGATGTCGTCCAGGTCCGACGTCACGATGTCGGCCTCGACGAAGGCGTGTTCGGGGTTGTCGGCCAGGTGCTCGAGGTTGGTCGCCCGGCCGGTGGCGAAGTTGTCCAGGCCGACCACCGTGTGCCCGTCGGCCAGGAGACGGTCGACTAGCGTCGACCCGATGAAACCGGCTGCCCCGGTGACCAGTGCTCGCACCGGCCCACCATACAGAGTCGCCGCGGTGGCAGCCGCGCTGATCATCGCGCAGCTGGGCGTTCGTGCCGTGTTGGCGTTCCGTGGCTATTTCTATTGGGACGATCTGATTCTCATCGGCCGGGCGGGCACTCAGGGCCTGCTCTCGCCGTCGTACCTGTTCGACGACCACGACGGGCACGTGATGCCGGGCGCCTTCCTGGTGGCCGGGGTGATCATCCGGCTGGCGCCGCTGGTCTGGACGTGGCCGGCGGTCAGCCTGGTGGTGCTGCAGTTACTCGCGTCGCTGGTGCTGTTGCGGGCGTTGTACGTGATCCTGGGGTGGCGGCCGGTGCTGCTGATCCCGCTGACGTTCGCGCTGTTCACCCCGTTGGGGGTACCGGGGTTCGCCTGGTGGTCGGCGGCCCTGAACTCGCTGCCGATGCTGGCGGCGCTCGCCTGGGTGTGCGGCGACGCCGTGCTGCTGGTCCGTACCGGAAACCAGCGTTATGCGGCGACCGGTGTGCTGGCCTATCTCGTCGGGCTGTTGTTCTTCGAGAAGGCGGCGGTGATCCCGTTCGTCGCGTTCGCGGTGGTGGCGCTGATGTGTCACGTGTCCGGTGCCGGTGCCTTGCGGACGGCGTGGCGCGGCGGCGTCCGGTTGTGGGTGACATCGCTGGCGCTGACCGCCTGCTGGGTGGCGCTGTATCTGACGGTGGTGAACCAGCGACGCTGGAGTTCGGACCTGGCGATGACGTGGGCGCTGTTGCGCCGGTCGGTCACCCACGGCATCGTGCCGGGCCTGGCCGGCGGCCCGTGGGACTGGGCGCGCTGGGCGCCGGCTTCGCCCTGGGCCACGCCGCCGCCCGCGGTGATGCTGCTCGGCTGGCTGATTCTGGTTGCGGTGCTTGCTGTTTCGCTGGTTCGCAAGCGGCGCATCGGATTGGTGTGGCTCACCGCGGCCGGTTACGCGGTCGCGTGCCAGGTGCCGATCTATCTGATGCGGTCGTCGCGATTCACCGCGCTGGAGCTCGCACAGACGCTGCGGTATTTCCCCGACTTGGTGTTCGTGCTGGCGCTATTGGCCGCGATCGCGTTCACGGCGCCCAACCGGGAATCGTCCGGCTGGCTGGACACCTCCCGGTGGCGTACCGCGGTGACAAGTGTTGTGGCGCTGTTGTTTCTGGCCAGCAGCCTGTACTCGACGGCGACGTTCCTGACGTCGTGGCGGGACAACCCGGCCGAGCCCTACCTGAAGAACGCCGAAGCCGGGCTGGGCACCGCCGACACCCCGATGCTGGACCAGGAAGTCGACCCACTGGTGCTGCAGCGGGTCGCCTGGCCGGAGAATCTGGCCAGCCATATGTTCGCGTTGCTGCCGAACAGGCCTGAATTCACTTCGGCCACAACACGATTGCGGATGCTCGACAGCAAGGGCCAGCTGGTCGACGCGCGGGTGACCTGGGTGCGGACCATCACACCGGGACCCGTACCGCAGTGCGGCTACTTCGCCCAGCCCGATCAGCCGGCCCGGCTGATTCTGGACGGGCCGTTGTTGCCCGCCGACTGGACCGTCGAATTGAACTATCTGGGAAACAGCGACGGCTCGATGGTGCTGGCCCTGTCCGAAGGCCCCGACGTCAAGGTGCCGGTGCACCCGGGACTCAACCGCGTCTACGCCCGGCTGCCGGGCGCGGGGGACGCCATCACGGTCCGGGCCACGACCGCCGCACTCTCGCTCTGCCTTGCCTCTGGACCGGTGGGATTTCTGGCGCCGCTCTAGGCCGCACATGAAACGTTCTGACCTGCGATCCCGATACGCTGATTGTCGATCAGTCCGAGCGGGAGGGCAGCGTTGTCGAACCTTGTTGCGGTTCCGGAGCTGATGGCTTCGGCGGCAACGGATCTGGCGGGCATCGAAGCGGCGCTGCGCGCCGCCAACGCGGCCGCCGCGCTGCCCACCTCGGGCGTGCTGGCCGCCGGTGCCGACGAGGTGTCGGCGGCGGTGGCGGCGCTGTTCTCCGCGCACGCGCGGCAGTATCAGGCGTTGAGCGCTCAGACCGAGGCGTTTCAGCAGCGGTTTGCGCAGCTGCTGAGCTCGGGCGCGGGAGCCTATGCGGCCGCCGAGGCCACCAACGCCGGGCCCTTGCAGCCGGTGCTGAACCTCATCAACGCGCCGACCGAGGCGTTGCTGGGGCGCCCGCTGATCGGAAACGGCGCCCATGCGACCACACCGGGCGGTGCCGGCGGGGCCGGCGGCCTGCTGATCGGCAACGGCGGCAACGGCGCGGCCGGCGGGGCGGGTCAGGCCGGCGGCGCGGGTGGAGAGGCCGGATTGATCGGTAACGGCGGTGCGGGTGGCAGCGGCGGTAGCGGGAGCGGCGGCGGGGCCGGGGGTGCCGGCGGATGGCTGTTGGGCAACGGCGGCCTGGGCGGATCCGGTGGGCTGGGCGGTGGTGCCGGCGGCGCCGGCGGGGTTGCCCGGGTGATCGGCTTCGGCGGCGCCGGCGGCGCCGGGGCGATCGGCGCAGCGAGCGCGACCGGCGGCGGTGGCGGCGCGGGCGGTCAGGGCGGCTTCCTGTTCGGCGGCGGCGGCAACGGCGGCGCCGGCGGATTGGGCGGCCCGGCGGGCGTGAGCGGGGTGGGCGGCAACGGCGGCGCGGGCGGTGCCGGGGGCGCCGCGGGCCTGTTGTACGGCAACGGCGGGGTGGGCGGCTTTGGCGGCCAGGGCGGCGAGGCCGCGGGTATCGCAGCCGGCGTCGGCGGCGACGGCGGCGCCGGCGGGCAGGGCGGTGACGCCGGCTGGATCGGCACCGGCGGCAATGCCGGCGGTGGCGGCGCGGGGGGAATCGGCGGAGTCGGCGGAAACGGCGGCAACGGCGGGAACGGAGGGGCCGGCGGATCGGCCAAGGTCCTCGGGACCGGCGGCAACGGTGGGGCGGGCGGGGTGCCCAGCCCACCGTTCGGCGTCCCGTCCGGCGGGACCGGTGGGCCCGGCGGCGCCAAGGGCGTCATCTTCGGCGCGGCCGGCTTGCCCGGACCGGACGGCTGACCAGTTCGGGGGTGGCTAGCATCCCAGGCATGACCCGCTACGAGACCCTCGACTTCGCCCAAGACGGGCCTGTGACCCGAATTGCACTCAACCGGCCGGACGCGGCGAACAGCATCAACGACGTGCTGGCCCGCGAGTTGATGGATGCGGCGAGCCGGTGCGATGTCGCCGAGACGAAGGTCGTGCTGCTCACCGGGAAGGGCCGGTTCTTCTGCGCCGGCGGCGATTTGCAGGCGATGGCGCGCTCGCCGCTGGGCGCGGGCCGCTTCGTGAAGGGCCTCGCCGACGACCTGCACCGGGCGATCTCGACGTTCGCCCGCATGGATGCCGTCTTGATCGTCGCGGTCAACGGCGCGGCGGCCGGGGCCGGATTCAGTCTCGCGCTCATCGGCGATCTCGTGGTGGCCGCCGAATCGGCATCCTTCACGATGGCCTACACCAAAGCGGGGCTGAGCCCCGACGGCAGTTCCTCGTACTACCTGCCGCGACTGGTGGGCGTGCGGCGCGCGCAGGAGCTGATGTTGACCAACCGGCGGCTTTCGGCCGCTGATGCGGCGCAGTGGGGACTGGTCACCGAGGTCGTGCCCGACGACACGCTGGCCGAGCGCGCCGAAGCACTGACCGTCCAGATGAGCACTGCGGCAAGGCTTTCCAGTTCATCGGTGCGAAAGCTGCTGCTGATGAGTTTCAGCAACGGCCTGGAAGAACAGATGGAGATCGAAGGCCGGATGATCGCGGCATGCGCCGGCAGCGCCGACGGCCAGGAGGGCATCGACGCGTTCCTCAACAAACGCCGACCCGAGTTCGCCTAGGAGGGCCAGAGCAGCGCGGGGGTCGCCCCGGGCGGCGGCCAGGCATGGTCGTTGCGGTAAGCCCATGTCTCCCAAGGATTGTCGTAGTAGGCCGCCGTCATGATCAGTCGCGACAAGTCCTCTTCGGGGTGCAACAACCAGTACCCGGTTCCGACGGCGGTTCCACCGACCGTCCAGGCGTAGTAGCTGGCCGAGAAGAAGGGGCCGAACAACCTGTTCTGCCAGACGTGCAGTGCCTCATGGTTGAGCATGAGGTCCACCGCCTTCGGGCTGTAGCCCAGATGGCTGGTGACGTTGCCGAACGTGGTGGCGTAGCCGGTGAGTCCGATGCCGCCCCGGTAAACGTGCGCACCGGCGACCGCGCTCAGCGCGGCGTCGTAATTGGAATTCGGCGTGAACTCGTTGACGATCTGCACGCCGTACCCCAACGCCGTGCCCGGTGCTCCCCAGGTGTAATCCAGAATCAGTGCCGCCCAGCCGCGCGGGTCGCTGAAGTCGTAGATCGCGAATTGGCGAGCGATGAAGTTGTTTACCCGGTCGATGCCGGTGCCGGCCAACAGCGACGAGTTCGACGCCTCGGCGGCGGCATAGGAGGCTGCCGCCGCCTGTATCGACTGTCCGAACTGCTGCAGCAGTGCGCTCGTCTGCGCGCCCAGCGCCTGGTACTGCTGGCCGAACCCCGAGAAGAGTGCGGCCACCGCCTCAGATATCTCGTCAGCGGCCGCCGAAGCGAGCGCTGTGGTCGGCGTAGCGGCGGCGAGCCGCGCTGCCTCGAGGCTCGAACCGATACCTGCGACGCCCGCTGTCGCCGTCGTCAGCAACCCTGGCGCCACGACCAGCTGCGACATTCGGTTTCCTCCCCCTAACCCGTCGGAACGACTCCTGATTATGGACGGGAGCCACAGGTGCATCCGGCATTTTGAGGAATCCGGCGTGGGAGGTCGAGCCGTGGAGCCGCCTAGGAGAATCGAACTCCTGACCTATTCATTACGAGTGAATCGCTCTACCGACTGAGCTAAGGCGGCCGTGCCCTCGCGGGCGGCACGAGTCTAACGCAGTTGCTGACCGATGGTGGCAACCATGGCGTCCACAGCGAACTTGGGCTTGACGTTGATCGCCAAGGCTTCACGGCATTCCAGCACGGCCTCTATGCAGCGCAGCAGCCGCTCGGGGGCGGCGTGCCCGGCCAGCGACGCCACCCGCTCGGCCATGTCGGGGTGGTTCGCCCGGACGTGACCGGCGTTCGCCGAGACCACCAGCGCGTCCCGGAAATACGTGGCCAGGTCGATCAGCGCCCGGTCCAGGGCGTCGCGCGAGGCCCTGGTCTGGCGGGATTTCTGCCGTTTTTCCAGGTCCTTGATCGCACCGGCGGCGCCGCGCATCGCCCCTGCAGCGCCCTTGCCGGTGCCACCCGCTCCCAGCGCGGTGCGCAGTTCCTCCGTCTCGACCTCGGCGCGCCCGGCGGTGAGCGCCACCGCCTCGGCTTCGGCCGCCGCCACCAGCTCCTCGGCGGCGGTGTACGCGCGGGCCGGGCGCGCGGCGTCACGGACCAGCTCCAGCGCCTGCTGACGTCGCTGCCGGGCCTCCGGGTCGGTGGCCAGCCGGCGCGCCCGCCCGACGTGCCCGCCGCTGACGGACGCGGCCCAGCCGGCGGCCTCGGCGTCGAGTCCGTCGCCGTCGATCAGCACCCGGGCAATCGCCTCGGTGGGTGGTGTCACCAGTGCCACGTGCCGGCACCGGGACCGCAAGGTGATCGCGATGTCCTCGGGATCCACCGACGGCGCGCACAGCAGGAAGACCGTCGACGGCGGCGGTTCCTCGACGACCTTCAGCAGGGCGTTGCCGGCGCCCTCGGTCAGCCGGTCGGCGTCCTCGATCACCACGATCTGGTGGCGCCCGGTGGTGGGGCGCCGCGACGCAACCTGAACGATGCCGCGCATCTCGTCGACACCGATGGACAGGCCTTCGGGAATGACCCGCCTGACGTCGGCGTGGGTGCCCGCCATCGTCGTTGTGCAGGCGCGGCAGCTCCCGCACCCCGGCTCGTCTTCTGACGTGCACTGCAGCGCCGCCGCGAAGCACAGTGCGGCCACCGAACGGCCGGAACCGGGCGGACCGGTGATCAGCCAGGCATGTGTCATATGTCCATCGGGATGGGAGCTGTGAGGGTTATCACCACGTGCGGACCTGGCGGCGGCGAGCAGCTCGGCTTCCACCGCCTGCTGGCCTACCAGCCGCGTAAACACCCCGGTCATCAACGGCAACAGTAGTGAGGACCCCCGACAGAGACCGATCAGCATCCGTTTTGCGACAAATCCGTGATCTTTCGGCATCTTTCGCCCACGTCGGACGACCTGGCGGGGACACTTTTAGTTTCCGGCGAGTCCCCGCTGACCGATACGGTGGGTGCGTGACCATGGCAGCAACCCTCCCGCGGCGAATCAGCGCATTCGCCAGGTGGGTGGTGCGCACTCCGTGGCCGGTTTTCTCCCTCAGCATGTTGCAGGCCGACATCATCGGCGGCTTGTTCGTCCTGGGCTTCCTGCGCTACGGTCTGCCGCCGCACGACCGGATCGAGCTGGGCGACCTGCCGCGGCTGAACGTCGCCATCTTCATCAGCTCGGTGGTCTTCCTGTTCTTCGCGGGGTTCGCTTGGAATTTGAAGCTGCTGGTACCCGTTTTCCGGTGGCAACGCCGCGACAATCTGCTGGTCGAGGCGGATCCGTCCACCACCGAGCTGGCCCGCACCCGCGCGTTGCGCATGCCGTTCTACCGCACCTTGACCAGCGCGGCCTCCTGGGCCGTCGGCAGCGTGGTCTTCATCATGGCCAGTTGGTCGGTGGCCCGCCAGGCCGCACCGGTGGTGGTGGTCGCGACCGCGCTGGGCGCCACCGCGACCGCGATCATCGGCTACCTGCAGTCCGAACGGGTGCTGCGTCCCGTCGCGGTGGCCGCGCTGCGCAGCGGCGTACCCGAGAGCGTGCGGGCACCCGGCGTCATCCTGCGGCTGATGCTGACCTGGGTGTTGTCGACCGCCGTCCCGCTGCTGGCGATCGTCCTGGCGGTGGTTTCGGACAAGATCGCGCTGCTGCACGCCTCGCCGGAGAAGCTGTTCAACCCGATCCTGCTGCTGGCGCTGGCGGCACTGGGCATCGGAGCCGCCAGCACGCTGCTGGTGTCGATGTCCATCGCCGACCCGCTGCGCCAGCTCCGCTGGGCGCTCTCGGAGGTGCAGCGCGGCAATTACAACGCGCACATGCAGATCTACGACGCCAGCGAACTGGGCCTGCTGCAGTCCGGCTTCAACGACATGGTGCGCGACCTGTCCGAACGGCAGCGGCTGCGTGACCTGTTCGGCCGCTACGTGGGCGAGGACGTGGCCCGGCGGGCGCTCGAGCGGGGTACCGAGCTGGGCGGGCAGGAACGCGACGTCGCGGTCCTGTTCGTGGACCTGGTCGGTTCCACCCAGCTGGCCGCTTCCCGCCCGCCCGTCGAGGTGGTTCACCTGCTCAACGAGTTCTTCCGCGTCGTGGTCGACACCGTCGGCCGGCACGGCGGGTTCGTCAACAAGTTCCAGGGTGACGCCGCGCTGGCGATCTTCGGCGCCCCGATCGAGCACCCCGATGGCGCCGGTGCCGCGCTGGCCGCCGCCCGCGAGCTGCACGACGAGCTGATCCCCGTGCTGGGATCCGCGGAGTTCGGCATCGGTGTCTCGGCGGGCCGCGCCATCGCCGGCCACATCGGGGCGCAGGCGCGCTTCGAGTACACCGTCATCGGCGACCCGGTCAACGAGGCCGCCCGGCTCACCGAGCTGGCCAAGCTCGAGGCGGGCCACGTGCTGGCCTCGGCGATCGCGGTCAGTGGCGCGCTGGACGCCGAGGCACTGTGCTGGGACGTCGGCGAGGTCGTGTTTCTGCGTGGCCGCGCCGCGCCCACCCAGCTGGCGCGTCCGTTGAAGCTGGCCGAACCGGAGAGTGCCTGCGACTCGCCGGAAGTCTCCAGCGAAGTGCGCCGCTAGCTCCGCTTGGCGGCCTTCTTGGCCGGCGCCTTCTTGGCGGGCGCCTTGCGCGCGGTCTTCTTCGCCGTCCGCTTCACCGGGCCGCGGGCGCGGCGGTCGGCCAGCAACTCGGCGGCCCGCTCGTCGGTGATGGACAGGACGTCGTCGCCCTTTCGCAGGCTCGCGTTGGTTTCTCCGTCGGTGACATACGGCCCGAAGCGACCGTCCTTGATCACCATCGGTTTGCCGGACGCCGGGTCGTTGCCCAACTCGCGCAGCGGCGGCGCCGAAGCGGCCTGACGCCCGGAGCGTTTGGGCTCGGAGTAGATCTTGAGTGCTTCGTCGAGGGTGATGGTGAACATCTGATCCTCGGTCGCCAGGGAACGAGAGTCGGTGCCTCGCTTGAGGTATGGGCCGTAGCGCCCGTTCTGGGCGGTGATCTCTTCGTTGGAGGCGGGGTCCACCCCGACCACCCGCGGCAGCGACAGCAGCTTCAGCGCGTCCTCGAGGGTCACCGTCTGAAGATCCATGGTGCGCAACAGCGAACCGGTGCGGGGCTTGGGCCCGGTGGGCTTCTTGCCCTTCTTCGCGGCGGACCCGGCACCGCCGTCGTCGCCGTCGGTTTTCGGCAGCACCTCGGTCACGTACGGTCCGTAGCGGCCGTCCTTGGCGACGATCTCGTGGCCGGTCTGCGGGTCCACGCCCAGCACCCGCCCCTCCTGCGGAGTGGCGAAAAGCTCTTCTGCCACTTCGAGAGTCAGCTCGTCGGGGGTGAGTGAGTCGTTGAGGTTGGCCCGCTGCGGAGTCGGTTCACCGTCGTCACCGGTCACCGTGCGTTCCAGATACGGCCCGTTCTTGCCGACGCGCACGTAGACGGGACGGCCTTCGGCGTCGTCAAAAACCTTGATGGAGTTGACTTCTCGGGCGTCGATGCCTTCCAGGTTGACGCCGACCAGTTTCTTCAGGCCGCCGGAACGGGCCACCGAATCGGGCACCCCGTGGTCGCCGCCGAAATAGAAGTTGTTGAGCCAGTTGGTGCGTCGCTCATTGCCGGAGGCGATGGCGTCGAGTTCGTCCTCCATCGCCGCGGTGAAGTCGTAGTCGACCAGCCGGCCGAAATGCTGTTCCAGCAACCCGATCACCGCGAAGGCGACCCAGGACGGCACCAGGGCGCTGCCCTTCTTGTACACGTAGCCGCGGTCCTGGATGGTCTTGATGATCGAGGAGTACGTGGACGGCCGGCCGATGCCCAGCTCCTCGAGCGCCTTGACCAGCGAGGCCTCGGTGTAGCGGGCCGGCGGGTTGGTGGAGTGCCCGTCCGGAGTCAGCTCGATGGCGGCCAGCCGCTGCCCCGGCGACAGGTTGGGCAGCCGGCGCTCGGCGTCGTCGGCCTCGCCCCCGGCGAGTTCGTCGACCGTTTCCACGTACGCCTTGAGGAAGCCCGGGAAGGTCAGGGTGCGCCCGGACGCGGAGAACACCACCTGCTGCTCGCCGGCGCGGCCTTCGATGCGCAGACTCAGCGTGGTGCCGCGGGCATCGGCCATCTGCGAGGCCACCGTGCGCTGCCAGATCAGCTCGTAGAGCCGGAACTCGTCGCCGTCCAGCTCGCGGCGCACCGCGTCCGGGGTCGCGAACGTCTCGCCGGCCGGCCGGATGGCCTCGTGCGCCTCCTGGGCGTTCTTCACCTTGCGGGTGTACTGCCGCGGCGACGGCGACACGTACTCCTCGCCGTAGAGCTGGCGGGCCTGGTTGCGCGCGGCGCTGATGGCCGACTGCGACAGCGTCGTCGAGTCGGTACGCATATAAGTGATGTAGCCGTTCTCGTAGAGCCGCTGCGCGATGCTCATGGTGCGTTCGGAGGAGAACCGCAGCTTGCGGCCGGCCTCCTGCTGCAGCGTCGAGGTCATGAACGGCGGGTACGGACGGCGGGTGTAGGGCTTCTCGTCGGCGGAGGCGACGCTGAGCTGCGCACCCTGCAGGTTGGTGGCCAGGGCGGTCGCACCGGCCTCGTCGAGCACGACCACTTCGTCGGCCTTGCGCAGCGTCCCGAGCGAGTCGAAGTCACGACCGGTGGCCACCCGCAGGCCATCGACGTTGGTCAGGCGCGCGGCGAACGTCGGCGGCTGGGCCTGGGGGTCGGACACGCTCGCGTCCAGTCTGGCCAGGATGTCCCAGTAGGAGGCGCTGCGGAAGGCCATCCGGTCGCGTTCGCGCTGCACGATGATGCGGGTGGCGACCGATTGGACCCGGCCCGCCGACAACTTGGGCGCGACCTTCTTCCAGAGCACCGGGCTGACCTCGTAGCCGTACAGCCGGTCCAGGATGCGGCGGGTCTCCTGCGCGTCGACCAGGTCGATGTCCAGGTCGCGGGGGTTCTCGGCGGCCTCCAGGATGGCCGGTTCGGTGATCTCGTGGAACACCATCCGCTTGACCGGGACACGCGGCTTCAGCGTCTCCATCAGGTGCCAGGCGATCGCCTCGCCCTCGCGGTCACCATCCGTCGCCAGATAGAGCTCGTCGACGTCCTTGAGCAGGCCTTTGAGCTCGGTGACGGTGCTCTTCTTCTCCGGACTGATGATGTAGAGCGGTTCGAAGTCGGCGTCGACGTTCACACCGAGCCGCGCCCACGGCTCGGATTTGAACTTCGCGGGCACGTCGGCAGCGGCGCGCGGCAGGTCGCGGATGTGGCCACGGGACGACTCGACGATGTAATTGGAACCCAGGTAACCAGCGAGTTTGCGCGCTTTTGTGGGCGACTCCACGATCACGAGTCGCCGGGTGCTGCCGTTTCTGCCGCTGCTAGCCCTCTTGGGGGCCCGGTCAACCAACTGCGCCTACACTCCATCTCCGGTGTCGGTCCCTGGGCGGAACCGTCTCGCAGAAACAATGACAGGGCGGTTCCCCGATATTCCGGATTTCCGGTCATCCATGGGTACGCCGCCGTGCCTTGCCCCGCGGGCAACTGACAATTTCGCACCATTGGGCGGGCCCGCGCAAACCGGCCCGCCGGGGTGAGGGTCGCGGCGCGCCCTCAAATCCGGGGCCACTGCGCTGCCGCACCGGGCCCGTCAGGGGCCTCTCCCACGTTCTCTACCAGCCGCGATAGCCTCCGCCGACCACTTATTCGGAGCGCTGGGCGGGCCCCGCGGGTACCGATCAAAGTGGGGGCGATCCCGACCCGCATCAGAGCCGATGCCAGCGGCGAATGGGTGTCCGGCGCGTGCGGGTCCAGCCCGAGCAGGTAACGGTCGGCCTCGGGGCTGCCTGCCGCCAGGGTCCAGGCCCGCAGCTCTCTCGGCCCCGGCAACCAGCGCGGTGGAACCGTCTTAACCGCGCCCCGCGTCCATTCGGTGGCGATGCTGCGCAAAGATGGGTCCGCCGCTGTCCGCACCAACGGATGGTCTTCATCGGTCCGGGCGATCTCCGGGACCAGGCCGGCCTCCCGGATCATCTCGGCCAGGGCCGAAGCACGCCAGGATTCGTCGACAACCACCGACAGCCTGGCGCCGGCACCCACCAGCACGATCTGACCCGGCGCCGCCAGCAGCCCACACAAGTCCCCGACCGCGGGCGGGACTGACTCCGCGGCGAAGAAGGAAAGCTGGCTCACGCCACAGACAGTAGGCCAGCGAGCGGACCCGCCGCCGCTCCGCGTCGGCGCGGCGGGCCGGTACCGGCTCACCAGAAACGAAAACCCCCGGACGGGTCCGGGGGTTCCGTTTGGGAATCTGCTCGAATCAGAGCGAGCGGACTCCGGTGGCCTGGGGGCCCTTAGGGCTGTGGCCGATCTCGAACTCGACCTTCTGGTTTTCTTCGAGGGTGCGGAAGCCCGTCCCCTGGATCTCCGTGTAGTGGACAAACACATCCGCGGATCCATCTTCGGGGGCGATGAAGCCAAAGCCCTTCTCCGCGTTGAACCACTTCACAGTTCCCTGTGGCATCTCTCGATCTTTCCTTTTCTTTCTGGGTGCGGGGCGCCGCCTTTCGATGCCCCGGGCCAGCCGCGACCGCCATACCTTCGCGGACTCGCCGGAACTTCACCCGACAGATAACCTCGCAGGAACCGCGACCGCAACGTCGATCCTGCGAAAGTTTTACACGAACACAGAAGCTGCGACCGCACTCAGTCAACCATGTTCAACGCGTCGGCGACAGTCTCTAGGCCCAGACAGACCGCCGAATGGCCGGTCAATTTACGTCAGCGTCATCACCGGGGGCCGCGCCAGGCCGCGCCGGGGCCCAGAAAGGTAGCTGATGGCGAGTTTCGGCAGTGAGCTGCTAGCCGCCGCGCTTGCCGGTACCGCGACCGACGAGCGGCCGCTGCGCCACACCGCCGAACTGCCGCCCCGGCCCGGCAATCCGCAAGGCTGGCCGGCGTGGGCCCGGCCCGAGGTGGTGCGCGCATTCACCGACCGGGGAATCGCGGCGCCGTGGTCGCATCAGGTCCAGGCGGCCGAACTGGCGCACGCCGGACGTCACGTGGTGGTCAGCACCGGCACGGCGTCGGGGAAGTCGCTGGCCTACCAGCTGCCGGTGCTCAACGCGCTGGCCGGTGATCCGCGGGCCCGGGTGCTCTATCTGTCGCCCACCAAGGCACTGGGCCACGATCAATTGCGCGCGGCGCAGGTACTGGTCACCGCCGCCGCCCTGAACGACGTCGCGCCCACCGCATATGACGGCGACAGTCCCACCGAAGTGCGGCGCTTCGCCCGCGAGCGCTCCCGCTGGATCTTCTCCAACCCCGACATGATCCACCTGTCGATCCTGCGCAACCACGCCCGTTGGGCGGTGTTGCTGCGTGGCCTGCGGTTTGTGGTTGTCGACGAATGTCATTACTACCGAGGGGTTTTCGGGTCGAACGTAGCGATGGTGCTGCGCCGCCTGCTGCGACTGTGCGCGCGCTATTCGTCCTACCCGACGGTGGTCTTCGCCAGCGCCACAACAGATTCCCCCGGCACCACGGCGACCGAGCTGATCGGCCAGCCGGTGAGCGAAGTCACCGAGGACGGCTCCCCGCAGGGGGCCCGCACGGTCGCGTTGTGGGAGCCGGCCCTGTTGACCGACCTGATAGGCGAGAACGGCGCTCCGGTCCGGCGGTCGGCGGGCGCAGAGGCGTCCCGGGTGATGGCCGACCTGATCGTCGAGGGCGCCCAGACACTGACCTTCGTGCGGTCCCGGCGCGCGGCGGAGCTGACCGCGCTGGGCGCCCAGGCGCGCCTGAGTGACACTGCCCCCCAGCTGGTTCCGACGGTGGCGTCCTATCGCGCCGGATACCTCGCCGAGGACCGCAAGGCGCTGGAGAACGCGCTGGCCGAAGGCCGGTTGCGTGGGGTGGCCACCACCAACGCACTGGAGCTCGGAGTCGACATCGCGGGCCTGGACGCGGTGGTGCTGGCCGGGTTTCCCGGAACGGTCGCATCGTTCTGGCAGCAGGCCGGGCGATCGGGGCGGCGCGGTCAGGGCGCACTGGTCGTGCTCATCGCCCGCGACGACCCGTTGGACACCTACCTCGTGCACCACCCGTCCGCGCTGCTGGACAAGCCGGTCGAGCGCGTCGTCATCGACCCGCGCAACCCATACATTCTCGGGCCGCAACTGCTCTGCGCGGCAACCGAACTGCCGCTGGACGAGGCCGAGGTGCGGTCGCTGGACGCGGTGGAGGTCGCCGAGGGTCTGGTCGACGACGGCCTGCTGAAACGGCGGGGCAGCAGGTACTTTCCGGCACCGGGGATGGAACCCCATGGGGCGGTTGATATCCGGGGCTCCATCGGGGGCCAGATCATGATCGTGGAATCGGACACCGGACGCCTGCTGGGCAGCACCGGCGTCGGGCAGGCACCGGCCTCCATCCATCCGGGCGCGGTGTACCTGCACCAGGGTGAGAGCTACGTCGTCGACTCTCTCGATCTCGAGGAGGGCATCGCGTTCGTCCATGCCGAGGATCCCGGCTACGCCACCTTCGCACGGGAGATCACCGACATCGCGGTGACCGGGCAGGGTGAGCGTTCGGTGTTCGGGCCGGTCACGCTGGGCCTGGTCCCGGTGACCGTCACCCACCAGGTGGTGGGATACCTGCGCCGGCGGGGCAACGGTGAAGTGATCGACTTCGTCGAGCTCAGCATGCCGCAGCACTCACTTCCGACCATGGCAGTGATGTACACCATCGATCCGGATGCATTGGAGGGCAACGGCATTGAGCTGTTGCGGGTGCCCGGGTCCCTGCATGCCGCCGAGCACGCGGCCATCGGCCTGCTCCCGTTGGTGGCCAGCTGCGACCGTGGCGACATCGGCGGGCTGTCCACCGCAGTCGGTCCCGACGGCCTGCCGACGGTCTTCGTCTACGACGGCCATCCGGGCGGAGCGGGGTTCGCCGAACGCGGTTTTCATCGGGCCGTCACCTGGCTGGGCGCCACCGCCGCGGCGATCCAAGCCTGCGAATGCCCGAACGGATGCCCCTCGTGTGTGCAGTCGCCCAAGTGCGGCAACGGAAACGATCCGTTGGACAAGGCGGGTGCGGTGCGGGTGCTGCGGCTGGTGCTGGACGCGCTCGGTTCCGCCGGATAGGTCGTCCTCCCCCGATCGGGGGAGAAAAGTTCATACCCCGAACCCGCCTTCTGACCGAAGCTGCGAGCACCCCTGCTGCGCGACGGTGGTAGCCGCAGTACCGGCTCCGTCGGCGCAAGGGGATCCAAGCGATGTCGTTCGTATCAGCCAGCACAGAAGCAGTGGCAGCAGCAGCAACCGACGCGTCGCGCATCGGATCGTCGCTGCTCTCGGCAAATGCCGCGGCGGCGTCCGCAACAACTTCGGTGCTGGCCGCGGGTGCCGATGAGATCTCGGCGGCCCTGGCCGCGCTGTTCTCCGGACACGGGCAGGCCTACCAAGGGCTCAGCGCGCGGATGATGGCCTTCCACGACCAGTTTGTGCAGACCCTCAATTCCACCGCGACCACCTACGCAAGGGCCGAAGCGGCGAACGTCTCGCCGTTGCAGTCGGTGCTGGACGTCGTCAACGCGCCGGTCCATGCAGCCACCGGGCGGCCCCTGATCGGCAACGGCGCCAACGCCGCCCCCGGCAGCGGGCTCAATGGCGGCGACGGCGGGTGGCTGCTGGGCAGCGGCGGGGCCGGTGGTTCGGGTGCGGCCGGCACTGGACAGCAAGGTGGTAACGGCGGCGCCGCCGGCCTGATCGGGTTCGGGGGCGCGGGCGCCGCGGGCGCCGCTCTCTCGAACGGAGCCGGCGGCGCTGGCGGCGCCGGCGGTACGGGCGGTTACCTGTGGGGCAACGGCGGGGCCGGTGGGGCGGGCGGTACGGCGACGGGCGGGGACGGCGGCGCCGGTGGAGCCGGCGGGGCCGGTGGGCTGTTCGGCAGCGGGGGCACCGGCGGGACGGGTGGCTATGGCAGCGCCGGAGGTGCAGGCGGTGCGGGCGGCGCCGGCGGACAGCTCTCCGGGCTGATGGCAGGCGGCGGCGGAAGCGGCGGTGTCGGCGGGTCCGGCAGCACCGGTGGAATCGGTGGCGCGGGCGGTAGCGGAGGCCTCGACGCCGGCAACGGCGGGGCCGGCGGCGCGGGCGGCTACGGCGACGTTTCGGGCGGAGCCGGGGGCGCCGGCGGCAACGGCGGCCCCGTCTTCGGCAACGGTGGCGCCGGCGGACAGGGCGGCGCCGGCCAATCCGGCTCCGGCGGTGACGGAGGCGCCGGTGGCAACGCGGGCCAGCTGTTCTCCAACGGAGGTGCCGGCGGAGACGGCGGCTTCAGCATGATCGGCAACGGCGGCACCGGCGGAGCCGGGGGCAACGCCGGTTCGGTTGGCTTCGGCGGCGTCGGTGGGGCCGGCGGATACAGCAGCAGCAGTCATTTCGGCGCCGGCGGCCACGGCGGCGCGGGCGGGCATGGTGGTACGGGCGGCCAGGTGTTCGGCAGCGGTGGTGCTGGCGGTGCAGCCGGGGCCGGAGGCTTCGCCATCGGCGGAACCGGCGGCAACGCGGTCCTGATCGGCAACGGCGGCAATGGCGGCACGGGCGGAAACCTCGGCGTAGGCGGGGTCGGCGGTTCGTTGATCGGTCTCGACGGCGCTAACGCGCCGATCCCCACCGACCAGGCGCACCTCACCCAGCAGATTGCGCAGAACGTGGTCAACTTGCCATTCAGGGCCCTGACTGGACGCCCGCTGATCGGCAATGGAGTGCCCGGGGCTCCGGACGTTCATCCCGCCGGCACCGATGGCGGATGGCTACTCGGCGACGGCGGCGCCGGCACGCCGGCCGAGTACGGCAGCATCCCTAGCGGCGGCAATGGCGGCAATGCGGGGCTGCTGGGCACCGGGGGCGCGGGCGGCCCCGGCAAGCCGACCGGCACCGGCGGGACAGGTGGTTCCGGCGGTGCCGGCGGCTGGATCTTCGGCGATGGCGGGGTCGGCGGAATGGGCGGTGGCGGGTTCACCGGGCCCGGCGGGGCCGGTGGCGCCGGCGGCGCGGGCGGGCTGTTCGGCGCCGGCGGGCGGGGCGGGGTCGGCGGCGCCGGAGTCGGCACATCCGCCGGAGGCACCGGTGGGTCCGGCGGAACCGGTGGGGTCTTCGGCCCGCTGGCCGGCGGCGGAGCCGGCGGCGACGGCGGTTACGGCGCACAGACCGGCGGCGCCGGCGGACCCGGTGGTGACGCGAATCTGTTGGGCGGCGCCGGTGGCGCCGGCGGAATGGGCGGGTTTGGCGACAGCCTGGACGGTGGTGCCGGCGGCCACGGCGGCAGCGCCGGTCTGCTGTTCGGCGACGGCGGGATCGGCGGCGCCGGCGGCTCGACACAAGGGGCGGACCTGAGACCAGGAGGTGCCGGTGGAACCGGTGGCCACGGCGCGCAACTGTTCGGCAGTGGCGGCGCCGGCGGGGCCGGTGGCAACAGTGGCCAGGGGGCCGGCGGCGCCGGCGGCCTCGGCGGCGCGTCCGGTTTCATCGGTGGCGGGGGCGCCGGCGGCGCCGGCGGATTCGGCTCCTACGCGACCGGTGGCGCCGGAGGGCAGGGCGGAATCGGTGGCCTGCTGTTGGGCCTCGGCGGCGCCGGGGGCGCGGGCGGTACCAACAATCTGCCGACCGGCAACGGGGGCACCGGCGGAGCCGGTGGAAACGCCGGGTGGATCGGCGGCGGTGGCAACGGCGGCAATGGCGGCACCGGCGTCGTCAACGGAACCGCCGGACGTGGCGGCCTCGGCGGCGATCTCATCGGCCGGGATGCACCGGACGGGTTGTCCTAGCTAACCCGCCGACTGCTGATCCGCTCGGTGGCACTGTCACCCGATCGAGTCGAGCGAGGCAGTTCGCGTGCCGTTGGTCACCGTCGGGCGCCGGGACGGGTGCGCGCGGCGACGGGGCGGTTGACCAGCGACGATGGCCTGGACGGAGCGGCCTGACCCACCGCCGAGGGGCCGGTGGAAAATTCCCGGAAATTTTGTGGTTTCATTTCCCGGAAAAGGCGCTACGGTGCTCATATCCGTCGCTCCACAGCGACGGATTACAGACACTGGCCGAGTCTGTCGTCGTAGACCGATTGGGAGGTGTCATGTCGTTTGTCAACGCGGCGCCCGACCGCTTGATGGCAGCGGCTCGCAATCTTGCCGGCATCGGTTCGACACTCAATGCTTCCAATGCAGCCGCGGCGGCACCGACATTGGCCGTCTCGGCCGCTGCCAGCGATCAGGTATCGGCCGCCGTCGCGGCATTCTTTTCGGGACATGCCCAGGGCTACCAGAAGCTCAGCGCTGAGGTGGCACGATTCCACGGCGATTTCGTACAAGCACTCAACGCCGACGCGGACACTTACGCCTCAGCCGAATCCGCCAATGCCTCCCAGCTCCGTCAATTGACCAATGCCGCACCGGACGCCCCGGCGCTCGGCACCGGTGAAACAGTCAAGGCGGTCAGCGCGCCACCCGCCGCCCCCAGCGGGGTTCCGTACGAACCCGGCGGAGTCCGCGGCGGTGCCGCAAGCCCACGAACGCGCACGGCGGCCGGGCCGGTGGGCGGTGCAGCGCCTAAAGGGCCGGGCACTGGCTCGTCGACCGAAAGTGTTACGCCCAGCGGGAACTGCGGCAGCGGCGGCATTCTGCTTCGCACGGCGCCGCTGAGCGAACCTGCCGTCGGCTGGTCGGGCAGTACCGCCAAAGCCGGCGCTTCCGGCGGACTGCTGAGCCGGCTGGTCGACGCCGAAGGCGTGAACGACCGGTCCAGCACCGGTGCGCGCAACGGCGTCTGGCTCGACGGGATCCGGGGCGCCGGTCTGACGAACGGCGCGAACGGTGCCAACGGCGCGAACGCCGCGAACGGCGCGAACGGCAGGGGCGTCGTGCAGCGCGGCGTTGGTGCCGGCGGCAGCGACGGATTGGCAGCCGGCGCCGGCAGCATCGGCTCATAAACGAAATCTTTCGGTCCCGGGTCGAAATAGCCGGACGGACTCATTCCTGCCATTGAATTCGCGGGCGCACCGCCGTGATCAATCGCGGCAGACGCTGCGTATCGCAGTGGACTCCCTTGGCAGACAAAAAGTTTGAGGGATTGTGAAATAAATGTTGAATTGCCGTTTCCGGCGGTCGTGGCCGGCGTTGGCGTTTGCTAATTTGCACGGAGAAAGCAAACGTCAGCAATTTTGAATGGCCTAAACCAATGAACCAACGCCGCTTCGGCAATGGCAGTCCGGCCGCAAAAACGTCCGATTCCGGCCGGTCACCTCCTGGGCCTCCGAGCCTGGGCGGCAGGGGTGCCGAGACACCTTGCGATACAACGCATTCCACGCTGCCCGATCAGCGATGGAAGACGATTAGGGTGATTCAGAACACGGATTACATTGCGCAATCCGATGGACGGCGACCGACCCCTCGACGGTCGACCTCCACGGATTTGCCTCGTGCGGTCGGCAACAGAATCCGAGATCGCACAGCATCCGAGGTCGCACAGCCAAAACGCGAATGCAGCAGCAACGTACCCGGCTTCGAGTCGGGAACGCAACACGCAAGTGGGCCATTTCACGAAAAAATTTCTGCCGAAATCCGTCTGACGGTATGACAAATCGAGCAGCCGTGGATACATGTGCTGCCCACACCCGAAATACCTACTACACCGCTCAACTGGCGGTGGCTCACCATCCGGCTGTACGCGCAAACCCCGCTCGGACAAGGGATTTGACGCCGCCGTCAACGTTTCGCCGCAAGCTCACCCGCCCCGCCACCCGGGAAGGCAGACATGTCGTATCTCATTGCCACTTCTGACCTACTGCTCACCGCCGCAGCGGATCTCGGCGACATCGGAGCCAGGATCGGCGCCGCCAACACCGTCGCCGCCACCCACACCGCTTCGATTCTGGCGGCGGCCCAGGATGAGGTGTCGACAGCCGTCGCGGCCCTGTTCGGCACGCATGCCCGGGAGTATCAGGCGATAGGCGCCCACCTGTCGGCGCTCCATGACCGGTTTGCGCAGACTTTAGGGTCCGCCGCGACGTCGTATTCCGCCGCCGAGGCGGCCGGCGCTTCACCACTTCAGGCCGCCCTGGACGTGATCAACGCGCCAACTCAGACGTTGCTGAACCGCCCACTGATCGGTAACGGAGCCAACGCCGCGCCGGGAAGCGGCCGCAACGGCGGGGACGGCGGGCTGCTGTTCGGCAACGGCGGGGCCGGCGGTTCCGGCGGTTATAGCCAGAACGGCGGAAAGGGCGGCGCCGCCGGACTATTCGGAACCGGCGGCGCGGGCGGAGCGGGCGGCGCGGCCCTGGCCGGAGTCGCGGGGATAGGGGGCAACGGCGGCGCCGGCGGACTGTTGTTCGGTCAGGGCGGCGCCGGCGGCACCGGCGGCGGAACCAGCGGCTTCGGAGGCTCGGTTGCCGTCGGAGTAGGCGGCACCGGTGGTGCCAGTGGGCTGTTCGGCGCCGGGGGCGCCGGCGGTACCGGCGGCCGCGGCAACGGCCAGTTGGCCGGCGGAGACGGCGGGGCCGGCGGGCCGGGCGGATTCTTCGCCAACGGCGGTACCGGCGGCAACGGTGGCAATGGAACGCCTGGTGGCGGCCATGGCGGCGCGGGCGGGGCCGGCGGGTTCTTCGGGGACGGCGGGGTCGGCGGTTCGGGCGGTCAGGGCACCACGGGCGGCCATGGTGGAACGGGCGGGATCGGAGGGCTGCTGTCCGGCAACGGCGGCGCGGGCGGCCTGGGCGGCTTCGCCGGCGGCGGCGGCCCCGGTGGTACGGGAGGCTCCGGCGGCAACGCCGGGCTGTTCGGCGACGGCGGCGTCGGCGGGGGCGGCGGCGCCGCGACCACCGGCAGCGCCGGCAACGGTGGCGTTGGTGGAGACGGTGGCCGGGTTTCCGGGGTGGGCGGCGCCGGCGGCCAAGGTGCCAGTTCAGCATTCGGCAACGGGGGCGCCGGTGGAGCAGGCGGGAATGCCGTCGGGCTGTTCGGCGCCGGGGGCAGCGGTGGTGCCGGTGGCGGCACTCCCGGCGGGCCCCTCGGCGGCAACGGCGGCGCGGGTGGTACCGGCGGGATTCTGATTGGTCCCGGCGGCAGCGGCGGTGCCGGCGGAGTGGGCCAACACGGCGGCGCGGGGGGAACGGGCGGCGTCGCGCGATACGTCGGCGGTGGCGGTGCCGGCGGCATCGGAGGAGTGGGATTGTTCGGTGGCGCCGGGGGCGACGGCGGAAACGCGGGCACGCTGTACGGAAACGGTGGAGCAGGTGGAGCCAGTGGTGACGGCAACCAGGCCGACGGCGGCTCGGGGGGCAATGGCGGTAACGCGGGCCTGATCGGCAATGGTGGCAACGGGGGTCCCGGCGGCAACGTGCCGACCATCGGTTTTGTCGGCTACCACGGCGGTAACGGCGGCGGCGCCCAACTCATCGGCAACGGCGGTAACGGCGGCAACGGCGGTGTCGGTCCCGGGTCGACGGGGACTGGCGGACTCGGCGGACCCGGCGGTCAGTTGCTCGGGCAGATCGGAACCGATGGTCAGTAGCCGAGGATCGCGGACCGTATCCGCCTTGGTCACAAGGACATTCCGTCGGATTCCGCGCCCGCGCACCCGTGGCGAAGGTGCCGCGCACCACACCCTGCCCTGTCAACGAGGCAACAGGTGATCGCCTAAGCTGCACCCTATGAGCCACGACTGGTTGCTCGTGGAGACGCTGGGGGACGAACCCGCCGTCGTAGCGCAGGGACGGCAACTCAAGAACCTCGTCCCGATCACCAACTTCCTGCGCCGCAGCCCGAATCTCTCGGCCGTCAAGACGGCGATTGCCGAGTCGGTGCAGACCGGTCAGGCGCTGACCAGCATCACCCCGAAAAGTGACCGCGTCATCCGCACCGAACCGGTGATGATGTCGGACGGCCGGATGCACGGCGTGCATGTGTGGACCGGACCGATTGACGAGGAACCGCCCGAACGACCCATCGTGGGCCCGCTGAAGTGGGATCTGACCTGCGGGGTGGCCACCGATACCCCCGAGTCGCTGGCCAACAGCGGCAAGAACGCCGAGGCCGAGGTGACCTACGGGAGAGCCTTCGCCGAGGACCTGCCGTCCCGGGAACTCAACCCCAACGAAACCAAAGTCCTGGCCATGGCGGTCAGAGCAGAGCCGGGCCAGACGCTTTGCAGCACATGGGATCTCACTGATTGGGAAGGGAATCCCATCCGGATCGGCTTCACCGCCCGCAGCGCGCTGGAGCCGGGATCCGACGGCCGTGACCACCTGGTGGCCCGCGCGATGAACTGGCGCGCCGAACGCAAAGGCCCACCGGTCGTCGCCGACGACCTGGCGCAGCGGATACTCAACGGCCTGGCGCAGGCAGGTGTGCATCGTGCGCTCGTCGACCTCAAGAACTGGACCCTGCTGAAGTGGCTGGATGAGCCGTGCTCTTTCTACGACTGGCGCGGGAATGAGGGCCAGCAGCGGGTCCATCCCGATGACGAAGCCATATTGCACTCCATGACAGAGGAATTCGCCGACGGCGCGACCAGTCGGGTGCTGCGGCTGCCTGGGAATGACACCGACTGGGTGCCGGTACACGTCACCGTCAACCGGGTGGAACTGGAACCCGAAACCTTCGCCGGGCTGATCTCACTGCGGCTGCCCACCGAGGACGAAGTGGCTGCGGCGGGACTGTCGACCGCAGACGACCCCGGCTGATCCCGCCCGGTCAGCCTCGCCCTGTTCGGCGAGTCCCCGGGCCGTTTCGCTGAGGCCCATCGACCGGCCCTGCCCGCGCAGCAGCCCGTGCCACGCCCACCGCAGGCACGGCCACCTCGACGCTGACAACTACGTCGAGGTCCTGCACCACGCACTCGACGGCACGGACCCGCATCTGGCGGACCACCGACGTCGCGCGCGCACAGGCCACCGAAACTCCTTGCGGCAGTGCGGCGGCTCCGGCCAAGGCACCGAGATCGGCCGCCGCCTGCGCCCGATGACGTGCCGCCACCACCGAGCCGAGGTAGACCCCCGCTGCCGTGACGAACAGCAATACAGCGACCGCGGCAGCGGCGACCACCGTGGCCGCGCCGCGATCATCCCGGCTCCTCGGCCGACACCGCTCTGGCAGCAATGTCCAAAGCAGGCAACAGCTTTGAACGGGCCCTGACGGTAGCGACCAGATAGCCGCCGTCATCTTCCAGCTGGACCTGCGCGCCCGGTGGTGCGATCCGTCGCGCCGTTGCCACGGCGTTGCGCTGGTCGCCGCGCGCCGCCAGCCGGGCCGCTTCACGTGCGGCGTCGATGCAGCGCACCTGCATGGACACGGCGGTAACCCCGGCCAGGCACAGCACGAGCACCACCACCACGGCAGCGATCGCCAGGGCCGCCTCGACGGTGCTCGAGCCCGCACTGCCGGTCAGACCTTGGTGCTCAACGCGCGCCCGATGATGTGGTTGAGCGCGGACACCACCGAGTCTCCGGTCACGACGGTGTACAGGATCGCTCCGAAGGCGGCGGCCGCAACAGTGCCGATAGCGTATTCGACCGTCGACATGCCGGACTCGTCGCTCGCCAGCATCGTCAGCCGTGCCAGGATTACTCGAAAAGTGCTGCGCATCAACATATTCCTTCCTCATATCAACCCCGACTGCAGAACATCACCGGCCAGTCCGGCCACCACCGGAACGATGCCGAGGCACACGAAAGCCGGCAGAAAACACACCCCCAGCGGACCCGCGATCAGTACCCCGGCCCGTTCAGCGGCCGCCGCGGCCGCCGCCGCGGCACCGTGACGAGACTGCGCCGCAAGCTCGGCCACACCATCGGCGAGAGCGGCGCCCGATGTCGACGATCGACGTGCCAGCCGCAGCAGCCCATCGAGTTGCCCATCGGCGGAGCGCAGGTTCACCGGCGCCGACCACGCGACGGAGGAGTCGGCACCCAGCGCCAGCAAATCGGCGGCGCGCCGCAACACCGACGCCAACCGCGGCGGCGCCGACGTCGCGGTCGCCGACGCGGCAGTCGCGACGGCCATGCCCGCTCGCAGGCACACCGCAAGCACATCGAGGCTCGATGCCACCCCCAGGGGGTCCGGACCGCGCTGACCCTGTCGGCGGGGAGGGAACGACCGCACCTGCAGTCCGGCACGAGCGCGGACCACCGACGGGCCTGCGCCGATCAGCAGTGCCACCGCCAGCAACGCCGCCGCGACACTCATGCCGCGGCCGCGCGATCGGTGATGCGGTCCGACCACCACAGTCCGACGCAGGTCAGCGCCACGCCCGCCATCAGGAAGCACCCGCCCGCGTAGCCACCGAACAGGAAGCGCACCGGCCGCGCGCCGATCAGCTGCCCGAGCAACAACCCCAGCAACGGCAACCCCGCGAGGATGACCGCGGTCGCACGGGCACCCGCCAAACCTGACCCGACCGTCGCCGAGAAGCGTTGCCGCTCAGCAATATCGCGCTGCGCAGCCCGCATCAGCGTGGCGACCGCCAGGCCGTGGTCGGTGGCCAGCTGCCAGCACACCGCCAGCCGTTCCCAGTGCTGCGGCAGCACCGATGATCCCGCCGCGGTACGCAGGCCAGCCGCGACGTCGGCACCCAACCGGGCCCGCGCCGCGACCGCTCGCATACCCGCAGCTACCGCACCGGCAGTCTCATCGGCGGCCACGTCGAACGCATGGACCGGATGGGCACCCACCCGCAGTTCACCGACCAGCACATCGAGGCCCGCTTCCAGCGCCCGGCCTTCTTCGGCGCCACGCCGACCGCGGATGCGCCGGCGGTACCGAACGGCCACGACGGTGCCTGCCAGGGCGCCCGACACGACCGTCGTCCACGGCAGCAGCAAAGACGCCACCGCGCAGGCACCCGCGCAGAGCCAGCCGAGTGCCCGCGCGCCGACCACCAGTCGCCGAGCCGGTGCCGCGGGAACCAGCCGGACCCGCGGTGACGCCGGTGACACCAGCAGCGCCAACGACAGCAGCAGCGCCGAAAGCTGCGGGCCCGTCACGTAGGCATCCGGGTTCGCACGATCGCGTCCAACTCCGCGGCGGCTTCTGTGCCGCCTCGGTCCGCATGCCACGCCGTGATCGCCCGGACCAGCCCGCCTTCGGATCGGCGCAACAACGCGATCTCGTCGAGTCGTCGCCGTCCGGCCCGATCCCGGGTCATGTGGAGTAGCACCTGCACGCCTTATCTGTAATTACCTGGTCTATGGCTAGCAATATATGCGCGTTGATCTGATTATTTATCGTGAGATACATGTATCCTATGGTGGTGGGAAGTTGCACATTAATGGGCGGAGTAACAGTTGGGCGTGTTACTTGCGCAGACTGCTTTAGTGTGCGAAATTCGCCTCATGAACCTACAAAGGTGGCTGGATCGGATCGTTGCCGATCATCGGCCGTCCTGCGCGACGTTGCGCTACGACTTGGAGAGGGTGATCCCGAAGGTCGCCGCGATGTACAAGCCGTGGTTCGAGGATCCGCGGGATGTCCACGGGTTGGCGTTCTGCGCGAACGTGCGATTGTTGGTGTTGCGGGAGCGCGAGTTGCGCGGCCCGATGCCGGGCGACACGCTGCTGAGCTCGTGCGGCAGTGGGCTCTCGGTTCAGCTGTCCGATTCACGCGGGATGGATTTCCGGCTGCGGCGCTGGCCGTCGCGGGTGCTGCACGGCGAGCGGGTCCGCATGGTCATCACCCCCGGCGGCGGTCAGCATCCCATGGCGGCGACGGCGGCGGCTCCTGGGGAGCAGATGACCCTCGACGAGGGTGCGCAGACGCGGTTGTTCCCGGCGCCGACATCCACCCCGATGGGCAAGCCGGACATCGCCGCGTTGTGGTGGCCGACCAAGGACGGGTATGGCCTGGCAGAAGCGGAGTTGGCGGCGGTGATCGATATCGACAACGCTTCTCGGGTACAGATTTTGGCGTCCACACCGTTGCCACCGGTCACCGAGTCGCCGCTATTGTTGGGCCCACCCCCGGCTCCGATCGTGCCCACCGACGACTTCGGCGAATGGGCTCCACCATCGGCGGCCTCGGGTACCGACGACCCCGACCAGCCAGAACCGGCCTAGCGGGTCGTCGCAGTGGGGGGCGACGCACAACTTGTCGCGGGGTCGTTATTGAATCGGGGCTGCGATGAACACGACCGTGGATGTGTACGGGTTACGGGTCAACCAGGCCCGGGTGATCCGGGCGATGACCGTGACCGCAGTGATGGAATCGTTGGGCTGGAAGCATTCTCGGCTCAACCGGGTGGAACGTTCGGCGACGACCACATTGTCGGCCGAGGACTTTGAGCGCTTGGTGGCGGTGTTGAGGTTCCCGGCGAAGTTCTTCACCACGGTGCCGACCTCGCGCGTGCATCCCCGGGATCTGCTGTTCCGGGCGCCGCGGTCGATTACGGCGACCGAGCGGGAGTATCTGGCGCAGTTCGCGGCGTTGGCAGGTGAGTTCCTCGACGAGTTGCACACTCGGGTGAAGTTGCCGCCGGTGCGGGTACCGGTGCTCGACAGTGAGACACCGGTGGATCAGGCGGCTGCGGAGGTCCGCAAGGCGTGGGGGTTGGACCCGGATGCGCCGATCGGTTATCTGACGCATGAGATTGAACGCAACGGGGTGGCGATTGTGATGCGCCGGCTGTTGACGTCGTCGTCGCGGCGCATCCTCGGCGATGAGGATTCCACCGGCAAGCTCGATAAGCATCTGGGGTATTCGGTGCGGGTCGGTGAGTTCAACACCAGGCCGTTGATTGTGGTGCGGCAGTCGAGTTCGTGGGAGCGGACTCGGTGGACGCTGTCGCATGAGGTGGGGCATCTGGTGTTGCATGCCGCGGGATCGGTCAACGAGGAGCGGGAAGAGCAGGCCTCAGCGTTCGCTTCGGAGTTCTTGGCGCCGGCGGCGGTGCTGGCCGATGAGGTCTCGCGTGCACCGTCGTTGGCGGAGTTGTTGCCGGTCAAGGCCCGCTGGGGGATTTCACTGGGGGCGTTGCTCAAGCATCTGCATACCTCGAAGCTGTTGAGCGACGAGCGGTTTGAGGCATTGCGGCGCCAGCTTTACACCCGCACGAACACCGAGACCGACACCACGTGGGGCCGGGTCGAGCCGGGCTGGAAAGACCGCGAGGTGGAGCGTCCGCGGCTGCTCAGTAAGTGGTTGGAGATGGCGTTCTCGGCGACGTCGCCGGTGATGTTGGCCCCGTACGGCCTGATCTGGCCGCAGGACATGTTGGAGGACTTCGCCGTTGGTCAGCGCACCGGGCCGCCGGCCAACACTGCGCGGGTGGTCGAGGAGCCGGCATCGGTGGTGGCGATGACCGGCACGCACTCCAATGTGGTGAGGTTTCCGGTGGGCCGGCGGCGGCGGGGCTGAAGGTCTGTCTGGGTCGGGGACTGACTAGTGGCGCGAGTTCAGCGGGTGAGTTTCAGCGACGGCGAGCCCGACACCCACACCGTGGTCGGTGCCGACCATCTGCCGATCCCTGCGGCCGCGCAGTATCTGCGGTTCCTGCGCGATGGCGGCGGTTCGCCGAACACGGTGCGGGCGTATGCGGCGGGGATCGCCGAGTGGTTCACCGTCCTCGAGCACACCGGGCATGCCTGGGATGACTTTCCCACCAGACTGTTCGGGCAGTTCCTGCGGTATCTGCGCACCGGGGATCTGCCCGGCGCAGCCAGGATCGGACCACCGGCCCAGAAGCTGGCGGCGTCATCACTGCAGCCGCGGGCGGCGGCGGTGTTGTCGATGTATCGATATCACGCCGACGCACACGGCGCCGATCTGCCCTACCAGCGGTTGTTCACCTCCCGCGGCTCGGCGCGGCGCTACCGCCGCTACGTGGGGTTCCTCGACGGGGTCGGACCGCAGCGTCAGGGGGATCGCCCGATCTATGGCCTGCGCAGCCCCGGCCGCAGCGCCACCCCGGTTCTCACGCCTGAGCAGGTCAACGCGATTCTGGATGGCTGCTCGGTCCAGACCGGCGACGGCGGGTGGTCGGGTGGGCCGGCCGCGGTGCGTAACCGCTTGTATTTCGCGGTGCTCGCGGAGACGGGGATGCGTCCCGGTGAGGCGTTATGTCTGCGCCATCACGACTTTCACATCGGCGCCGGCGGGACCCCGTTCCTCGATGTCGTCGACCGCCAGGACCATCCGCACGGGGTGCGGGCCAAGACCGGGACGCGGCGGCTCTATATCGGTGATGATCTGGAAGCGCTGTATTCGGAGTATGTGTGGCAGCTCGTCGCGATGGCTGCCGACGTGACGGTCCCCGATCTGAGCACCCATTTTGTGTTCGTCAATCTTGCTCGGGGAGAGCAGTTCTCACCGATGCGGATGGAGACGATCTATGAGAAGGTCCGCGGCATCAAAGGTGCTCACCCGCAGTTGCCGCCGGAGTGGACTCCGCACTGGATGAGACACACCCACGCCACCGCCCTGTTGCTGGCCGGGGTGCCCGCGCACGTGGTGATGCGCCGCCTCGGGCACGCCGACGTCCAGACCACCCTGTCGACCTACGGGTGGGTCACCGAGGACGCCGAGATGCGCAGCCTGGCGCACTGGCGCAACTATGTGGCCGGCTGGAAAGGGCTCACCGATGCCCAGCCGTGACGACCCCACACCTGTTGCCCGCCAATCCAGTCCGTCGTGGCAGGCGCAGTGGTCGGCCGTGCCCGAGGCCTGGCGGCGCCCGGTCTATCAGATCGACGCCGCACCCGCCGATACCGTGTTCCTGCGTAACCGGTACTACCTGCGTGAACACCGCGGCCGCGCCGAGCACGACTTCACCCCCGCCGCGGTGCCGCCACGGTTCGCCGACGAGATCGCCTGGTGGGTGTGGTGTTGTCACCACGAAGGCCTGCGCAAGATCGAACCGTCGCTGCTGCGCTGGGCCGGCCAGGCGTTGAGCGCCGCGGCCACCGAATACCGCGGCCAACGCCGCCGCCCACCGGCCAGCATCACCGACCTGGAGTCCGCCGCGATCGTGCGGGCGGCGATGCTGGTCTTCGAGAAACGCAACGCCCGGCTGCCCTCTGCCGGTGCCCGACGCAACATCACTCACTTGGTGGAGCATCTGCACCTGTATCTGTCGGTGCGCTGCACCGACACCGCCTGGTGGGCGCACGACATCTGGGACCTGCAGGCCGATCCCCGCATTCCGCAACGCGAACACGAGCCCCGACACGACCTGACCCTGAACCTTGCCGCGATCACCCCGGCCTGGCTGCGCGAAGGGGTCCGGTTCTGGCTACGGACCTGTCTAGACGCCGAGCTGCTGCGGTGGTCTTCAGCGGTGGAACGCTGCCGCGACACCGCGCGACACCTCGGACCGTTTCTGGCCGCCCGCGGCGCCACCGACCCCGTACTCACCGAGGATCCCGCCCAGCTGCGGCTGATGTTCACCGAATTCACCGAATACCTCAAATCACCTGCCGCAGGGGCCAAGCCGGACAAACCCCTGTCCCAGGCCGCCATTGACGCTACCCAGTCTCAGACCCAGGTGTTCTACACGTTCATGGTCGACCACGGCCCCGAGGCGGCCGCGGCCACCGGCGAACCGCGCTGGGCGCAACTGAGTGCGGCACACACACGGTTGTGGGGCCCAGCTTTCCGCACCCGCCGCGCCCACCGGCCCCGCGAGCTGACCTGGTACTCCACCGCCGAACTGCAACGCATGCTGGCCTACCTCGACGTGCTGGCCGCCGACCGCACCGCCCTGGTCGGGCTGACCCATCCCGATGGCAGCGTCTCGCTGGTCAAAGGCCTCGGTGATCCCCAGGCCGCCCGGATCTGGCTGCTGCAGGCCCTCACCGGGCGGCGGGCCTCTGAAATCCTGATGCTCGACCACCAGCCGCTGCAACCCATCCCGGGAACGTCGCCCGACGTCGACAACGCTGACCCTGATGCATTCGTCGCCAAGCTGCGTTACCAGCAGACCAAAGTCGACGGGGTGGAGCCGACCATCCTGGTCGAGCAAGCGGTGGTCAACGTCATTGCCGAACAACACCGCTGGCTGAAGGCGAGGTTTCCGCACCTGACACCCAAGTACTTGTTCATCGGCACCAAAAGCAACCTCAACGGCCAGCGGCCCCGCCCATACGCCACCTATTCCCAGTCGCTGGTCAAACTCGACGACCTGCACGGCCTGACCGATGCGGCGGGAAATCCGTTACGGTTCAGTCAAACCCACCGGCTGCGCCACACCCGGGCCACCGAGCTGCTCAACGACGGGGTCCCCATCCATGTCGTGCAGCGCTATCTGGGGCACAAGAGCCCGGAGATGACGATGCGCTATGCCGCGACCCTGTCCGCCACCGCGGAAGCAGAGTTTCTCAAGCACAAGAAGATCGGCGCCCACGGCGTCGAGATCGCGATCAGCCCCGCTGACATCCTGGATATGACTCAACTGTCGGCCCGCACCGACCGGGTGCTGCCCAACGGAGTGTGTCTCCTGCCGCCGTTGAAATCGTGCGACAGGGGGAACGCGTGTTTGAGTTGTGGGCATTTCGCAACTGATGTCACCCACCGGGCCGAGTTGGCTGATCAGCATGCCAGAACCTTGGCGCTGATCGAGCTGCGCCGTGATCAATACCGCACCCGCACCGGCCGGGAACTGACCGACGACAACGTCTGGATCGCCGCCCGGCTGCGCGAGCTACACTCCCTGGAAGCCATCCTGGACCGGCTGGCCGCCGAACAGTCCGACACCGCGGCCTGGATCAGCGGCGCCGGCACCCACAAGCGGCTGCCGTTGACGCCGATCGCCACCCGCGGCGCCCACGACTCGGCCCTGCACAAAGCCGACCCGCGGCAACGCCCGTGACCGCCACACAAGCATCGCTGAACGCTCTGGCCGCCCACACCCAGAAAAGACGGGACTCCGTCGACACCCGAGCCCGCAAAGCACTGCAAAGCCTGCGCCGCGAGAAGGCCGACATCACCATCAGCAGCGTCGCCCGCCGCGCCGGAGTGACCCGCAAAAGCATCCACAACCGTCCCGAGCTGCTGGCCCAGATCGAGGCGCACCGCACGCTGAGGGCGGTCGGCGAGGGCCCGCCGCCCGCACCGGAGCCGGGCGAGTCCAGCATCGTCGCCGCACTGCGCAACCGACTGACCGCCAAAGACACCCACATCGCGCGACTGCGCACCCAACTGCGTGAACGCGACCAGATCAT
Organism: Mycobacterium paragordonae; assembly: GCF_003614435.1. NCBI lineage: Bacteria > Bacillati > Actinomycetota > Actinomycetes > Mycobacteriales > Mycobacteriaceae > Mycobacterium > Mycobacterium paragordonae. The sequence goes on from NZ_CP025546.1 coordinate 6,339,517, forward strand.
CGCGGTCCTGCAAGGCGAACTGGAACGACGGGACTCGGCCACCTAAGCGGGCAATTGGACGCGCCGCTCAGCGGTCGACTGGCCCGAAGGCGTGGCGCAGCAGCAGTCCGGTGCCCCGGTCGATGCGCTCACGTGCTTGGCCGGCCGAGAGCCGGTGGCCACTGAACGCGGTGAGGTTGGCCAGCCACACATCGGTGATCAGTCCGGCGAGGTCGTGGTGGCGCTCGGTGACGGTGTTGCCGCCCAGGGCGCGGGCGAAAAGCTGGTGCAGGATGTCGGCGGCTTGGGTGACGGTGGGCGCTGCGGTGGCATCAGCGACCACCAGGGCGCGGGTGGTGGCTTCGGTCAGTTTCGGGTCGAGCTGCCATTCGGCGTGCAGTCGTGAGGTCAGGGCGGCGACCCGCCGGGCAGGCGTGATGTCGTGGTGGTGCCACGCGCACTCGGCGGCCAGTCGGTCGAATTCGCGACGCAACACCGCGACCAGCAGGTGCGGTTTGGACGGGAAATACCGGTACAGCGTCCCCACACCAATGCCGGCGACATCAGCCACCGCACGCATCTGTACCGCGCTATAGCCCCCGCGGGTCGCCGCATGCAGGGTCGCATCCAGGATCGCACTCGCGTGGGGTGCGTCAGCGGCAGGCTGCGCCGCGGTCATGACATCTCGGCGCCGGATCCGCGAGCCCGCCCCGGGCAACCCGCTCTCGACGGTGATCGTGTTCCACCGGCCCGACAGTCACCCATACCGACCCCCCGCTACGAGCAGTATCCCTACGCTACCGTTCGTACCAGGTGGCGTCCGTAATCCGGTGTAAATGGTCCTTCGGAGCTTCTGGCTTCGGTGGGTGATGTTACGCCGTTGCGCTGATGGCTTCGGTGGTGCTGCTCGCGGAGTCTGGGGCGTGCTGGGGCCGTAGTTGTCGGGGTGGGTGCAGCAGGCTGCGGCGTAGGTCTTGGAGCTGGCGTACCCCGGCCGGGGTCATGGCGAGTCCGCGCCAGCCGCGAGATGCGCGGTCCAGTACGGCCCAGGCGATGCTGACACAGCTGGTTTCGCCGGGGAAGCGACCGATAACCTTTGTGCGGCGGCGGGTTTCACCGAAGGTGCGTTCGATGAAGTTCGAATGCCGAATACGGTGCTGATGTTCGGGCGGGAACCGCAGGTAAGCGGTCAGGCCCGCGCGGTCGGTGAGCAGGATCTTCATCGCCGCGGGGTAGGTGGGTGCGTAGCGGGCCGCGAACACGTCCAGTCGGGCGTCGATGAGTTCGACGAGGTTGGGGCCGGCCTCGGTGGTGGCCTCGGCGGTGTCGAAGCAGGCCCAGTAGCCGTCGCGGATCTCGGCCTGCATCCCGGCGGGAATCTTGGCCAGCACGTTGCGGACTCGGTGAATCAGGCAGCGTTGACGCAGCGCGGTCGGGAAGATCTGCTCGATCGCCGCGATCAGGCCGGCCGCGCCGTCGGAGACGACCAGCAGCGGACACCCCAGCCCCCGCTCGGTGAGATCGGTCAGGAAACCCGCCCAGGCGTCGGTGGACTCCGCCACTCCGGGGGCCAGGCCCACGAAGATGGGCTTGCCGGCGGTGGTGATGCCCCACGCGGCCAGGATCGGCTCGGCTGGTGAGCCGGGATGCATCCGGAAGAAGGAGGCATCCAGGAACAGGTAATCGAGCACCACATCGCCGAGCGGGCGCCGCGCCCAGGTGTCGTACTCGGTCTTGATGGCTTGACATATCTGGGAGACAGTCGATTTCGAGATCGCGGCCTGATCACCCAGCGCATCGGCGAGGGTGGCTTCGACATCGCGCACCGACAGCCCGCGCACGAACGAAGCGATCACCAGCGATTCCAGCGCGTTGGTCTTGGTGACGTGCTTGCCGAACAGCCGTGAGGCGAACGCGGCGGTCGTGCCGCGCAGCTTGGGCCGCTCCAGGGTGATCGGACCGGCAGTGGTCTTGACCGTCGCAGCCCGATAACCGTTACGCGCACCGGGCTGCGCGTCTGCTGCGGTGGCGCTGCGTTGGTAGCGCTCACGGCCCAAGAACTCGGTAATCTCGGCCTCCAACGCGGCCTGCATCAGCAACTGCGCACCCAGCCGTGCCACCTCCTCCAGGATCTCGGGCAACTCACGATCCGAGGCGAACAACTCGTCGATCTTGGCGCGAACACGATCGGTCGGCGATACTCGTGCAGGCACGGGCGTAGGTCCTTTCCTTCGATGACTTGGCGGTCTCGAAGCAGAACCTACGCCCGGCCCCTTTTACACCGGCTTTAGGACGCGACCTTCGTACCACAACGGTGGGCGGTGCAGCGGTGAGTCCCTGGTTGCCGACGGCGTCGAACCGGCCGGCGTTATCGGGTGCGGGCGTGGGCGTTGAGAAAGTCGTCGATGAGGTGTTCGCAGTCCTCGCGGTTGATGGCGCGCAGGCCGGTCAGGCGGGCGAAGGCGATCGGGCCGACGAGTTGGCACATGGCGAGGTCAACATCGAAGTCGTCGAGTTCGGCGGCGGCAGGGCTTTGCAACAGCTCGGCGAAAGGCTGCCGATAGTGGGCCACGACGCGGGCGCGCAGGGCGTAGCGGTCACGGACCTCGTCGGGGCGCTGCGGTGTTGGCCCCAGGGCGACCCAGGCCAGCGTGGTGGCGTGCAACGGTGCCTCCTGAAACAGGACCGCTTGCCGGTTCAGCAGCTCGATGAGCTGTTCGCGCAGCGGGCCTTGCGCCGGCGGCGGGCTGACCTGGGGCAGCAGCCGCTCGAAGGTGGCGGCCAGCAGGTGGGTGGAGCTGGTGAAGTGGCGGTACAGGGTGGTCCTTGCCACCTTGGAGGCCTTGGTCACTGCCTCGATGGTGACAGCTTCGACACCGCCGGCACTGAGCAGCTTGGCCGCGGCGTCGAGCAGCCGGGTCCGTGACCGCGCCAGGCGTGGATCCACCTCGTCGTCGTCATCGACCACGCGTTCCTCTGCACCCGACTCCACCTGTTCACCGTAATCCTCACCGCTGGGCGTTGACGCCGATACCGCGGACCCGCACCGCTACGGGACTGGCGCTCTCCGAAACGATACTGTTAGTATCGGAGAGATACCATTAGTACTGGCATCGCCGCGCAGGCCAACACCGAGGGGGTAAGGCCATGGTGAATCACTTACAACGCCGGGAACTCATCCGGCGCCAAATCCAGGGCCCGACGGCGGCGACGTCGCCGAAACGGCGGCTTGCAACAGCTACCGGGCGCACCGGCGCAGCGGTGGCGCGGGCGGCCAAGCGGCTGCTGCCCGGCGTGGCGCTCGTCGAGGAGGTCCGCCACGTCCGCCACGACCTGGCCAAGCTCGGGCACGCCCGGGTCGCGACCACGGGCGATCGCGTGCGTCCCCGCCACTATCCGCCGCGGTCGTGTTCCTATCTCGACGACGAATTGATGAACCGGGAGATGTCGGACTGAGCGCAGTCGCGACTGCCGCTGGCGGGGGGCAGTGGCGTGACCGCGCGGGCAGGCGGCGATCGGCAATCGGGGGTGTTGCGATTCGCCAGATGCCGCACGAAGATACCGAGAGTACTGTTGCGATACCGACAGTTTTCTTAATGCCGCCGGGGGGCCGGGATGGTAATCAAGGGCTGGGGCGATGCGGGCATGGCGACGTTGAGCCGCCCCGAGGAGCAGCGTGACGCCGCGGCGGCGGCGCGGGGCCGCGACACCTACAGTGAGCGCCTGGCGCGGCTGTCGGGCTTCGCGATCCGGCATACAACGTTGGTGATCGGAGCCTGGATCGTCGCCGCGGTGGTGCTGGCGATCCTTTTCCCGCAACTGGAAACGGTCGTCAAGCACCAGTCGGTGCATCTGATACCGCCCGGTGCGCCGTCGCTGCAGACCGTGGACCGGATGGGCTCGGCGTTCGGTGAACAAGGCTCCAAGACCACGATCTTCGTCGCGATGGAGGATCCCAGCGGGCTGACCCCGCCGGTCCGGCAGCGCTATGACGCGCTGATCCAGCGGTTACGGGCCGACACCAGCCACGTCCAGCAGGTCCAAGACCTCTTGGCCGACCCGGTCACCGCAGCGCAAGCCCTCAGCGCGGACGGCAAAGCATGGTATGTGCCGGTGGGGGTGGCCGGAACCCTCGGTGATCCCAGTGCCGCGGAATCGGTGCGGGCGGTACGCGGGATCGTCGCCGAGGTTTTCGGGCACTCGCCGACCACCGTGCGTGTCACCGGCCCGCCGGCCACCTTCAGCGATCAAATCGACTCCGCTGAACAAGATCTGATCCTCATCTCGGTGGCCACCGCCGGGCTGATCGCGATGATCTTGCTGCTGATCTATCGGTCGGTGTTCACCGCGATGCTGCCGCTGCTGGTCATCGGTGTCAGCCTCGCGGTCGGGCGCGGTGTGCTCTCCGGACTCGGTGAAGCCGGCATGCCGGTTTCTCAATTCACCATTGCGTTCATGACGGTGATCCTGCTGGGCGCCGGTACCGACTACTCGGTGTTCCTAATCAGCCGCTACCACGAACAGCGCCGCCAACACGTGCCCGCCCAGGCCGCGGTCATCCACGCCACCGCCACCATCGGCCGTGTCATCGCGGCCTCCGCCGCCACCGTCGCGCTGGCATTTCTGTCCATGACCTTCGCCGAACTGAGTGTCTTCGCCGCACTCGGCCCGGCCTGCGCCATCGCCGTGGTCATCGGGTTCGCGGCCACGGTCACCCTGTTTCCCCCCGTACTCACGCTGGCCGCCCGCCGCGGGATCGGTGAACCCAACACCGACCGGACCCGCCGCTACTGGAACCAGATCGCGGTGGCCGTCGTACGACGCCCCATGCCGCTGCTGGCAGCCAGCCTGATCTTCGTCCTAGCGCTCTGCGCGGTGGCGACCACCATGCGCATCAGCTACGACGACCGCCACGGCCAAACCACCACCTCAGCCAGCAACGAAGGGTATCGACTGCTGGATCGCCACTTCCGCAAAGACACCGTGATCACCGAGTTCCTGGTCGTGCAATCACCCACCGACATGCGCACCAGCCGAGGACTGGCCGACCTCGACGAAATGGCCTCCCGCATCGCACAACTACCCGGTGTCACCAAAGTCTCCGGAGTTACCCGCCCCGGCGGTAACCGCCTCGAACAAGCCCAACTGTCCTGGCAGAACGGCCAAATCGGCGACCGGCTCGCCGGCGCGGTCAACGACGGCCAATCCCGCCGCAGCGATCTGGGCCGACTCGCCAACGGCGCCGACCAGCTCGCCGACGGGCTCACCCAACTCGACACCAGCCTGGGCACCGCGCTGACCCCGCTGATCGGGCTCTTAGGCAAAGCCCAAACCGCGGGCATCCAAACCCAGCGTTTGCGGTCGCTGCTGCAAGAGCTTTCCACTACCGCCCCGACCGTCGAGCACGCGATCGCCTCTGGACCCGCACTACACCACCAAGCCGAACAAGCCCAAACCGCCATCGCCACTCTCGAACCCCTCATCGCCGCGATCAGCAGCTGGCCCGCCTGCGCCGCCGCCACCGAATGCACCCAACTGCACGACCAAGCCCAACTACTCATCACGTTGCGCGACAACGGATTCTTCGACCACCTCACCACCCTCGCCGACCTCTATCAGCCGGACACCAACGCCGGCGGCGGCACCCTCGCCGAAGTGACCCGGCTCATCACCACCCTGGACAACGCCTTAGGCGCCGCAGGCTCCGGCGACCTCGCCGCCAACATCGGACAGCTCCAAACCGGCGTCCACCAACTCGCATCCGGTGCCCACGCCCTGGCCACCGGCGTCCACACCCTCGTCGACAGCAACCTCGAAACGCTCTCCGGCATGGGAAAAATCGCCGCCCAACTCCAACAATCAGCACGCTCAGCAACCGGAACAGACACCGCCAGCGGCTTCTACCTCCCGAACGACGTCTTCGACAACCAACAATTCGCCGACGTCGCCAAACACTTCCTGTCCGGCGACGGCAAAACCGCCCGCTACGCCATCGAATCCAGCTACGACCCCTACAGCAGCGACGCGATGACCCTGGCCCGCCGACTCACCGAAGTCGCCGACGCAGCACGCCCCAACACCTCACTGGCCAATACCACCATCGCCATCGCCGGATTCCCCGCCGTCAACGCAGACATCCAACGCCTGCTCTCCGCCGACTTCCGTCTGATGGCCATCGCCACCCTGCTCGTCGTCGGCCTCATCCTGATCGTCCTACTCCGCGCCCTGGTCGCACCGCTCTACCTACTAGGCACCGTCATCCTCAACTACGGGGCATCACTAGGAATCGGCACCCTGGTATTCCAATACGGCCTCGGCAATGAAATTGCCTGGCCCGTACCACTTCTGGCGTTCATCATCCTGGTCGCCGTCGGCGCCGACTACAACATGCTGCTCATCTCACGACTCCGCGAAGAATCCACCCGCAACATCCGCGTCGGCGTGCTCCGCACCATCGCCAACACCGGCTCCGTCATCACCTCCGCCGGACTCATCTTCGCCGCCAGCATGTTCGGCCTCATGATCGGCTCGATAGCAATCATGATCCAAGCCGGACTCATCATCGGCTGCGGCCTACTCCTGGACACCTTCGTCGTGCGCACCCTCACCGTGCCCGCCATCGCCACCCTGCTCCGCGAAATCAGCTGGTGGCCACAACGAAACCCACTGCGCCACAAACCCGCTCCCGCCCAAACCTAGGCACACCCACCGGGACCGACCATGACCACCGCCAACCCCACACCCCCCACCCTCAGAGACCGACGCCGCACCGAACTACTCACCCACATCCACGCCACCGCACACCAACTCTTCGCCCAACACGGCTACTCCGCAGTCACCACCGACGACATCGCCGCCACCGCCGGCATCTCCATCAGCACCTACTACCGCCACGCCCCCAACAAAGAACACCTACTCACCGCACCGATCCAACAAGCCATCGCCCACATCACCACCACCTACAACACCCGCCCACACACCGAAACAGCGGCCACCTCCCTCATCCACCTCCTCGCCGATCACCTCGGCGAAACAGCCAACCGACACTCCCAACAGTGGAAACAAGCCCTGCAGACCGCACCACACCTACTCAACAGCTCAACACTGCTCAGCGACAACCAAACCCGCCAACTCACCACCATGGTCGCAACCCGCATGAACACCGACCCCACCACCGACATCCGCCCCACACTGCTCATCCACACAGCCCTGAGCACTGCACAAATCGTGCTCCAACACTGGCTCAACACCACCACCCCGCCACTGCACACCCAACTACAACACGCCCTTCACATCACCCTCGCCGGATTCCAATAAAAGCACCGCGCCTTCCCGCCGAAGCTTGAGCGGCCCCATCCCCACACCCCACCCACCGACCCCAGGACGCACTACTCACATCGCCCCATCCACCAGCAACGCCAACGAATCTCAACAACACCGCCACCATCAGATACGACCCACAGATAACACTGTCCCCCACGAAGGAAACCACCCTCAACGACATCATGGGACACAACCAGAAACACCCCTTAACCGCCTACAGATAAGACCGCGGCCGCGAGCTGGCTGTGTAACGCGCCGCGGTCGAGTCCACCCAGGGCGCCGAGCGCCTCGAGCCGGGCGGGAACCTCGCCCGGGCTGTTGGCGTGCACCGTGCCGGCTCCCCCTTCGTGCCCGGTGTTGAGTGCGGCCAACAGATCGACCACCTCGGCTCCGCGGACTTCTCCGACGACGATCCGGTCGGGACGCATCCGCAACGCCTGACGGACCAGTTGGCGCACCGTGACCTCGCCGGCACCCTCGACGTTGGCGCACCGCGCGACGAGCTTGATCAGGTGGGGATGTTGGGGAGCCAGCTCGGCGGCGTCCTCGACGCAGACGATTCGCTCGGTCGGCGAAACGGCGCCCAGGATGGCCGCCAGCAACGTCGTCTTGCCGGCGCCAGTCCCGCCGCACACCAGCAATGACAGCCGCGCGGCGATGACGTCGGACAGCAGTTCCGCGGCCCGGGGAGCGACGGTGCCCGCGGCCGTCAGCGCCGCCAGGTCCTGGGTGGCCGGCCGCAGCACCCGCAATGACACGCACGTTCCCCCGGCCGCCACCGGCGGCAGGACGGCATGCAACCGCACCGCGAAATCACCGGCTCCGATCCCGGTCAGCTGTCCGTCCACCCACGGCTGGGCATCGTCGAGCCGCCGGCCGGCGGCCAACGCCAGCCGTTGCGCCAGTCGTCGCACCGCAGCCTCATCGGCAAATCGAATATGGCTGCGCTGCAAACCCTTTCGATTATCTATCCATATTTTGTCCGGTGCCGTCACCAGCACGTCGGTGGTGTCCTCCGCGCGCAGCAACGGTTCGAGGATGCCGGCGCCGGTCAGTTCGGTCTGCAATAACCGAAGATTGGCCAACACCTCGGTGTCGCCGAGTATCCCGCCGGATTCGGCGCGGATCGCCGCGGCGACCACGCTGGGCCTCAGCGGCCCCGGTTCGGCAGCCAGCCGCTCCCTCACGCGTTCGATCAGCGATCCGTTCATGCCGCGCTCCCGATGGAAGCCCTTCGTCTGCTCGGCAACACCGTGAGGACCGAGCGAGCTGCCGCGGCCAGCGCGGATCTGCGCCCCAATCGCAGGCCGCGGCGCTCGAGCTGATCGGACAACCCGGGCTCGGCACGCATCGACGCCAGCAGGGGCGCGCCCGCGATGTCGGCTATCTCGGCCGCCCGCAGTCCCCCCGGCGCAGGTCCGCGGACGACCAGTCCGAGGTTGGGATTGATCGCGCGCAGCACCGGTACCAGTGCCGTTGTCGCCGCGCAGGCCCGAACATCGCACCGGCTGACCAGGACCACCAGGTCGACACTGTCCAAGGCGGCCTGCGCTGCCTCGGTCAGCCGCCGCGGGAGATCGCAGACCACAGTGACGCCGCCCCGGCGGCCCGCCTCCACGATCGCGGCCACCGGAGCGGGTTCCAGCTCGTAGCAGTGCCGAGTACCCGACAGCACGCTTACTCCGTGTTGCCGCGGCAGTGCCTCGCGGATCGCCGGCCAACTCAGCCGTCCACCCGCAATCGCCAGGTCAGGCCACCGCAATCCGGGAGTGGACTCCCCTCCCACCATCAGATCTATGCCACCACCCCACGGGTCGAGGTCGAGCAGCAGCGCATCGCCCGCGGTCTGAGCGAGGGCGGCGGCCAGCAGCGAGGCACCGGCACCACCGCACCCTCCGATGACGGCCACGCCCTCGCCGTGACGGCTGCCGTCGCGCGCCGACTCCGCGGCTTCGGCGAGTTCGCCCACCAGCTCGTGCTCCTGTTGCGGCAACTTCAGCACCCGCTCGGCACCTACAGCCACCGCGGCCGCCCACGCCGCGGCGTCGGCATCGCAATTGGACAACACGCTCACATGGGCGCGCCGCGGCAGCGCGGCCTGGCCGCACCGCTGCGCCGCCTTCTGATCGAGTACCACTGCCGCAGCCGCTGACCACGACTTTCTGCTCACCGAACCTCGCCCACCGGCATGCACAACCCGCACCCCGACGGCCGCTGCGATGCGGTCGATTTCTTCGCGCAGGTGTTGCTGCTCGAGGATCGCCAGCACCCCCGACGCGATGGGCTCGGAGCGGCTGCCGGCGGGAAAAACTTGTTTCACGACTCCACGGTGCGGCGCGGCAAGTATTGGACACCAGTGCCAAAGCGGGATCTGTGGAGAAAGACCGGTCTGTGCACCAATTCGTTCGCTGGGCGCCGATGCGTTCTGGAACAACGTTCACTCCCGCAACGCATGCGTCGCGGGATTTCGCGCCGGGCGAGGAGGATTTTTACCCCAGAAAAGGGACGACCCCCGCCAGGGGGGGAGGAGGCGGAGGTCGTCGTGTATCAGCCCCGGGGGGTCGGGCTGATACACCCTCGGCTCAAGGCCGAGTAATGCTTACTATACACATGCCAGCCGGGATTCACGCAAGTACTCCGCGCAAGGAAATGAGGGCTTGAGCCGTGTAAATGCGGTGGGCAGAAAGACAACAGGCGTATTCGGCCGTCCACTTTGGGCCCAGCATCGCGGTCGCACGGGTTCGCCGCCCTATGCTGGACTGGTGACCGCCCCCGACGAGGCCGCGCCGCAGCAAATCTCGCCGCAAACATCGGAGCCGGCGCCGCCGAGTGCCCGCACCGCTGCCTTCTTCGACTTGGACAAGACCATCATCGCCAAGTCCAGCACCCTGGCGTTCAGCAAACCCTTCTTCGCGCAGGGTCTGCTTAACCGGCGCGCGGTGCTGAAGTCGAGCTACGCCCAGTTCATCTTCCTGCTTTCCGGCGCCGATCATGACCAGATGGATCGGATGCGCACCCACTTGGCCAACATGTGCACGGGCTGGGACGTCGCGCAGGTGAAGTCGATCGTCGCCGAGACACTGCACGACATCGTCACCCCGCTGGTGTTCGCCGAGGCCGCCGATCTGATCGCCGCACACAAGCTGTGCGGGCGTGACGTCGTCGTGGTGTCCGCGTCGGGCGAGGAAATCGTCGGGCCCATCGCCCGCGCGCTCGGCGCCACCCACGCGATGGCGACCCGGATGGTGGTGGAGGACGGCAAGTACACCGGCGAGGTCGGGTTCTACTGCTACGGCGAAGGCAAGGTGCAGGCGATTCGCGAGTTGGCCGCCCGCGAGGGTTACCCGCTCGAACACTGCTACGCGTATTCGGACTCGATCACCGATCTCCCGATGCTGGAGTCCGTGGGTCACCCGTCAGTCGTCAATCCCGATCGAGGACTGCGCAGGGAAGCCATCGAGCGGGGCTGGCCGGTGCTGTCGTTCTCGCGGCCGGTATCGCTTCGGGACCGGATCCCCGCACCCTCCGGGGCCGCGATCGCGACGACCGCTGCGGTCGGTGTCACCGCGGCGGCGGCGGGCGCGGTGACGTATGCCTTACTGCGCCGCTTCGCTTTCTAGCAGCCAGCTCTCCAGCAAATACTTAGTGCGCGCAATTAATTTGCGTTGCACAACTTTGACACGGTTAGCCCTTGCTGTGCCTGGGGTCTAGTAGTACAAAGGAATCACGGCAGCCTGGTGAGGCCAAGGTCGATCCGGAAGAGAAGGTTCGATCTCCCAACCCGGGCACCCAGCACGATTCCCGGTACCCACGCGGAGTCATAGCCACTGATATGGCAAAAGTGTTGCGGGCCTGCGTAATTGCGAAGAATGGACTGTCCCGACGGCCCTTTGGGTGGGGTCGCAGCAGGAAGTGTCGCAAACGCGCCGAGGCCACCCACGCAGCCCAGAAATGCACGCTTGGTAACCGAGAACCGTGTTGGCGGGCGGCGATTCGATAAATTCGGATCGCCGCCCGCTTTGCATATCCGCACCGCTTTTCCGGCGATCCGCCAGCTACCGCCGGGGCACCGACTCCGCAATCTCCAGCGCCTCCTGCGCGCCCGACCGCATCGCGCGGCAACACAGCACCAGCCAACTCGCCACACCGTCGGCAGTACCCGAGGCGAACTTCGACGCCGCGTCGCGGTACGCGGCCGGCTGGCGCATCCAATTCACCTCCGGCACCCCGAGCCCGTGCGGGTCCAGCCCAGTGGCGATGGTGACCAGACGCGACACGCCGCGGGCCACCACGCCGTCGGCGCTGCCGAAAGGCCGCAATGTCAACAATTCGCCGTGCGCCACCGCAGCAACCACCGGAGCCGACGCCTGAGTCGGCCGGCTGACCACCTCGGCGAGCAATTCCAGCCGCCGCCCGATGTCGGCATCGGTGCGCGGCCGGCCCAGCCGTTCATCGTCGACCAGGTCGGCGGCGGCGAGCATGTGCAACCGGGCCAGCGCCTGCAACGGGGCCTTCTGCCACACCGCGACAAGGGCTCCGCCACCGCCTTCCAGGGCCTGGGCCACCCGGAGCGCACCACCGAACACCGGGTCGCTCACGCCCTCGGCATCCGCGACGTCCTCCAGCCGTACCGGGCCGCCGTCCAGCACCGAGGATGCCCGCGCTGCCCGCAGAGATGCCTCTGCCGCCGTCACGGGCCAGCCGCGCAGGTTGGCGCGATGCCGGTGGGCACGGCCCAGCGCCTCGCGGGCCCGGTCGCTCGCCTCGGCGACGCCGGGCAGATCCATCAGCGGAGCCAGCGGGTCAGTCACAGGTTGCCAACCTATCGGGGCCCGGCCGAGGCCCCGGGAATGGCCTCCAGCAGCAGCCGGGTGTACTCGTGGGAGGGGCTGGTGAACACCGCTTCGGTGGGCGCGTGTTCCACCACCCGGCCGCCCCGCATCACCAACACGTCATCGGAGATCTGACGGACCACCGCCAGATCGTGGCTGATGAACAGGTAGGTGAGCCCCAGGTTGGCCTGCAACTCACCCAGCAGGTCGAGGATCTGTGCCTGCACCAGGACGTCGAGCGCCGACACCGCCTCATCGCAGACCAGGACATCGGGTCGCAGCGCAAGCGCCCGCGCGATCGCGACCCGCTGCCGCTGACCCCCGGAGAGTTCGCGGGGCAGCCGATCGAACACCGACGACGGCAACGCCACCTGCTCGAGCAGCTCACGTACCGTCTGCTCGCGCTGCCGTCGGTCACCCACCCGATGAATGCGCAGCGGTTCCTCGATGGCGCGAAACACCGGGTACATCGGATCCAGACTGCTGTACGGGTTCTGGAACACCGGCTGGATGCGACGACGAAACGCCAGCGTTTTGCGCACCGCGGCGACGTCGGTCCCGTCGAACACAACGCTGCCCGAAGTCGGTTGCAGCAAGCCGAGCACCATCCGCGCCACCGTCGATTTCCCGGAGCCGGACTCACCGACGATCGCCAGCGTGCTGGCGCGCCGGACCTTAAACGAAACCGCCTCAACCGCAAGGAATTCGGCCCGGCGCCACGGTAGACCCCCGGTCTCCGGATAGGTCTTGGTCAACTCCGACACCACCACGATGTCATCCTGTGCGCCCGCCTGTTCGGCCGCCTCGGCGGCCACCCGCTCGCGGATTTCGGTGGCGCGTTTGTCGCGCGCGGTCACAGACGGCGCAGCGGCCACCAGCCGCTGGGTGTACTCGTGGGCCGGGTCACGCAGAATTGACTGGGCGGCACCGGATTCCACCACCTGCCCACGGTGAATGACGACGACCTGCTCGGCCCGCTCGGCGGCCAGTGCCAGATCGTGGGTGATCAGCAGCAACGCGGTATCCAGTTCATCGGTGAGCCGCTGCAGGTGGTCGAGGACCTGCCGTTGCACGGTGACGTCCAGTGCCGAGGTCGGCTCGTCGGCGATCAGCAACCGGGGCCGTCCCGCCAGCCCGATGGCGATCAGCGCGCGCTGACACATTCCGCCGGAAAGCTGGTGTGGGTATCGCCCGGCCTGCTTGGCCGGGTCCGGCATGCCGGCGTCGGCGAGCAACTGCACCGCGCGCCGTCGCGCATCGCGGCCGTCGGTGTTGACCCGCAACGCCTCCCGTACCTGGAAGCCGACCTTCCACACCGGATTGAGGTTGGTCATCGGATCCTGTGGCACGTAACCGATTTCGCGTCCCCGGATGGACCGCATCAGCCGCCGGCCGGCGCTGGTGATGTCGGTGCCGTCGAACGTGATGCGGCCGCCGGTGATTCGCCCCCCGGGCGACAACAGTCCCAGGATCGCGGCGGCGGTGGTGGATTTCCCGGAACCTGATTCGCCGACGACGGCGACGGTCTGACCGCGACTGACCCTGAGGTCCACGCCGCGGACCACCGGTTCATCGCTACCGAACCGGACCTGCAGGCCCTCGACCGACAGCAGTACCTGCTCCGTCATGCGCGCCACGCCCTCGACGCCGGATCCAGTCCATCGCGCAGCGCGTCGCCCATCATCATGAACGCCAGCACCGTGATCGCCAGGGCCCCAGCGGGATAAAACAGGATGGCCGAGCCGGCTCGCAGTCGCATCTGCGCCACGTTGATGTCGCCACCCCAGGACACCACCGACGTCGGCAACCCGACGCCGAGATACGACAGAGTCGCCTCGGTGACGATGAAGACACCGAGTGCGATCGTGGACACGGCGATCACCGGCCCGATCGCATTGGGCACCACATGCCGGAGCAGCGTTCGAAAACGACTCAGGCCCAACGCTTCAGCCGCAAGCACGTAATCTTTCCCACGCACTTCGAGCACCGAGCTGCGAGCGATGCGTGCCACCTGTGGCCAGCCGAACAGGGCGAGTATCGCGACCACCGTCCACACCGTGCGGTGGTGCATGACCTGCATCAGCACAATCGCGGCCAGCAGCAACGGCAATGCGAAGAATACGTCGGTGACCCGGGATACCAACGCGTCGACCCAGCCGCCGTAGAAGCCGGCCAGCGCGCCCAGCGTCCCACCGACGACGAGCACGATCAGCGTCGCGCCCAACCCGACGGTGACGGATGCCCGTGCACCGTGAACGGTGCGCGCGTAGATGTCGTGGCCCTGCAGGTCGGTACCGAACCAATGCGCCGCCGACGGGGGCAGCAGACTCTGGGCCGGATCGGCGTAGCTGGGGTCGACGCCGGTGAACAACGCCGGAAATGCGGCAACCAGCAGGATCAACACGATAAGCGCGGCGGCGATGCAGAACTTGGGGCGTCTATACATAGCGGATCCGGGGGTCCAGCGCCGCGTAGAGCAGGTCCACCAGCAGATTGCTGATCAGGTAGATCAGCACCAGCACGGTCACGATCGACACGACGGTGGGCGCCTCCTGACGGGTGACGGCCTGGTACAGCACGCCGCCGACGCCGTGAATGTTGAAAATCCCCTCGGTCACGATCGCTCCGCCCATCAGTGCCCCGAGATCGGCGCCGAGAAAAGTGACGACGGGGATCAGCGAATTGCGCAGGATGTGGACCGTCACCACCCGCGGCCGGGACAGCCCCTTGGCGGTGGCGGTCCGCACGTAGTCGGCATGCGCGTTGGCGGCGACCGCGGACCGCGTCAATCGCACCACGTATGCGAATGACACCAGCCCCAACACGATTCCGGGTAGCAGCAACCGCCCGAAGGTGGCCCGGCCGCCGACCGTGACCGGCGCCCAGCCCAGTCGGACGCCGAACACGAACTGCGCCAGGAAGCCCAGCACGAAGATCGGGATGGCGATGATGACCAGCCCGGTGACCAGCACCGTGGCGTCGAAGATGCCGCCCTGACGCAGTCCGGCGATCACTCCGAACCCGATGCCCAACACGCCCTCCACCACCAGCGCGATCAGCGCCAGCCGAATCGTCACCGGAAAGGCATGCGCCAGAACGGCACTGACCGGCAGGCCGGAATAGGCCCGGCCCAGGTCGCCGTGCACCAGTCCACCCAGGTAGCGCAGGTACTGCACCAGGAACGGATCGTCGAGGTGGTACCGGGCGCGCAACTGCGCGGCCACCTCCGGGCTCAGCGGCCGATCGCCGGCGATCGCGGCCACCGGGTCGCCGGGCAACAGAAACACCATGCCGTAGATCAACAGCGTTGCGCCCAGGAAGACCGGGATCATGACGGCGATCCGGCGCAGCACGTACCAGCCCATGCTCAGCCCTTCACGATGTTCTCGTAGTCGGGCAGCCCGTTCCAGGTGGGCTTGACGTTACTGACCTGGCTCGACCATCCGATGACACTGATGTAGTACCACAATGGGACGGCGGGCATGTCGCGCAACAGGATTCGTTGCGCCACATTGGCCAGCACGTCCGCCTGGTGCAGATCTGGCGCGGCCTCGGCGGCCTGCAGGGCGGCGTCGAATTCCCGGCTGGAGTAGCCGACGTCGTTGGATCCGGCCCCGGTGGCGTAGAGCGGGGCCAGGAACTCGATCATCGAGGGAAAGTCGCCGATCCAGCCGGCGCGAAACGCGGAGTCGATGGTGCGGTTGGTGATCTGGGTGCGGAACCCTGCGAAGGTCGGCTGCGGCGCCCCGACCGCGTCGATACCCAGCACGTTCTTGATGCTGTTGGCCACCGCGTCCACCCACTCCTGATGGCCACTGTCGGCATTGTAGGCGATGGCGTATCTGCCGCTCCATGGCGATATCGCATTTGCTTGCGCCCATAGTTGTTGCGCCCGTTGTGGGTTGAAGTCCAGCGCGTCACTGCCGGGGATATTCGGATCGAAGCCCGGCAATGAGCTCGCAGTGAAATCGCGTGCCGGACTGCGTGTTCCGTTGAAAATCTGTTGGCAGATCTGCGGACGGTTGATGGCTGCCGATATCGCCAGCCGGCGCAGTCTGCCCTCTTCGCCGCCGAAATGCGGGAGCCGCAGCGGAGTATCGAGCGATTGACTGACGGCCACCGGGCCCTTCACGGCATTGCCGCCCAGGTCGCGCTGATAGATGGTCAGCGCGCTGGACGGAATCGTATCCAGCACATCGAGATTGCCCGAGAGCAGGTCGGCGTATGCGGTGTCCAGGTTGGCGTAGAACTCGAATCGCAGGCCCTTGTTCCGGGGCATGCGGTTGCCGTGGTAGTCGGGGTTGGTCGCGAGGTCGATCTTGACGTTGTGTTCCCATGCCGGTTCGTCGGGATGGTCATCCAACTTGTAGGGACCGTCGCCCACCGGATGGCGGCCGAACGCCGCCATATCGCGAAACGCCGAGGCAGGCAACGGATAGAACGCGTTATGCCCCAGGCTCAGCATGAAGTCGATGGTCGGTGCCCGCAATCGCACGGTGAACTCGAGGTCGCTCACCACGCGCAGCCCGGACATGGTGGTCGGCCTGCCGTCGCCCGGGGCCTGCGACAACGCGTCGAATCCTTCGATCGGGCTGAAGAATTGCTGCTGCAGTTGGGCATTGGCGCCCAGAGCCCCGTAATTCCAGGCGTCGACGAACGAGTGGGCGGTCACCGCGGAGCCGTCGGTGAACTTCCAGCCGGGTTTGAGGACGATCCGGTAGTTGATGTTGTCGGCGGTGTCGATCGATTGCGCGACTTCCGGCGAGGGCCGCCCTGCCGCGTCGTACGACACCAGGCCGGCGAACAACCGGTCGAGGATGCGGCCGCCGTTGCTGTCGTTGGTGCCGGTCGGGATCAGCGGGTTGGGCGGCTCAGCGCCGTTGACCACCACCGCATCGGGCGTGAGCATTCCACCGCCACACCCGGCCAAACACGCGGCCACCACGGAGGCCACCAGGCAGGCCGCCGGCACCGCCCGCATCATCCGACGCACACCAGCGACCCTAGGGCGTGTCGCCGGCCTACGACGGCGGCACCGGCTCGATGACTACCTGGGTGACCGGGTGTACCTGCAACTTGCAGCTGTCGATCGCCGCCGCCACGATGACGGGCTCGGTCCCGCCGGGAGGAGTGACGCTCAGCTCGGTGTAGTTGGGGCACGGGTCGCCGCTGGCATTGACCGACATGCCCTCCACCACCGCCTCCGCGCGCTGCGACGGTGAGACCGTGACGGTGGGCAGCGAATCGACGCCGCTGGGCAGGCCTCCCATGTATCCACGCAGAGTGGGCTGCGCCGTGATGGGTGGCCCGCCACTGCCGGATTCGACCTTGGGGTAACCGGTGAGCGTGCAGGGCGGGGCACCGGGAGCCGCCGCGAAGATCAGCGTCACCGCGCGGTGGCCGACCGCCGCTTCGGGCCCGGCGGCGGTCACCGTGACCTGCTCGGCCGGGCAGGGCGCGGGGTCGGGCGGAGCAGCCCAGGCGGGCGGGGCGGTGAAGCTTGCCGCGGCGGACAGAACAGCCACTAACCGAAGTGCGGGTACCATGCCCCGAATTGTCCGGCAGATGGACGCCCGGTGACGAATCGAAGCCCACAGGTTTCCGCCGCGTCGCGGAGTTACGCTCACACCCGTGACCGCGACCGAAGAGGGACACCCCACGGCTTACCCACCTCCGACGCAGTTCGCCGAACAGGCCAACGCCCGGCCGGAGCTGTACGAACAGGCCGAAGAAGACAGGCTGGCGTTCTGGGCCGCGCAGGCCGACCGGCTGTCCTGGGCGACGCCGTACAGCGAGGTGCTGGACTGGTCGGACGCGCCGTTCGCCAGGTGGTTCGTCGGCGGCAAGCTCAACGTCGCCTACAACTGCGTGGACCGGCACGTGGAGGCCGGCAACGGTGACCGGGTCGCCATCCACTGGGAAGGCGAACCGCAGGACCACCGTCGCACCCTGACCTACGCGCAACTGCAGCAGGAAGTGTGCAAAGCGGCCAACGCGCTCACCGAACTGGGCCTGGTCGCCGGTGACCGCGTCGCCATCTACCTGCCGCTGATCCCCGAGGCGGTGATCGCGATGCTGGCCTGCGCGCGGTTGGGCATCATGCACAGCGTCGTGTTCGGCGGCTTCACCGCGCACGCCCTGCGGACGCGGATCGCCGACGCACAGGCCAAGTTGCTCATCACCGCCGACGGGCAGTTCCGCCGGGGCAAGCCGGCACCGTTGAAGGAGGCCGCCGACGAAGCCGTCTCGGTCGACGACAGTCCCGTCGAACATGTTCTGGTGGTGCGCCGCACCGGAATCGACGTCGCCTGGGACGACAACCGCGACCTTTGGTGGCACGACGTTGTGGACAACGCTTCGCCCGAGCACACCGCCGAGGCGTTCGACGCCGAGCAGCCGCTGTATCTGCTGTACACCTCGGGCACCACCGGCAAGCCCAAGGGCATCGTGCACACCAGCGGCGGTTACCTGACCCAGTGCGCGTACACGATGCACGCCATTTTCGACGTCAAGCCGGACAGCGACGTGTTCTGGTGCACCGCCGACATCGGCTGGGTCACCGGGCACACCTACGGGGTCTACGGTCCGCTGTCCAACGGCATCACCGAAGTGCTGTACGAGGGCACGCCCAACACCCCCAGCGAGCACCGGCACTTCGAGATCATCGAAAAGTACGGCGTGACAATCTATTACACCGCGCCAACGCTGATCAGAACCTTCATGAAGTGGGGCCGCGACATCCCCGACGCCCACGACCTGTCCAGTATCCGACTGCTCGGTTCGGTCGGCGAGATCATCAACCCCGAAGCGTGGCGGTGGTACCGCGACGTGATCGGCGGCGGCAGGGTGCCGGTGGTGGACACCTGGTGGCAGACCGAAACCGGCTCGGCGATGATCTCCCCTTTGCCCGGTGTCAGCGAGGTCAAACCGGGTTCGGCCATGACCCCGCTGCCCGGCATCTCCGCAAAGATCGTCGACGACCATGGCGACCCGTTGCCGCCGGACGCGGAGGGGGAAACCCACGTCACCGGTTACCTGGTGCTCGACCAGCCGTGGCCGTCGATGCTGCGCGGCATCTGGGGCGACCCGGAGCGCTACCGCAAGACCTATTGGTCCAAGTTCGCCGACAAGGGTTATTACTTCGCCGGCGACGGTGCCCGGTTCGATCCGGACGGCGCGATCTGGGTGCTGGGCCGCATCGACGACGTGATGAACATTTCCGGGCACCGCATCTCCACCGCGGAGGTGGAGTCGGCACTCGTCGGGCACCGCGGCGTGGCAGAGGCCGCGGTGGTGGGGGTAACCGACGACACCACCGGCCAGGCCATCTGCGCGTTCGTCGTGCTGCGCTCCAACTACGAGGTGAGCGAGGGCACCGTCGAGGAGTTGCGCGCCGAGGTGGCCCACGAGATCTCGCCCATCGCCAAGCCGCGCGAAGTGCACATCGTGCCGGAGTTGCCGAAGACCCGCAGCGGCAAGATCATGCGCCGGTTGCTGCGCGATGTCGCCGAGAACCGCGACCTCGGTGACACGTCAACACTGTTGGACCCCAACGTGTTCGACGCGATACGCGAAGCGAAGTAACTCAGCCGATCGGGACGAACCCGGAGCCCGGGCGGTTCTTGGCGACGATGTCGTCCAGGTCGGTGTTGATCGACATCACCACCGCCGGTGTGTGCAACGGGATGTATTTGGTGACGCAACTGGGCAGGCTGTCGCTGAAGGCGCCGTGGATCATCCCGACCAGCATGTTGTCCACCGTCACCGGAGCCCCGGAGTCGCCCGGGCCGCCGCAGACCTGCATCAGGATGCTGCCCGGGTCCTGGCCCGGACCCCAGGTGACTCCGCACGAGTTGCCGGTGGTGCGGCCCTGCTTGCAGGCGACCTGACCGAAAACCGGATCGGGGCCGATGCCGTTGATGGCGAAGCCGTTGACGTTGTTCACCGGGGTCACCTTGGCCGGATCGAATTTGATCACGGCGTAGTCCAGCCCGTCGTTACCGGCCACCATCGTGCCGACCTGCCCATGGTTCTCGGCGCCCTCGGCGGCGACGGGCGCACCGGGGCCACCACAGTGCGCGGAGGTGAATCCGATGAGGTCGCCGAACTTGTCGTGGCCGATCGTGGTCAGCGTGCACAGCGTGCCGGTGTTGACGACGATGCCCGATCCGCCGCCCAGCGCGATCTTGTCGTCCGCGGAAGCGGTGTTAGCCGGCAGGAACAGAAGGCCCAGGAGAACGGCCAGGACGGCCGCGGCGGAACCCGACCCCAAGGCGGATTTCAAGCCGCATCGCGCCTTCTGCAAAGTGATACCCCGTTCGGTTGTCAAAGATTGGAGTGAGAGATCTCAGACCAGTGGGCCAGTGTAGAGGATCAACACGTCCAGTCCGCCGCACTGCGACGGCCCCCGGCTGGCCTCGACTGGCCTCGTCCGGTATCGGGCCGCATGGCAACATAAACCGCGACGACGCGCGCTGCGCAGCCCACAGGGACACCGACCAGCGCGAAACGGAGAGGACCGTCTGTGAGCAAACCCGATCGCAAGAACGGCGTGCCGAGCACGCTGACCACGATCCCGTTGACCGACCCGCACGCCAGAGCCGGGGAGCCGTCGGTCGGCGACCTGATCAAAGACGTCACGGCCCAGATGTCGACCCTCGTGCGCGCCGAGGTCGAGTTGGCCCGCGCGGAAATCACCCGCGACGTCAAGAAGGGCCTGACGGGCAGTGTCTTCTTCATCTCCGCGCTGGTGGTGCTGTTCTACTCGACGTTCTTCTTCTTCTTTTTCCTCGCCGAGCTGCTGGACAACTGGCTGTGGCGCTGGGCCGCATTCCTCATCGTCTTCGCCATCATGGTCGTCGTCACCGTCGCGCTGGCGCTGTTCGGCTTCCTCAAGGTCCGCCGGATCCGCGGACCGCAGAAGACCATCGAATCCGTCAAGGAGGCGCGCACCGCGTTCGCCCCAGGCCACGACAAGACGCCGGCCGGCCCTAAACAACTGACCGAACACCACGGCAAACACGAGAAGCCGGAGAACAACGCTCCCGCCGATCCCTCGGGCTGGTAAATGCCGGCTCCAGATCCGTCGATCGTCCGCATCGACGGGCCTTGGCGCCATCTGGATGTGCACGCCAACGGCATCCGGTTCCACGTCGTCGAAGCGAACGCCGACACCCCCAACGGCGCAGCCACCGGTCGGCCGCTGGTCATGCTGCTGCACGGGTTCGGATCGTTCTGGTGGTCGTGGCGCCACCAGTTGCGTGCGCTGACCGGCGCGCGGGTGGTCGCCGTCGACCTGCGCGGCTACGGCGGTAGCGACAAACCGCCCCGTGGTTACGACGGTTGGACACTGGCCGGCGATACCGCCGGATTGATTCGCGCACTTGGACATTCGTCGGCGACATTGATCGGGCACGCGGACGGCGGGCTGGCCTGCTGGGCCACCGCACTGCTGCATTCGCGACTGGTGCGCGGCATCGCCGTCATCAGTTCGCCGCATCCGGCGGCGTTGCGGCGATCCACGCTCACCCGCCGGGATCAGGGGCGCGCCCTGCTGCCGACGCTGTTGCGGTATCAGGCGCCGTTGTTGCCGGAGCGACTCCTGACCAGACACAACGGCGCCGAGATCGAACGCCTCGTCCGCAGCCGCAGCGGCCCCAAATGGGTTGCCTCCGAGGATTATTCGCAGACGATCCGGTATCTGCGCCAGGCCATCCAGATCCCCGGCGCCGCGCACTGCGCGCTGGAGTACCAGCGTTGGGCGGTGCGCAGCCAGCTACGCGGTGAAGGCCACCGGTTCATCAAGTCCACCACCGCGCAACTGGGGGTGCCCATGCTGCACATCCGCGGCGACGCCGATCCCTACGTACTGGCCGCCCCGGTCGAACGCACCCAGCGCTACGCCCCGCACGGCCGCTACGTCTCCATCGCCGGGGCAGGGCACTTCAGCCACGAAGAGATGCCCGCGGAGATCAACCGGCACCTGACCCGCTTCTTGCAGAAGGTGGTCAGCTGACGCAGGATCCGGTGCTCACCGGCGCGGTGGCGCCGATCTTGGAGAGCTGACCGGCCACCTCCTCGGCCGTCAGCACGAAGCCGGTGTCCGCGTCATCGACGGCCGCGCCGAACACCACGCCGAGCACGCGGCCGTCGAGGTCGATCAGCGGCCCGCCGGAATCTCCCTGTTCCACGTTGGCCCGGATGGTGTAGACGTCGCGGGTGACCTGCTGCGGGCTGCGGTAGATATCCGGCCCACTGAGCTTGATGACCTCCCGGATCCGCGCCGGCGTGGCGGTGAAATTGCCGCCGCCCGGATAGCCGAGCACCACCACGTCGGTGCCGGTCTTGGCGGGGGAGTCGTCGAACACCAGCGGCGCCGACGGCAATCCCGGCACAGCCAGGATCGCGATGTCCACCTGCGGGTCGTAGGACACCACGGTGGCGTCGTAATTCTTGCCGTTGGCCTGCAAGGAGACGCTGCTGGAGCCGGCGACCACGTGCGCGTTCGTCATCACCCGCTCGGGTGAGATCACGAAGCCGGTGCCTTCGAGGACCTTCTGACAGCTCGGCGCCAGGCTGCGTACCTTGACCACGCTCGGTGCGGCGGCCGCCACCACCGGATTGTTGGCCAGCGCAGGATCCGGCGAGGCGACCGGAATCACCGGGGTACGGCTGAAGGGCTCCAGCACAGCGGGCAGGCCGGAGGTGTTCAGCAGCGCCGAAAGCCGTTTCGGCACCGTCTTCAGCCAGGTCGGAGCGACCTCGTTGACCTCGGCAAGCACGCGGGAACCCCGGACCGCGGCGGCCAGTTCCGGCTGGTCCTTCGATTGGGTCAACGGCGTCGCCAACAACCAGGCCGCGGTCAGTACCACCATCAGCTGCACACCGACGCCGATGACCGAGTCGATGGTGCGGACCGGCCGGTTGCGGATGGCGCCGCGCACCGCCCGCCCCAACACCACGCCGGCCACCTCGCCGACCACCACCAGCGCCAGGATCAGGAACAGCGCAGCAAACAACTTGGCCCGCGGAGCCGTGATGTGGCTGACGATGTGTGGCGCCAGCAACACGCCGGCCACCGCGCCCAGCACCACCCCGGCGAACGAGAGCACCGAGCCCAGGGCGCCGGAACGCCAGCCCGAGATCGCGGCGATGAACGCGACCGCCAGGACGGCGATGTCCAGCCATTGCGAGGGCGTCATCGAATTCATCGCGACCCACCCCTCAACCCGTCCGAGTCGCCGACCAGCACCATCGCGTCGTCCAACTCGCGGATGTCGCCGGTATCCCAGGGCTGCGCCCAGCCCGCAACGTCGAGGACCGCAGAGATCACCTGGCCAGTGAAGCCCCACACCAGCATCTGGTTCAGTAGAAACGCCGGTCCCGCCCAGCGGCGTCCCAAGGTGCCCCGATAGACCATCAGCCGATTTTCCGGGTTGATGAAGGCCCGCACCGGAACCCTAGCCACGATCGCCGTTTCGGCGTCGTTGACGACCGTCACCGGGCCGGGGTCGGGCGAGTAGGCCAGTACCGGGACGACGTGGAAGCGCGACGGAGCGATGAAGGTGCGTTCCATGGTGACCAGCGGGTGCAGTCTGCCGACGTCGATGCCGGTCTCTTCGCGGGCTTCCCGCAAGGCCGTGGCGACCGGTCCGTCGTCGCCGGGGTCGGATGCGCCGCCCGGGAACGCGGCCTGGCCGGCGTGGTGACGCAGGGTGGAGGCGCGCACGGTCAACAGCAGGTCGGCGTCGTCGGGGACGCTTCCGTCGGCCGACTCCGGTCCGGAGAACAGCACCAGGACGGCGGCGTCCCGCCCGCCCCGGCCGAGCGACTTGGCCGCCGTCACCATCGCCAGCACGTCGGCCGGCAGCCGGCGCCGGTATGCATCGGGAATCTGGTCGACGTTGGCGATCAGCGGCCGCAACCAGGCCGGGCCGGCATCAGGGGTGAGCGCGACCGTCCCCCGCTCGCGCGCGGTACCCGCAACTGTCACCGGCACCTCATCTGATTCGCTCACCCCGCCTCACTCCCCGACCGCGGCCGCAATCTCGTCGGCGCTGCCGAATGCCCGCGGCAGGGTCTGCGCAACGCTACCGTCCGGCCGCAGCACCACCGTCGCGGGCATCACGTTTGCCACCCGCAGCGCGGCCGCCACCTGCCGGCGGCCGTCCTGCAGCGTCGGCAGATGAACGCCCAGTTCGGCCAACCGCAGCAGGGCAGCCGTCTCGTTCTCATCCTGATGCACCGTCACCACCATCACGCCGGAACCCGCCCGACGTTGATACTCGGCCATCGCCGGCAGTTCGGCAGCGCAAGGCCCACACCAGTACGCCCACAGGTTCAGGACGACCCGCCGTCCGGCCAGTGCTTTCGCCACATCGACCGCGGCACCGTCGGCGGCGCACTCGACCACCACACCCTGCAGGACGGGGACGCCCGACCCCGCCGACGGCGCCGGACAAGGCGCCAGGTCCGCCCGTTGCCGCGGACCGGCCAGCGCTTCGACCGTGTCGGCATCCCGATGTCCGCGCCCGACGGGCCCCGGGGAAGTAGTCGGCGAGGACCCGTCGTCGCGCAGTTGCGCGACCAGTGCCACCACCAGCGCGGCCACCACCGCCACGACCGCGATGGTCCAGCGGGCAGCACTGGAGAGCCCCTTCATGCCGGGAGCTATTACAACCCGGCCAGGGCCAACAGGTGGTCGGTCTCCGGGCCCTGGACAAGTGGAGCGGCCAGCAACGGGTCAGTCGGCCCCAGTCCGTAGGACGGACAGTCCTTGGCCAGCACGCACACCCCGCAGGCCGGTTTGCGGGAGTGGCAGACCCGGCGGCCGTGGAAGATCACCCGGTGGCTGAGCAGGGTCCATTCTTTGCGTTCGATCAGCTCGCCGACGGCGTGCTCCACCTTGACGGGGTCTTCTTCGGCGGTCCACCGCCACCGGCGCACCAGCCGGCCAAAATGGGTGTCGACGGTGATACCGGGGATGTCGAAGGCGTTGCCGAGGATGACGTTGGCGGTCTTGCGGCCGACGCCGGGCAGCGTCACCAGCTCTTCCATGGTGTTCGGCACCTCACCGTCGAAGCGCTCGACGAGTGCCTGACCCAGCCCGATCAGCGAGTTGGCCTTGTTGCGGAAGAAGCCGGTCGGGCGGATCAGGGCCTCCAGCTCGTCGCGATCGGCCTGCGCATAATCCAGTGCCGTCCGGTACTTCACGAACAGCGGCGGCGTCGTCAGATTCACGCGCTTGTCGGTGCTCTGGGCGGAAAGGATGGTCGCGACGGCGAGTTCGAGCGGCGTGGTGAAGTCCAACTCGCAGTAGACGTGCGGAAATGCCTGCGCCAGCGTCCGATTCATTCGGCGCGCCCGTCGCACCAATCCGGTGCGGGTCTCATTGGCGAAGCGCTTGGCGACCGCTTTCTGCACCCCCTTTTCCTTGACCGGGGACGACTTAGCCGCTGACACCTACGACAGAGTACTGATTTCGTGATCTCGCTGAGACCTTGGCCATGTTTACTCGTTTTGTGTTGTGGTTGCTGGTGGCCTGCATACCCGCGTTGCTGATGCTGGCGACGCTGGGTCTCGGGCGGCTGGAAAAGTCGCTCGCCGATGACACCGTGACCGCCTCCGACGTCGCCGATTTCCTCAACCACGCCGAGGCCGTTGACGTGCGCACGCTGGCCCGCGAGGGGATGCCGGAAGCGCTGGAGTTGCTGCACCGCCGTCAGGCCCTCGGACTTGAAGCCGCGCCACAGCCCCGGGCGCTCAACGGCCGGCATCACGTCGAGACTTTCTTTGCTGCCGATATGGTCGGACGTATCGAATCGGGCCTGCCCACCCGCATCGGGGCTGGTTGGGAAGGGCGGTATCGCAGCAGTACGCAATTTACGGTGACTCGACACGTTAATCGTGTGTAGCGTTGGCAGGCCGCACCGTTTGGCCTACCTTTAGACTCGTGTCGGCCGTCACAGGTTGGCCAGCCCGTATCTACTTCGTTAGAAACTGAAGAGGCAAGAAGAGGCAACGTGGACGAGATCCTGGCAAGGGCCGGAATCTTCCAAGGTGTTGAGCCCAGCGCAGTCGCGGCACTGACCAAGCAGTTGCAGCCCGTCGACTTCCCCCGTGGACACACCGTATTCGCTGAGGGTGAACCGGGTGACCGGCTCTACATCATCGTCGCGGGCAAGGTGAAGATCGGTCGCCGTTCACCGGATGGGCGGGAGAACCTGCTCACGATCATGGGCCCGTCGGACATGTTCGGCGAGCTGTCGATCTTTGACCCGGGACCGCGGACGTCCAGCGCGACGACGATCACCGAGGTGCGCGCGGTCTCGATGGACCGCGACGCGCTGCGGGCGTGGATCGCCGACCGCCCGGAGATCGCCGAGCAGCTCTTGCGCGTGCTGGCCCGCCGCCTGCGGCGCACCAACAACAACCTTGCCGACCTGATCTTCACCGACGTGCCCGGCCGGGTGGCCAAGCAGCTGCTGCAGCTCGCTCAGCGCTTCGGTACCCAGGAGGGTGGCGCCATGCGGGTCACCCACGACCTGACCCAGGAGGAGATCGCCCAGCTGGTAGGCGCCTCCCGGGAGACGGTCAACAAGGCGCTGGCCGACTTCGCACACCGCGGCTGGATTCGGCTGGAGGGTAAGAGCGTACTGATCTCGGACTCCGAGCGGCTCGCGCGCCGAGCGAGGTAAGCGCGCGCGCAGCGCGGGCGCGACCGAGCGAGCATCCCACCCCGAGCGAGGTAAGCCCGCGCGCTGCGCGGGCGCGACCGAGCGAGCATCCCACCCCGAGCGAGGTAAGCGCGCGCGCTGCTACGCCCGCAGGTAGTCCAGCTGCACCTGCACCGACCATTCCGCCGCGTCCCAAAGCTTCTCGTCGACGTCGGTGTAGACGTGCTCGACGACCTGACGGGCGCTGGCGTCCTCACCCAGCTCGCGCAGCGCCGACCGCACCTGCTCCAGCCGCTCGCTGCGGTGCGCCAGATATCCGCGCGCGACCGCGTCCAGATCAGGCAGTTCCGGTCCATGTCCGGGCAGCACCACGCGCTGTCCCAGCCCGCGCAGCCGCCGCAGCGATTCCAGGTAGGCGGTCAGGTTGCCGTCTTCCTTGTCCATCACGGTCGTGCCGCGCCCCAGCACGGTGTCGGCGGTCAGCACCGCGTCCTCGAGCACGAACGACAACGAGTCGGCGGTGTGGCCGGGCGTGGACATCACGGTGATCTTCAGGCCGGCGGCGTCGATCACTTCGCCGTCGACCAGCTCACCGCCGAGCCCGCGCAGGAACCCGCTGCCCGCCGAGCGCACCGTCGCCCCGGTCCGGTCGACCAGCTTGTCGATGCCGTCGGTGTGGTCCCCGTGCCGGTGACTGATCAGCACCAGGACGATACGGCCCAGCTCGGCGACCCGCGCGAGGTGCTCATCGTCGTCGGGTCCCGGATCCACGACCACCAACTCGTCACTGCGGGGACCCCGTAGCACCCAGGTATTGGTGCCCTCCAGCGTCATGAGACCGGGGTTGTCGCACAGCAACACCGAGGCAGTGTCGGTGACCGCCCGCAGTTGGGCGTAGGCGGGATGGGCGAGCGCTGTCCCAGCCACGGCCGTTACCCGACCTCCACGATCAGTTCGACCTCGACCGGGGCACCCAGCGGCAGCTCTGCCACCCCGACCGCCGAGCGCGCGTGCTTTCCGTTGTCGCCGAACACCTCAGCCAGCAGTTCCGAGGCCCCGTTGATGACCCCCGGCTGACCATGGAAGCCCGGCGCGGAGGCGACGAACCCCACCACCTTGACCACCCGGGTCACCGAGTTCAGGTCCACCAGTGAATCGATGGCAGCCAGGGCGTTGAGGGCGCACACCCGTGCCAGCGCCTTGCCCGCGTCAGGAGCGACGTCGGCACCGACCTTGCCGGTAACTGGTAGCTTGCCGTCGACGAACGGCAGCTGACCCGCGGTGTAGACCAGGTTGCCGGTGCGCACCGCCGGAACGTAGGCCGCCACCGGAGCGACCACCTGCGGAAGCGTGATGCCTTGTTCCGCGAGCCGCTCCTTCGCGCTCACTTGGGCCGCTTGAGGTACGCGACGTGCTGCTCTCCGGTGGGACCGGGCAACACCGCCACCAGCTCCCAGCCGTCGGCGCCCCACTGGTCGAGGATCTGCTTGGTGGCGTGGGTGAGCAGCGGAATCGTCGCGTACTCCCATGTGGTGGGTTGGGTCATGGTCGCGAGCTTATCGGGCAAAACAGCAGCGGCTAGCATGCGATGGTGGCAAACACATCGAGCGGCGGTAGCTCCGTCGGGTGGCCCTCGCGGTTGTCGAAGGCCCGTCTCCATTTCGTGACCGGCAAGGGCGGTACCGGCAAGTCGACCATCGCGGCGGCCCTGGCGCTGACCCTGGCGGCCGGCGGACGCAAGGTTCTGCTGGTGGAAGTCGAAGGGCGCCAAGGGATTGCGCAATTGTTCGACGTCCCGCCGCTGCCCTACCAGGAGCTCAAGATCGCGACCGCAGAACGCGGCGGCCAGGTCAATGCGCTGGCCATCGACATCGAGGCCGCCTTCCTGGAATACCTCGACATGTTCTACAACCTGGGCATCGCCGGCCGGGCGATGCGCCGAATCGGCGCGATCGAATTCGCCACCACCATCGCGCCCGGCCTGCGCGACGTGCTGCTCACCGGCAAGATCAAGGAGACGGTGATCCGCATGAACAAGGGCGCCAAGACGCCCGTCTACGACGCGATCGTCGTCGACGCTCCGCCGACCGGCCGCATCGCCCGCTTCCTCGACGTCACCAAGGCGGTGTCGGATCTGGCCAAGGGCGGACCGGTGCATTCGCAGGCCGAAGGCGTGGTCAAGCTGCTGCACTCCGACCAGACGGCCATTCACCTGGTGACGCTGCTGGAAGCGCTGCCGGTGCAGGAGACCCTGGAGGCCATCGAGGAGCTCGCGGAAATGGAACTGCCGATCGGCAGCGTCATCGTGAACCGCAATATCCCGGCCTATCTGGACAACGACGACCTGGCGAAGGCCGCCGAGGGCGTGGTCGACGCGGACGCCGTGCGTGCGGGGTTGGCGACGGCCGGGATCGAGCTCGAAGACACCGATTTCGCGGGGCTGCTGACCGAGACCATCGAGCACGCCACCCGGATCAGCGCCCGCTCGGAGACCGCGCAGCAGCTCGAGTCGCTGCAGGTGCCGAGACTCGAACTGCCGACGATCTCCGACGGGGTCGACCTGGGCAGCCTCTACGAACTTTCGGAAGTACTTGCGCAACAGGGAGTTCGGTGAACATGACACAGCCACACAAGCCGGAAACCCTTGACATGGCGTCGATTCTGGCCGACACGAGCAACCGCGTGGTGGTGTGCTGCGGAGCGGGCGGTGTCGGCAAGACCACTACCGCCGCGGCGATCGCACTGCGCGCGGCCGAATATGGGCGCACCGTAGTGGTTTTGACGATCGATCCGGCCAAGCGACTCGCACAAGCATTGGGAGTCAACGACCTTGGCAACACGCCGCAACGCGTCCCACTGGCGCCGGAGGTGCCCGGCGAGCTGCACGCGATGATGCTCGACATGCGCCGCACGTTCGACGAGATGGTGGTCCAGTACTCGGGATCCGATCGGGCACAATCGATTTTGGACAACCAGTTCTATCAGACGGTCGCGACTTCCTTGGCCGGCACGCAGGAATACATGGCCATGGAGAAGCTGGGCCAGCTGCTGGCACAGGACCGATGGGACCTGGTCGTTGTCGACACCCCGCCGTCCCGCAACGCACTGGACTTCCTGGACGCACCCAAACGCCTGGGCAGCTTCATGGACAGCCGGCTGTGGCGGTTGCTGCTGGCCCCCGGCCGCGGCATCGGAAGGCTGGTGACCGGCGCGATGGGCCTGGCCATGAAGGCGATGTCGACGATCCTGGGCTCGCAGATGCTGGGTGATGCCGCGGCGTTCGTTCAATCGCTGGACGCGACGTTCGGCGGTTTCCGGGAGAAGGCCGACCGCACCTACGCGCTGCTGAAGCGGCGCGGCACCCAGTTCGTGGTCGTCTCGGCCGCGGAACCCGACGCGTTGCGCGAGGCGGCCTTCTTCGTCGACCGGCTGTCCCAGGAAGGGATGCCGCTGGCCGGGCTGGTCTTGAACCGCACCCACCCGCTGCTGTGCTCGCTGCCGGTCGAGCGGGCTATCGACGCCACCGAGAAGCTCGAGGCCGAAAGTTCAGAAGCCACGTCACTGGCGGCGGCCGTGCTGCACATCCATGCCGATCGCGGTCAGACGGCCAAGCGAGAGATCCGGCTGCTGTCCCGGTTCACCGGGGCTCACCCGCACGTGCCGGTGATCGGAGTGCCTTCGCTGCCGTTCGACGTCTCCGACCTCGAAGCGCTGCGCGCCCTGGCTGATCAGATCACGTCGGCGTGATCGGTCGTTGACCTGCGGCGATACCGTCGCGCCAACCGGTTATTTGACGCCCATTCAACGGCGACCTCGAACAACATCTGTACCTGCAGTCCCAAAAACCCCTCTGACCTGCGTCGATACGGCGCTATAGATACTTTGTTGCACTAAGCTGTAATAGAAAAGTAATGATAGAAGGCGTCTCCGCGCAACCGTCCCACCGCCGCTCCGGACCACTCCGGATGCTGCGAGCGGGTGGGTGTCGGTGGCCGCCGGGTTACGCCGGTGGGCATCTCTGTAAAGGCGCGACGACCAGCGGCGATGCCACCCAAACCGGCCGTTATTTGACGTCGATTCAACGGGGGTCAGCCGACGGCACCCGGGCCGGGGCGCAAAAATACCCGCTGACCAGCGTAAACGCGCGAAAGCGAAAGTGATGTCCAGCTAAGCTGTAACAGAAAAGTAATGACGTACGCCCCCCGCGCCACGCAGGGGTCAGTGGGTCTCAGATGGATCTGCGGCGCGTCAGATGATGTTGCGGCGCTTGCGCTTGTCGAAGTAGTCACCCCAGGACACGACCTCGGGGTGTTGCTTCAGCAGCGCGCGGCGCTGGCGCTCGGTCATACCGCCCCAGACGCCGAACTCGACCTTGTTGTCCAATGCGTCGGCGCCGCATTCCTGCATTACAGGGCAGTGCCGGCAGATGACTGCCGCTTTGCGCTGGGCTGCTCCGCGGACGAACAGCTCGTCGGGGTCCGTGGCCCGGCACAACGCCTGCGACACCCAGGTGATCCGCTCTTCAGCCTCGACGCTGCGGAGCAGGTTACCTGTGGACGTGAGGTTGGTCCTTCGTGCGCCCGGGCGTGTTCCTGACACGAGCTGATCCCTTCCTTCCGGCCGCCGCCTGCGACCGCCCTCTTCGGGTACCAGCCGAGATGCGATTCCAGCCACAACGTGCACATCGGTGTTACCTGAATCTCACTGCGTATCTAAGTTAGGGGTTGACACCGCAATTGCGCAACAGTCCGATAACGCTTTTTCTGGGACGTTCGTGCCGTCTTCCGTCGACCGGCCGGGCAAAACAGGCGCCGCCTCTGTCGTTTTGGGCCTCTGACCAGTACTGTCGCAGCAGATTCACAGTTCCCAGGGGTAGCGGACCTGTTCAACAGCTGCTAAAGAATTTTTTTCCCAGCCGCACGGCGCGGGGGCGTGACGAGGGGTCGCTACTGTAGTACGCATGTCCGAGCGTCCCCCGGTAGCCCTCACGCTGCTGAAGCTCGCAGGCTTCTGTCTGCTTGCCAGTGTGGTGGCCACCGCGCTGATGTTCCCGCTCGCCGGTGGCGTCGGCCTGATGTCCAACCGGGCTTCCGAGGTCGTCGCCAACGGCTCGGCCCAACTCCTCGAGGGACAGGTGCCCGCGGTGTCGACGATGGTCGACGCGAAAGGCAACACGATCGCGTGGCTGTACTCGCAGCGCCGCTTCGAGGTGCCGTCGGACAAGATCGCCAACACCATGAAGCTCGCGATCGTGTCGATCGAGGACAAGCGGTTCGCCGATCACAACGGGGTGGACTGGAAAGGCACGTTGACCGGCCTGGCCGGCTACGCGTCCGGCGATGTGGAAACCCGCGGCGGTTCGACCATCGAGCAGCAGTACATCAAGAACTATCAGCTGCTGGTCACGGCCCAGACCGACGCCGAGAAGCGCGCGGCCGTCGAGACCACTCCGGCGCGCAAGCTGCGTGAGATCCGGATGGCGCTCACGCTGGACAAGACCTTCACCAAGCCGGAGATCCTCACCCGCTATCTGAACCTGGTCTCGTTCGGCAACAACTCGTTCGGCATCCAGGACGCCGCACAGACCTACTTCGGTGTGAACGCCATCGACCTGAACTGGCAGCAGGCAGCTCTGCTGGCCGGGATGGTGCAGTCGACCAGCGCACTCAACCCCTACACCAACCCCGAAGGCGCGCTGGCCCGGCGCAACCTGGTGCTGGACACGATGATCGAGAACATCCCCGCGGAGGCCGAGGCACTGCGCGCGGCCAAGACCCAGCCGCTCGGGATCCTGCCGCAGCCCAACGAACTGCCGCGCGGCTGCATCGCGGCCGGCGACCGCGCCTTCTTCTGCGACTACGTGCAGGAGTACCTGTCGCGCGCCGGCATCAGTAAGGAGCAGGTGGCCCGCGGCGGCTACCTGATCCGCACCACGCTGGATCCCGACGTGCAGATTCCGGTGAAGACGGCCATCGACAGGTTCGCCCCGCCGACGCTCAGCGGCATCTCGAGCGTGATGAGCGTGATCCTGCCCGGCAAGACGTCGCACAAAGTGGTGGCGATGGCCAGCAACCGGAAGTACGGCCTGGACACCGAAGCCGGCGAGACCATGCGGCCGCAGCCGTTCTCCCTGGTCGGCGACGGCGCCGGGTCCATCTTCAAGATCTTCACCACCGCCGCGGCGCTGGACATGGGCATGGGCATCAACGCCCAGCTCGACGTCCCGCCCCGGTTCCAGGGCAAGGGCCTGGGCAGCGGTGGCGCCAAGGGTTGCCCGAAGGACACCTGGTGCGTGGTCAACGCCGGTAACTACCGCGGCAGCATGAGCGTGACGGACGCGCTAGCCACCTCGCCCAACACCGCGTTCGCCAAGCTGATCTCGCAGGTCGGGGTGTCGCGGACGGTGGACATGGCCATCAAGCTCGGCCTGCGGTCCTACGCCAACCCCGGCACCGCGCGCGACTACAACCCCGACAGCAACGAGAGCCTGGCCGACTTCGTCAAGCGCCAGAACATCGGCTCGTTCACCCTCGGACCCATTGAGGTCAACGCGCTGGAACTGTCGAACGTCGTGGCCACGCTGTCCTCCGGCGGCATGTGGTGCCCGCCGAACCCGATCGACAAGCTGATCGACCGCAACGGCAACGAGGTGTCGGTCACCACCGAGACCTGCGAGCAGGTGGTTCCGGAAGGGCTGGCCAACACCCTCGCCAACGCGATGAGCAAGGACGCCGTGGGCAGCGGCACGGCGGCCGGATCCGCCGGTGCTGCGGGCTGGACGCTGCCGATGTCCGGCAAGACCGGCACCACCGAGGCTCACCGATCCTCCGGTTTCATCGGCTTCACCAACCGGTATGCGGCAGCCAACTACATCTACGACGACTCGCCCTCGCCCACCGACCTGTGCTCGGCGCCGCTGCGGCACTGCGGCAGCGGGGACCTGTATGGCGGTAACGAGCCCGCGCGCACCTGGTTCACGGCGCTGCAGCCGATCGCCAACAACTTCGGTGAAGTGCATCTGCCGCCCACCGACCCCCGCTACATGGACGGTTCACCCGCCGGGCGGGTGCCCAGCGTGGCCGGCCTGGACGTCGACCAGGCTCGTCAGCGCCTGCGGGACGCCGGCTTCCAGGTCGCCGACCAGCCCAACTCGGTCAACAGCAGCGCGAAGTACGGCGAGGTGGTCGGAACCTCGCCCACCGGCCAGACGATTCCCGGCTCGATCGTGACGATTCAGATCAGCAACGGCATCCCGCCGCCACCGCCGCCGCCGCCGGAGGGCGGGCTGCCGCCGGAGGTCGTCGGATCGCAGGTTGTCGAGATTCCTGGCCTGCCGCCGATCACCATTCCGCTGTTGGCGCCGCCGCCACCGGCGCCCCCTCCGCCGTAGCCGCTGATCACGCCGAGAACCGCGCGTCGAGTCGGCTCCCGGCAGTAAACTGCCTGGCATGGCTGACGTACATCGCGGGGTACTTCCCGTCGTGTTAAGGACCGGCGCCGCAGCGCTCGGCTCAGCGGTGGCCGGGATCGGCTACGCCGCGTTCGTCGAGCGCAACGCCTTCGTGCTCCGCGAGATCACCATGCCGGTGCTGAGCCCGGGTTCCACCCCGCTGCGGGTGCTGCACATCAGTGACCTGCACATGACGCCCAATCAGCGGCGCAAGCAGGCCTGGCTGCGCGAGCTGGCCAGCTGGGAGCCCGACCTGGTGGTCAACACCGGCGACAACCTGGCCCACCCCAAGGCCGTGCCCGCGGTTGTCCAGGCCCTGGGCGACCTGCTGTCCCGGCCAGGTGTCTTCGTCTTCGGCAGCAACGACTACTTCGGGCCGCGCCTGAAGAACCCGATGAACTACCTGACCAACCCCGATCACCGGATCAAGGGCGAGCCGCTGCCCTGGCAGGATCTGCGGGCGGCATTCACCGAGCGCGGGTGGCAGGACCTCACCCACAACCGGCGCGAGTTCGAGGTGGCGGGCCTGCACATCGCCGCGGCGGGCGTGGACGACCCGCACATCGACCGGGACCGCTACGAGACGATCGCGGGGCCGGCCAGCCCGGCCGCCAACCTGCGGCTGGGCCTGGTGCACTCACCGGAGCCGCGGGTGCTGGACCGCTTCGCCGCCGATGGATACCAGCTGATCATGGCCGGCCACACCCACGGCGGCCAGCTGTGCCTGCCGTTCTACGGCGCCCTGGTCACCAACTGCGGCCTGGACCGCTCCCGGGCCAAGGGCGCCTCCCAATGGGGCTCCAACACCCGGCTGCACGTCTCCGCCGGGATCGGTACCTCACCGTTCGCACCGGTGCGGTTCTGCTGCCGGCCCGAGGCCACCTTGCTGACGCTGATCGCCACCCCGATGGGTGGCCGGGACTCGACCAGCAACCTGGGGCGCTCGCAGCCGACCGTGTCCGTGCGTTGACCCAGACCCGCATCGCGGTTCGCAGTCTCTCCCGGAGCTGGACCGACAATGCGATCCGGTTGATCGAGGCGGATGCCCGTCGCAGCGCCGACACACATCTGCTGCGCTACCCGTTGCCGGCTCAATGGGGTGGTGACGCCGGAGTGGAGCTCTATCTCAAGGACGAGACGACCCATATCACCGGAAGCCTCAAGCACCGGCTCGCCCGCTCCCTGTTCCTCTACGCGCTGTGCAACGGGTGGATCGGCGAGGGCACCACCGTGGTCGAGGCCTCCTCGGGTTCCACCGCGGTGTCGGAGGCCTACTTCGCGGCGATGCTGGGTCTGCCGTTCGTGGCGGTGATGCCGGCCGCCACCAGCGCGGCAAAGATCGCATTGATCGAATCACAGGGCGGCCGTTGCCATTTCGTACAGAAGTCCAGCGAGGTCTACGCCGAGGCGGCGCGCGTGGCCGCAGAGACTGGTGGCCACTATCTGGACCAGTTCACCAACGCCGAAAGCGCGACCGACTGGCGCGGCAACAACAACATCGCCGAATCGATCTACCTGCAGATGGCCCTCGAGTCGCACCCCATACCCACCTGGATCGTGGTGGGCGCCGGCACCGGGGGAACCAGCGCCACGATCGGCCGCTACATCAGATACCGGCGGCACGCGACCCGGTTGTGCGTCGTCGACCCGGAGAACTCGGCCTTCTTCCCGGCCTACGTCGAGAACCGGGCCGACGTCGTGACCGGAGCGTCGTCGCGGATCGAGGGCATCGGCCGGCCCCGGGTGGAACCGTCGTTCCTGCCGTCGCTGGTCGACCGGATGGTGTCGGTGCCCGACGCGGCTTCGATCGCCGCCGCTCGTCACGTCAGCGCCGTCCTGGGCCGCCGGGTGGGCCCGTCGACGGGCACCAATCTCTGGGGGGCGTTCGGCCTGCTGGCCGAGATGGTGGCCGCGGGCCGCCAGGGTTCGGTGGTCACGCTGCTGGCTGACAGCGGTGATCGCTATGCCGACACCTACTTCGATGAAAACTGGGTCGCCGCTCAAGGACTCGATCCCGGCCACGCCGCCCGGGCACTGGTGGAATTCGAACGCTCCTGCCGCTGGGACTGAGCCGCCGACCTGCCGTTTGGGAGGTGGCTGGTCCGGTGCGATACGCTGTCGAGGCTTCAAGCGGGGTGTGGCGCAGCTTGGTAGCGCGCTTCGTTCGGGACGAAGAGGCCGTGGGTTCGAATCCCGCCACCCCGACTCATTTCTGTACCTGTCAATTCTGTACCGACCAAAATGCGTCGGACCGAAACCGCGTTTCCACGGTTCCGGTCCGACGCAACTAGTTCAGGGCGCAGCTGAGTGCGCTAGAACCAGACTCTTCGGCCTCCGACCGGGCGCCCAACCGCACCCAGAATCCACAGAATTACACCGACGAGCACGAGAATGCCGCCGATTGTGTAGAGAATCGGGATACCGGCGAAATAGCCGATCAGCAGCAAAATAATTCCCAGGATGATCACGTCGCGCCCCTTCTGTTGAACGCTGTCTAATTGGCAGATCCAACTTCCGTGTACCCCGGGATTTGTGCGCCCAATCACAACGCACTGTTACAGATCTACATCAAAGATCCGCGCATCACCGCCACTGCCACGACCACCCAGGCCGCCGAGATCACCAGTGCAGCGATCGCCTCGCGCCTGCCGCGCGGGTGGGTTTCCGGCTGCCTCAGCGCGGCGATCGCGCAGAAAACACCCAACAGCACCGCTCCGACGACGCTGAGTACCAGGGCCGCCGAGGCGTAGCAGCTGGTGGCCGGCTCGGGCGCCGCATCCGCTACCGCTTCCCTCGCAAGGCTGGTGGTCATGACCAGCATCCTGGTGGCCGCCCCTTGGCGGGTTCTATACGAATTCTTGGAGCGGCCGGAAGCGCACCCGCGTTCCACGACGTGGCGCGAGCATGATGGACCGTCGCACCACACGCTCCGGCCGGGAATCCTCGGCGCTGAATTCCCCCTCGCGCAGCAACACGTGCAGCACGGTGATCAATTCGCGCATTGAGAAAGCGGCGCCGAGGCAGCGTTTCACCCCGCCGCCGAACGGAAGCCAGGCATAGGTCTGCGGCCGGACGCCGAGAAATCGCTCCGGCCGGAATTTCCGGGGATGCTCGTATACGTCCGGACTGCGGTTGATTGCGATGATGTGCACCACGATCCGGGTCCCGGCGGCAACCAGGTGGCCGCCCAACCGGAATGGCTGCGCCGCCACCCGGGAGGTCAACGGTGCGGGCGGGCGTATCCGCAACGTCTCATCGATGACCGCCGTCGTGAACTCCTCGCCGCCACCCACCGCCTCGTCCCGCACCCGACGCAGCGCGTCGGGATGGCGCAGCAACAGATCGAACACCCACGCCAGCGTGGTCGCGGTGGTTTCATGCCCGGCCAGCATCAGGGTGATGAGATCGTCGCGGATCTCGTCGTCGGACAACGCTTTTCCGTCTTCGCCGCGGGCGCACATGAGCACGGCCAGTATGTCGCGCCGGTCGGCCAAGCCGGGGTCGTTGCGGCGCTCGGCGATGAGCGGCAGGACGACGTCGTCGATTCCGCGATTGGCCCGCGCCCGGCCCGGCCACACCCGCAACGTGCCGAGGCCACGAAGCGCGTAGCGCACGGTCAACTGCTCGGATACCCCGAGGTTCAGCAGATGTTCGAACGGCCGGCCCAGCCGCCGCACTTCGGCGGGGTCCTCGACCCCGAAGATGACCCGCACGATCACGTCCAGCATCAGCGACCGGGCAGCCTGCAGCATCTCGAAGGGACGGTCCACGGGCCACTCCCGCATCGCGGCCCGGGTCGACGCCTCGATGACCGGCACGTAAGTGTTCAGCGCGGCGCCATGCAAGGGGGGCGTCAGCAGCCGGCGCCGGCGCAGATGCTCCGGTTCCTCCTGCACGAACATCGATCCGGACCCGTAGATGGCCGCCGCCGGGCCCACTCCTTCGCCCCCGAGCAACACATCCGTCGGCGCGGTGAATACCTCCTTGGCCAGGCCCGGGTCCGAGACGATCGCCACGTCACCCAGGCTGAGGATCGGCATCGTCATGATCGGCCCGTAGCGCCGGATCAATCGCATCATGCGACGCTCGCCGCCGACCAGGTAGGCCAGGGCGTAGGCCGCGGCATAAGCGCTGCGGAACCCGCGTGGCGCAGGCAGTCCGGGTGGCGGGCTCACGCGCAGCGATTGTCCTCCTCGCCGCGACGAGAGCGAAGCCTCACACGCAGTCGGCGCAGATCTGCCGTCCACCGCTGGTGTCGCGCAACCGGTTGCGGTGCTGCACCAGGAAGCAACTCGAGCAGGTGAACTCGTCAGACCGCTGGGGGATCACCACGACCGACAGTTCCTCGCTGGACAGGTCCGCGCCCGGCAGCTCGAAGAACAGCGAGTCGTTCGGGTCGTCGTCGACGACCGTCGTGGCCAGCTTCGGCATGGGTCCCAACTCACGGAGCGTGGACCGGTCCGAGGCGTCGGTGTCGGTCACGCGGCGTGCGTCGTAGTCGCTGACGGTCGTCATGGCAGTTCCTTCCTGCGGAGGGCCGGGCCGTCCACCGCGTGGTCGCCCGTTGGCACAGGCAGTACCCCATTCCGAAGCGGCCCACACCCCTTCCGCAGGAAGATTTCTCAGATGTGCTATGCGTCAGGGCGCGGTGAGTTGCAACGCCGGCCAGCTGCCGGGGTACAGCACCGCCTGGTGCGCCAGCGCACGCTGCCGACGCATGTCGGCACGCTGGTTGCACGCCACCCAGGCCAACCCCAGCCAGGGCGACATGATGGCCACCACCAAGGACACCCCGGCCAGCAGCTCGTGACCCACAGCCATCGCCGCGAGGCCGATGACCAGGCCGACCGCCCAGGTCCCGGCGGCCACCAATCCGGGCACGCTCACGGCCCGCTCGCCTGCCTCGCTGGTCGTGGCCGGCCCGTGCACGAGCGCGTCTGTCCCGATGTAAACCATGCTCACTCCCAGTCCCGACGGAAAACTTGTTAGAGATACTATATCCTACGGATACAGTTTCCGCACCGGCCAATTTTGGGCGGCGGGTCCCCGGCGTGACGCACCACGCTGTTGAGTTTCTGGATTGCGGGTACAAGGCGACGGTGAGTGATACCGCCGTGTTGATCATCGACATGTTCAACGATTACGACCATCCCGACGCCGAACCGCTGGCCGACAACGCCGCAGGCATCATCGATCCTTTGGTCGGGCTGATCAACGACGCCCGCGACCACGACGGCGTCGACCTGATCTACGTCAACGACAACCACGGCAACTTCACCGCCGACCGCCAATCGATCATTTCCAGCGCCCTGAACGGCAAGCGGCCCGAACTGGTCAAGCCGCTGGTGCCGCCGGACGACACCTACGTCCTGACCAAGGTCCGTCACAGCGTCTTCTACTCCACGGCTCTGGACTATCTGCTCGATCGCTTGAAGACGCAGCGTCTGGTGCTGGCCGGCCAGGTCACCGAGCAGTGCATCCTCTACAGCGCACTGGACGGTTATCTGCGCCACTACGAGGTGGTGGTGCCGCCCGACGCTGTCGCCCACATCGACGAGGAACTCGGTGCGGCCGCGCTGAAGATGATGGAGCGCAACATGAGCGCCGAACTGGTGGAGGCGGCGCACTGCCTGCCTTGACGCACACCAAGACCACGCAGACACCCGCAGACTAAAGGAGGCCGTGATGACCGGTGGCAAGGAAAAGAGCGAAGAAGATGTGGAGGGCGACGAGCACGTCGCCAATTCCCGCGAAGGGCGCGAGGACGACGGCGACTACGTGGGGCGCACGGCCGCCGACGACGACTTCGACGCCGGGATGACGGGCGCGGAGGCGCGCAGCCAGCAGGACTGACTCACCTGTGCAGGTCGGCCACCAGTGGCCGGTGATCCGAGATCGGCATCAGATCG
This sequence comes from Mycobacterium paragordonae, assembly GCF_003614435.1. Classification (NCBI taxonomy): domain Bacteria; kingdom Bacillati; phylum Actinomycetota; class Actinomycetes; order Mycobacteriales; family Mycobacteriaceae; genus Mycobacterium; species Mycobacterium paragordonae. Next base: position 6,379,685 of record NZ_CP025546.1, read on the forward strand.
GCGACCGTCGCGCCGGCGCGCAACTCCTTGTCGTCGGTGACGATGTGGTCGAGCTGACGAGTCGGCGCGTCGGCGGGAAACGTCGCCGCGGCAGCCAGCGGACGCATACGTGTCCAGCGGTGCACGGGGGCCGGCGTGAGGTTGAGGTCACCGACCAGCAGCCGCGGCCCGGGCAGGCCGCGCAGGTCGCGGACCAGCCGGCGCAGCTGGCGCACATTCCACGCCGGCACGAAAGACAGGTGGGTGTTGGCCACCGTCATCAGCCCCAGCGGCGTCTGCAGCCGGGCGATCACCGCGGCTCGCGGCTCCTCGTCGACGATCATCACCTTGTTGGGCCCGGGCAGGTACATCGGGAAGCGCATCGGGATGCGGGGTAGCCGCACCACCTGCCAGCTGGTCGCCGGGAACCGCGACAGCAACGCGATGCCGTAGGCCGCGGTCCCGGGTTGTTCCCGCCCGGTGGCGGCCATCCAGGTCGCCCCCGGCGTTCCCGAAATGGCGGCCACAAACCTGTGCTCCACCGCGCCCATCGCCTCGGCCGCGGCCGCGGTCAGATCGGCCCGACCGGAGCGCGGCTGGTCGAAATCGACCTCCTGCAACGCCAGGATGTCGGGATCGAGTCGGCGCACACAGTCCCGCAGGCGCTGCGGATCGACCCCGTCACCGACCGTGCGGCCGTGCAGGATGTTGAAGGTCGCTATCCGCACATCTGCTCCTGCACGCCGGGCAGCTGCTCCCGCGCCGCCACCGAGCGGCCGTCGCCGGTGTCGAAAACGTCGATGACGACGTCGTCGTCGCGGTACCGGCCCAGCGGTGCCAGTCCGGGCGTATCGGCGATGACGGCGTGGGCAGCGTCCCCGGTGAGCGGATAGTCGGCCACCGGGTGCCGCCAATGGGCGGCGATGACTATGGCGCCGGGCAGCAGTCGGGGACATTCCCGTCGCAGGACTTCGGCCAGGGTGTCCGCCGCCAGGTAATAGGCGACCTCGCTCAGCACCAGCAGGTCGAACGGGCCGGCCGGCCAGGGTTCGTCCAGGGATCCCTGCGACAGCGTGACGCGGTCGCGGCGCCCGCTCTCCCGGAGTCGCGCATCAGCCGCGCGGATGGCGACGTCGGCCACGTCGACGGCGGTTACCTGATCGCAGCGCTGCACCAACCGTTCGGTCAGCGTCCCGATCGAGCAACCCGGCTCGAAAGCATGCCGATAGCGCCGGCCGGGCAGCAGCGCCAACGCGATCGCGTACTTGCGCTCTTCGTACCAGCGCGTCGACAACTCCCACGGGTCGTCCGCGTCCGCGTAGATCCGGTCGAAGTAGGCGTCGGGCAGCCGCGCGGTCACCGGAAAACCACCTCCCCCACCGCAAGTAGCCGCTGCAGTGTGAACGGTGGCAGTACCGGATCCGGTCCGTCGAACTGACTCGGGAAGCATTGTGCTGCTTTGCTTTTGCGTTCCACCGCCCACTGCTCGACCGGCACCGAGAAAGCCCGGTCCCAGGGCACGTCCGGGTCCCCGGGAACCGCCCAATGCCACATCCACACCGGATACTCCAGCAGGGTGCGGCCGGCGCGTTCGCACGCGGTCGCTGCTGCGCGTCCCACTGCCTCGTGGTCGGGATGACCGTCACCACGCCAGGTCGCCGCGCACCACGACGCGGGCGCGCAGTCCTGCAGAATCTCGCCGAGCAACCCGGTGAGATGATCCTCGTGTTCGGCCAACCGCCCGTCCGGCAACCCGAGCGTCAGCGGCGCATCGACACCCAAAATCGCTGCGGCATTGAGCAACTCGTCTCGGCGGGCTCCTTCGAGCCGAACTCGCTCGGACACCGACGCCGCTGGGTGCGCGGCCCCGCCGTCACTGACGGAGACGACCCGGACGGCGACGCCCGCGGCGACGAGTTGGGCGACAGTCGCACCCAGGCCCAAGGTCTCGTCGTCGGGGTGTGCCCCAACGACGATCAGGGAGCTGCACCCGGTCAGGTCCAGTGGGGGTGGCCGGCGCGCGCCCAACCACTGGCGCACCGGGGTCCCGCCGCCGTCCAGGGGTTTGGCCGCGAACCGCGGCCCGTTGGTCGGCGGCGGCGCCCTCAACGGCTGGGCCGGCCGGCCAGCCGGCCGAGCTCGGCAAGGTCGCGCTCGGCGTGACTCTGCCGTATGTAGATGGTCAGGTCGGCCACTCGCTGTGCGTGCCGGCCATCCTGGCACAGCGGGCCGGGCCCGAGCGCGCGTCCGGTGCGGGTGATCGCTTCGTCGACCGCGTGTTCAACGACTGCACGCACGCGTCGGGCCAGCAGCTGAGCGGTGCCGGCGCGGTCGAACGGGTCCGCGTCGATCTGCGCCGCCGCCGCGGCCAGCATCGCGTCACCGGCGGCGAGCGCGGCATCTACGGCCCCGAGGTGGGCGAGGGCGTAGGCGTCGGCCGATTCGCTGCGGGCGCAGCGGTACAGCGGGTCGGCTACCCGGCGGGCGCCGCCCAGCCAGCAGGCGGCGACCCCGATCGCGCCGTGCCAGAAGCCGGCACGGTTCAGGTAGTCCCCGGGCTCACCGACCAGGATCGCTTGCACATTGTTGAACTGCACCGAGCGGGTGTCGCTGCCCGCCATGCCCGGGTTCCACCAGGTGCTGGGCAGCGGCTTCACGCCGGCGTCGGTGAGGGTGACGGCGAACAACCCCCGCTCGCCGTCCTCCAGCTGCGCCGAGACCAGGGCGTTCGTGCAGAAGCCGGCGCCCGAACACCACACCTTGGTGCCGTTGAGCAGGAACTCGTCACCGGACACGCTGGTGGCGATCAATTTCGCATCGGACGCTTCGGCCGCCCACACCCCCCACAGCTGGGTCGGCTCGGGCGGCTTGCCGCCCAATTCGTGCAGGATGGCCACGGCGTCGACGTGGGCCTCGGCGATACGGGCCGCCGCGATGTCGTCCTGGGCCAATCGTGTCAGCTGCTGCAGGCGTTCCGCGGTGTATCCCGCCGCCGGCAATGGCAGTTCCAATCGCCCCGATTCCAGCCAGTGTTGAACTAATCCCGCGGTCATGCGACATCCCCCGTCGCGCTTTCAGAAAGCGTGCTCAAATGATCAGCAAATCCGCGTGGCGCCCGAGCCTGGATTCGTGCCGAAGTAATAACCGATCGTGCGGTGTCTCGGCAAATTCGGTAGCCAGCATGCTCGAACCGCGCTACCAAGTCAACATCTTCACCGGAGGTCAAGGCCCGGAAACCACCGACGCGCCAATACGCCCGTGAGCTGAAAGCCATGTTGGCGCCATGAACATGGTCGTGGTCATCGTCGACGCGTGCGTCGTAAGCGTCCTCGTACCGGTCTACTACTTCGCTGCGATGCTGTTGCCAGTCAGTGACCCGGACCAGGCCCAGGAACATGTCCGCTGCGCAGTCCAGCTGCCGCACCAGCCAATCCGGGTTCACCGTGCTGTCCGCATCGGTGGTGGCGTACCAACTATTCGCATCCGGCCCGCAGATCTCGCGGGCGAAATCGAACCCCGCGGCCCGCGCCGCACCCACATTGCGGGATTCGACGCGAACAAAATGCACATCGGTTCCGTATTGACCGGCCAGTTCGGCGCTCTCGTCCTCGCTGGCGTCGAGCACCACGACGATGGTGACCGGGATGGAAACACACAGCGCGGCGGTCACTACCGCGGACAGACAGTGCGGGAGACGCTCCCGTTCGTTGTGCGCTGGAATGACTACGGCAACCTGGTCGTAGGTGTGCGACGCTGCGGCTGACATAATGAATATAATTTCCCGTTTGGATACCGACTAAACGGTTGAGCGACAGCACAACCCGGCATCAGGTTGCCAACGGCCACCGCCGGGTATGCCGTAGCAACCATGAATTCGCCTCCCGAGCCCCGCGAACTTCGAGAAGCGCTGCGCGGCGCGGTGTCGGCGCTCAAAGAGCACGGCCCCCCGTTCGCGCTCGCGGGCAGCTACGCACTGTGGGCATACGGCGCCCCCGAACCGACCCATGACGTCGACATCGTGGTGGCCGAGGCGGACGTGCCGGCGGCGGCCACCACCCTCGGCAAAGCCGGATTCCGAATCGAACGTCCGCCGGAGGACTGGCTGTTCAAGGCCCACTTCGGCGAGACGGTCGTCGATGTCCTGCACCGGGTCAACGGCGTGACGGTGACTGCGGATGCGCTGGACTGTGCCGAGCAGCGTGTGGTGCTGGCCCTCCTGATCCCGGTGCTGCCGCCCACCACGGTGTTCATCCAGAAACTCCGCGCCCTCACCGAGCACTACTGCGATTTCGCCAAACTGATTCCGGCCGCGCGCGCCATCCGGGAGCAACTGGACTGGGATCGCATCGCTGCCGAAACGGCGGACAACGATTTCGCGGCGGCTTTCCTGGTGTTGGCCGGACGGCTGGGCCTCACCGAGTAAATCCGGCGAATGCGGGTATCTCCCAGCACCATGGACCCGCAACCGAGTCGTGGACTCCGCCGTGACCAGGACCTCGAAGACGTGGTCGACGAACTCCAGCAGAACGTTACCGACGAACGCCGGGAGCAGGACGTGCCCGGCAACGCGACCGAGCGTGCAGAGGCTCCGGTGCACGGATCGGAGGACGAACCTCCGGACTGATCAGTGGTTCCGGAGCTTTTGAACCAGTTTGTCCTTCGTCAGACTCGAATACCCGGACATCCCCAGCTCTTTGGCCCGCTTCTTCAGCTCCGGAACGGTCCAGTCCGCATACGATCCGGACTTGCCGCCCTTGCGCGCGACCTTGGACTTACCCTGTCCAGCGGCCGCATTCGAGATCCGCGCGGCCTTCTCCTTCGAGTCGCCCTTCTTGCGCAAGTCCTCGTAAAGCTTCTCGTTCTTGATGGACGAATTCGGCACAGCTGCCACCTCCTACGATGTCTCCGCAGCCAGAGTGCCCGGTTGATCCCTGCTCAAACCGCCTTTCCGGTCGGCGAAATGATCTGCCGGACGGGGTTTTTGACGCGGTCGGGAACGAATCGTTCCGCCAGCGACGTCATGGCTTCGGTTGCCCTGGCCGCGATGCCCTGCGGACCAGCGCGGCGCGGAAGCACTGCATTGCGTCCGACGTGCACCGCGGGAGCGTCGGAGCGGGCCCAGAGCCCCGGCCCGCCGACATCGCCGTCGGGCGTCGCCTGATTAATGACGTTTCAGCACTAGCCGCGGGCATGGCGAGCCGAATACCCTTGTCGTGATTCACCAAACGGTTCTCTCCGCCGAGTTTTTGCTCGTTTCAGGTGGGTACGACAGAGGCAATGCATGTGAGCAACGGAGGCAATGACCTCGCCGGCGTGGTCGCGATCAGCGCTTCCGCAGGAGGCGTCGAAGCGCTGACCCAGTTGGCGGCCGGGCTGTCGACGGATCTGCCATATACGTTCCTCATCGCACTACATTTGCCGAAGCCAGCAGATGCCCTGTTTCCCACACTGCCGGCCACTGCGGCCAACGCCGGGCTACTGGATTATCAGGTCACCGCGGCAGACGTCGGAACGATACTCGGCGAGTTGCCGCAGCGTGAGATCGACGAGACCGACCCGGACCCCGACACGGCGCTCAACCTGGAACACCGTTTCGCCATGGCGGCAGGTCACGGTCCGATGCATCGGCGCTACACGCAGTTCGCCGATGAGACAGAACAGGCGCTGGCCGTACTGAGCGAGCGACGCGGCGGTGTGCCTACCCACTCGGGCGCCGTCGGTGACTAGCTGTGGTCGCTCCATCGTCATCGCCACGGATCGCCATGGCGACTCAGCCGTCCTGCGTGCCGACGGCGTGCTGGACAGCTCAACCTACCGGAGTCTGCGTGACAGCGTGATCAACGCGGCGCTGGACGAGCCCCAGGCGGTGATTGTCGACGTGGACCGGCTGGCCGTGCCGTCCCCGTCGGCCTGGTCAGTGTTCACCAGCGCGCGCTGGCACGTCAACATCTGGCCGGATGTAGCGATCATGTTGGTAGCCAGTGACATTCGTGACCGCCGGGCCATCGCCCGCTGTGGCGTGGCCCGATACGTGCCGGTACACCCGACCTGCCACGCCGCCCTGCTTGCCGCTGACGTCGTCAGCTGGCACAGCCGTCGCCGGGGACGTGCTGAGCTGCCGCGCAGCCGGGCCGGCATCCGCCTGGCCCGCGCCATGATCGACGGATGGCTCACCGCCTGGTCATGTGACCGGCTGATACCGGTGGCCAGCACCGTCGCGACGGTTTTCATCGAGAACGTGCTGGAACACACCGACAGCGCACCGGTCTTGATAGTGGAAACCTGCCAAGACACCGTGACGGTCGCCGTCGAGGATGGTAGTCATCGACCGGCGGGCAGGCACGAAGACGCCGGCAGCGGCGCCGACATCGTTTCCGGCCTGGCCATCGTCTCGGTCTTGTGCCGCGCCTGGGGCAGCACGCCGACATCATCCGGCAAAACGGTGTGGGCGCTGGTGGGTTCCGAAAATCGGCTCGAAGCCCGCGGGTAGTGTTCGAATTATTCGGCAACGCTAGCCGCCAGAGCCGCTCGAGCGGGTCAACGGTCGCTACCTGTTCCACAAGAGCTGCGCCGGGCCGTCATATTCGGCCGCAACGACCTTGTGAAGGACGCGCCCATCTCCCGCGTGGACCTGCTGGGGTGTCGAACACGCTGATGCGTTGACCGCGCTTGATTTCGGCTGCCGATTGACGACGTGCGGCCGCTGATCGGTAATGCGTTCGTCGATCCCGACAGTGCAGGCCAGACGGTGGTGGAGGCAGTCAACAGGCGCGGCCGTCCGACTCGCGTTGGGGTGCGGTGCACGTCGTTTCCCGACCCAGACGGAGGTGTCGGCGGATCGCTGCTGTTATTGGAGGTCCTGCCTGATAACGGCTAATCAACGCCTAATTTCCGGCAGATCCGACCCCCGCACGCCCTGTCCAGTAAGCGAATCGCTTGCTCCAAGCCGTTTGCCTGGTGCGCGACCCGGTAACCCAACCATGCGTGAGGATCGCCATTGTCTGGGGCGACGACGTCTGCGCTGGCAACCAGGATCTCGTCGGAGATGAATTAGAGAACGATTTCGGAAGACTCAGCGCGGCGCTGGCCGCCCATGGCCACACCGTGACGAGCCACCCTCGTGACGGCGTCGGTGCGCTCGCGCCGGTTTCCCCGGCAAAGGTGCTGCCGTTCGTCGGCGACTGGGCCGCCACGTTGTACCGTCAGTGGTCCAGCGAACCGCCGGACGTCGTGCACAGCTTCGGATGGCTGGGCGGACTGGCCGCACAACTGGCGGCCCGCCGCAATCACTTGATCACCGTGCAGAGCTTCTACGGCCTGGCCGCAACAATTTCCGGCGCGCGCAACGGACGGTCCGCAGATTCCGAACGGGCTCGCCTCGAACCGCTGCTGATCCGCGGCGCCGCCTGGGTGACGGCCGGCAGCAGCGCGGAACTCGATGTGATCACAAGATTGCGCCGCAATCGGGCCCGTACCTCTGTCCTGTCGACCGGGATCGACGTCGAACGCTACGCCTGCACCGATCCCACCTGGCTGGACAACGGTACCCACCGGATAGTGCAGGTTGCGCCGAACCTGCAGCCCTGCAATGGATTCGACAAGACCATCCAAGTACTACCGCACGTGCCGGACAGTGAACTCGTGATCGCGGAGACGTCCGTCAATGATGCCCGCAACAAGCGCGAGCGGACCAAGCTCAAGCGCATGGCCACCGAATTGGGCGTGAGCAGCCGCGTCCACTTCGCGGGTTGCGTTGCCTCCGAGGATATTCCGCCGCTGCTCTGGTCCGCCGACGTGGTGGCCTGCACTCCCCGGCTGGCGCCGCGCGCCACCTCGGCGTTGCAGGCCATGGCCGCCGGACGGGTCGTCGTCGGAACGGCCGTCGGGGCTTTGATGGACACTGTCGTCGGGAACGTCACCGGCCTGCTGGTGTCCCCGACCAAGCCGCACGAACTGGCCGGAGCATTGAAAACGATGCAGCAGCAGCGTTTTCAGCGTCAGAGCATGGGTTCGGCCGGTCGCTCCCGGGTGATGTCACGTTTCACCTGGGACCGCATCGCCCAAGACGCTTTGAGCATCTATCACCAGGCGAGTCACGCCAAAGTCAGCGCCATAGCCTAGGACAAAGAAACCATGACCACAGCGCCCTATCAGGTAGACACCGAAGACCGGTCGGAGAGTCGCGCGCCGGAGGCGGTCCGGTACGCGAAGTTCCACACCGCCGACTCCGATGCGGCGAAACGCTTCTTCGCCGAGGCCTATCACCCGGGGTGGCGGGCTACCAGTCTGACCAATGGCTCGTCGGTCACCCACCAACGCTTCGAGTCCGAGGCGGTCACCATTGACGAGGTGCTGATCGAGGGCCGGGTGGGTTGCGAAATCCGCAGCACCGATGCAGTGGTGGTGGTCCATCCCCGCGCCGGCTCGCTGACGCTGGCCGGCGACCCAGGCACCAGGATGGACACTCCGGCGATCGCCGCCGACGGTCTGCCGTGCGCCATCCAGGCGAATACGGCGCGGTTTCATGTCGTGCGGATGGATCTGCGGCACCTTACCCAGGTCGCGGCGGACAAGACTGGGCCGCTGCCCCAACAGATCCGCTTCACCAGTTGCCGCCCCCGCTCGATGGCGGTCTCCCACACCTGGACCCAGGCGCTGGATTACGTCATCGCGAGCTATTCCTATGCCGAGACCGCTCGCCAGCCACTAGTCGTCAACGCGGCAGCTCACCTGCTCGGCGCCGCGTTGCTCGAGTGTTTTTCCTCCAACATGAGCGACGGGCAGGACCTGCTACGCAATCCGTCGGTGCCACCGACCTTGAAAGGCGCGATTTCCTTCGTTCACCGGCACGCCGGAGACGGCATCGGGGTCAACGACGTCGCCGACGCGCTGCGGATGACCTCCCGCGCGGTGCAGTATCTGTTCCGGCAGCACCTGGACACCACACCCACCGAGTACCTGCGCCGGGTGCGACTGCACCGCGCGCATCAGGAACTGATCAACAGTGACCGGTCCACCACTACCGTCAGCGAAGTCGCCCACCGATGGAGCTTCGCCCACACGGGCCGGTTCGCGGCCCTGTATCGCAAGACCTACGGCCAGAGCCCGCACGCCACGCTGCAACAGTGAGGGCGCTACAAACCCTCGCGGGTACGGAGTAGCCGGTCGACCCGGTCGGCCGCGTTGTCGTGCACGACGTCCTGAGCGGTGATCTCGTCCACGACCCGCTCGGCGATGTCGCGCAGCTTGACATTCGACTCCTGCGACAGCTTCACCAGCAGGTCGAACGCCGACTCGGCGTTGACCCCGTAGCGAAGCATGAGGATTCCCATCGCCTGATTGATCACCGCGCGCCTCGAATCGACGGCCAGCAACGCCTCACTCAGGTGCTTCTGCAGGTCAGCATCGAACTGATCGGTGATGTCGATGTAGAACCCACCGATGCCCAGCAGTCGCCCGTCCGGGCCGCCGAACCGGTCCCCCACCACAACAACCACATGCGTTTCGCCGCGGGTGTCGACGATTCGATGTCTGCTGCTGAACGGGGCGCCGTGCCGGCGCACCTGCTCGATGAGCTCAGGAACTGTCGGTTTGTCGTCGGGGTGCTTGTGTTTGATCAGCAACTGGGATGTCGGCTGCACGGAACCCGGCTCGTAGCCGTGCATCCGTGCCACCTCTTCCGACCACTCCCAGCGGTCCTCACGGGCCAGGTAGCGAAATCTCCCCACCAGTGGCCACCGGCGACCCCTCTTTCGCCGCGAATCTGCGCACACCGGGACCATAATATTCCGACCCGCGCTCCACGGCTGACTTTCGGTCTCGGCCCGATTCGCTTTCTGGATAAGATCCGGAAAGCGAAATTCGTTGGACTAGGCCGTTTTGGCCAGGTCCGATGACCGGGTCTTCCTGTCGCCCTTGGCAATTCGGCGAATCATCTCCCGGGTGGCCTTCTCCAGCACGCCTTGCGCGACGTCGGGGCGATCAGCGCGCGCCGCGCGCCGCACCGCCGCAGCGATGGTGACACCCTCGCGGTAACCGCTGACCACCCGAGGATCCACGTAGGAACTGCGAGCTACCGCGGGTGTGTTGCCCAACTCCTCGGAGACCTCCCGCATCACCGCCGCCTCGACTCGCTTGGCGACCCGCTGTGACACCGCCGGGTCGGCATCGGCGAAGGCCGTCGCGGCCAGCACGGTGCCGTGCCACGTCCGCAGATCCTTCACGCTGTAGTCGGAGCCGACCAACTCCTTGAACCGGGCGTTGAGGTCGTCGCTGTGCACGTCGACCCATTCGGAACCGTTGCGCCACACCAAGAATCGGCCGGCGCTGCAGTCGGTCCGGCGCAACAGCGCCCGCACTGCCCGCACCACCTCGGCATTCTCGATCTCATACTGGCGCTGCACCCCGCTCTTGGCGGGATAGTCGAAGGCCACCGCATCGCGGCGCAGCGTCACATGCTCACATAGCAGGGTGGCCAGTCCGTACGACTCGTTCTCTTCGGCGTACTGCTCGCCACCGGCACGGAAATAGCCCAGGTCAAGCAGGTGCAGGCCCAGCGCGAGAACGCGGTCGCGGGTCAGGCCCCGCCCCGCCAGGTCGCGGGCGATCCGCTCGCGCCAGCCCGGCAGCTCCTTGGACAGCTCCAGCACCCGATCGAATTTCTCTTCCGCCCGTTCCTCCTGCCATCTCTGGTGGTAGAGGTACTGGCGACGGCCCGCCGCGTCGGTGCCGACGGCCTGAATATGTCCGTTGGCGTACGGCGCGATCCACACCTTCTTCCACGCCGGCGGGATGACCAGGTCCTTGATCCGCTGCAACGCGTCGGCATCGGTCAATCGCTCCCCGTCGGGGCCGTAATACGCGAAACCCTTGCCACGGCGTTTGCGCGTGACGCCCGGCTTGGTTAAAACACTGCGGCGCAGCCGCATCGAAGTCCTCCGCTGTCCCCGACGTCGCGTCGGCTGAACGGTGGATAACCCGCTCAACGAGGGCTCACACCTGCCGGCCGCGGGTTCGTAGCAGCAGCGGCACAAACAGCCACGAGACCGCGAACAGCGCCAGCGCACACGCACCGGCGATGAGCCCGGCCGCAACGCCGGCCACCGAGTCGAAGATCAGCACCGTTACGCCGGTCAGCGCGAGGCCCAGCAGCAGCAGTCCGCCGTAGGCACAGCGGTGCGCCGCCGACACCAGGACCGCGATGCGATGCCGGCGGAACAGCAGGCGGTGCAGGCCCACCGGTGCGATCAAGAAGACGGTGGCGGCCACCGAGCATCCGACCGTCGCCAGGTACACGATCCGCATGTCCTTCCCCAGCACCTCGAAGCGGGCCTGGAACGGCAACGTCAGCAGAAAGCCGGTGAGCAGCTGGACACCGGTCTGCACCACCCGTAATTCCTGCAGCAGGCTTGCCCAGTTGCGGTCAAGCCGTTCGAGTTCTGTTTCTCCCCGCTCGCGGTGATCCCACTGCTGATCCCGTTCCGGATGATCGACATCCATTTCGTGATCATTGCACCTGGCAGATACGGAACGACCCGCCACTCCGTTGTGGCGGGTCGTTGCGTCGTGACCGGAAAATCAGCCGGCCATGAATTCCTGGTAGGCCGACTCCAGGTTCTGCGGCAGCGCCGACACGTTGCACTGACGTTCGGTGTCGCCGATCGGCGCCAGGATCCCCCGCAGGTCGTAGTACTCGTTGGGGTGCGAGGTGAAGTAGCCGCGAAGGTTGGCGGCGGCTTCCCCGCGCGGCTGCCCGTACGCCGCGGTGACCACCTGGTTGGCGCCCGGGTGGCCGGCGAGGTACTGCTCGGCCGCCCCCCGCGCCGACATGACGGTGGAGTTAACGCCTTCGGGGCTGCAGTCGGGGGCCGCAGCGGCCGACGGCGCGCCGGCGATACCCAAGGCGAGTCCCCCGAGCAGACAACCGGCGCTGATACCGGCAATGCGGCGGCGAGCGACGATACTGCTGAATTTCATGATGTTTGTTCCTCCGAATGAGTGAACCGATCGATGGGGTCCCGATCCCCTGAAATCCAAGGTAGCGAAATCGAAAACGGTTCAGCCGACGCTGTTTCCGGCCATGAAACGAATGCCGCGGGCGAATGGCGAAAATGTTGTGACGCATGAAACTCGAGTGGCAAATTCAGCGGCAGACAATCGCAATAGGAGCGGCGCTGACCCGAAACTCTTAGAGAACGCCGGAGTTTCTTAAGGGATCGTGACCTGCATTGTGACGGAAACGTGATCCGCGCAGGCCCCGGCTACCGGCTGAGCTTGCCTTCCCGCACACCGGTCAGGGCGTCGTCCAACGCCGGATACAACGGAAATGTCTTGTCCAGGCCGGTCAGGTGAATCGGCCGTCTGGTCGCTGGTCCGCGCGCCACCACGCCGAACTGAGCGGAATCGCCGAGCTTCTCGTACGTCGCCGCCAGGATTTTCAATCCCACCGACCCGAGGAACTCCACTCCGGACAGATCGATGATCAACGCTTCCGGATGGTCCACCACCACGCCACCGATAGCTTCTTCCAGGGCCGGCGCCGTGACCAGGTCAATTTCACCGCCGATGCTGAGCACGACGATTCCGTCATGGTCTGCGACCGTGGCGGTGATCGAATCAGGAGCTGACAACTGGCGATCCTTCAGTCCGGGCCTCACGAGTGGCAAGTGTGCTGCAAGCCTAACCTGCCGTGCGTACCGTAAGAAGTAGAAGACCTCAACACGTCCTGCGTCTTCGCTCAAGCTACTCTCCCCTTAGCGGCCCCCGGAGGGCCCGGAGGGGTTGGAGGGGCACATGTCAGATTCGCCGTCAGAATCCAGCAGCACCGGTAACAGCGTCTCCTCCGAAGGTTTGCTGCCGCAGCTGGTGCAGCACCTCCGGCGGAACCGGACCGCGCTGCGCGAAGAATGGGCCCGCCGGATCACCGAGGCGGAACTGTTGACCGCGATGACGCCGGAGGAGATCTTCTCCGAGGCGACCGCCGTCTACGACAACTACGTGGAGGTGCTCGAGACCGGCAGCGTCGAGGCGCTGCAGGACTATGCGCGCGACCTCTCCGAGCGCATCATCCCGCGGGGTGTGGAGACCGACGAGGTGCTCGGCATCGTGCTGCTGCTGCGCGACGTGCTGGCGCGCTCGCTGTTCGAGAAGTACCAGGCCGAATTCGACATGCTCAACCGGGTGCTGGACGCTTACGAGCCGGCGGCCAACCGCATCGCCAACACCGTGGGCGTCAGCTTCGTGCAGGAACGCGAACGCATCATCCGCCAGCAGCAGGAGGCCATCCGCGAGCTGTCCACGCCGGTGCTGCAGGTGCGCGAACAGCTGCTGATTCTGCCGATCATCGGTGTGCTGGACAGTCAGCGTGCCCGGCAGGTCACCGAGCAACTGCTGCGCGCCATCCGCGCCAACCGCGCCAAGGTGGTCGTCATCGACATCACCGGTGTGCCCACCATCGACTCCACGGTGGCCAACCACCTGGTGCAGACGGTCGACGCCTCGGGACTGATGGGCGCGAGCGTCATCATCACCGGCCTGTCCTCCGAGATCGCGCTGACCCTGGTGACCATCGGGCTGGACCTGTCGAAGATGAACGCCGTCGGCGACCTGCAGGGTGGCATCGAAGAGGCCGAGCGGCTGCTCGGTTACGAAGTCACCCGCACCGGCGAGTAAGTCGGCATCCGGCCCATGCCCGTACCGATCCTCAAGCAGGGCGCGATCTTGATCGCGACCGTCCAGGCCGCCCTGACCGACTCCGACACCGAGCGGCTGCGCGAAGACCTGATGGAGCGGGTCAGCCGGTTCCGCGCGCAGGGCATCGTCGTCGACGTGACCGCCATCGACGTGATGGATTCGTTCGCGGCCCGGTCACTGCGGACGATTGCGCACATGACCCGGTTGCGTGGGGCGACCACGGTGATCGTGGGTCTGCAGCCGGAAGTGGCGTTCGCCATGGTGCAACTCGGGCTGGCTTTCGACGACATGAGCACCGCGCTCGACCTCGAAGAGGGCATAGCGCTGCTCAACAGGCAATTGGGGCTGGGGCTAGGGCTGGGCAGATCGACGATCGGGCGCGACGGTGGCGGGTGAGACCGTGGTCGCCATCAACACCTCCGACGACATCGTCGCCGCCCGCAAAGCCGGTCATCAACTCGCCCTCGATCTAGGGTTCTCCCTGACCGACGTCACGATGATCGCCACCGCGATCTCCGAGATCGCCCGCAACATCACCAGCTATGCCGGCCACGGCGAGGTCCGCGTCGCCGTCGCCGATCGGGAGGGACGCAAGGCGCTGGTGGTGCGGGCCCAGGACGAAGGTCCCGGCATCGCCGACATCGACCGCGCGATGGAAGACGGCTACACCACCGGGCGCGGCCTGGGCATGGGACTGCCGGGAGCGCGGCGGTTGATGGATCGCTTGATCGTCGAGTCTTCGCTGGGGCGCGGAACGGTCATCGAGATGTGGAAATGGGTTCCGGCCCGTGCCTGACCGCGCCCGGTCGGCGGGTCGGTTCGGTCCGATCGAGTGGGCGACGGCGAGTCGCCCCCGTCCGGGTGAGCAACTGTGCGGCGACCAGGCTGTCGCGGTGGATGTCGACGGCGCGGCCGCATTGTTCGGTGTGCTGGACGGTCTGGGGCACGGACCCGCCGCGGCCGGCGCCGCGGTCGCGGGCGTAGAGGCACTCGCGAACGCCCGGAAGGAGCGGCTCGAGGTGCTGGTTGCGCTCAGTCACCGAGTGCTGACCGGCACCCGGGGTGCCGCAATGTCGCTGGCCCGCATCGATTTTGAGACGAGCAAGCTGAGCTGGACCGGGATCGGCAACGTCCGGGCCAACCTGGTGGCCAAGAGTGTCGGCGGCGTCCAGGTCCGGTCCAGCGCCCGGCTGGTAGGCGGCATCGTCGGTTACCGGATCCCGGAAACCCGTCCGGCGCAGGTTGTTTCGATGCGCACCGGTGACCTGCTGCTGATCACCAGCGACGGCATCTCCGAGGACTACCTGGATCACCTCGACTTCGCCGCGTCGGCTGTCGACATCGCCGAACAGGTATTGGCCAAGCACGCCAAGGAAACCGACGACGCCATGGTGCTGGCCGCCCGTCACCGGGGTATCTCGACATGACGTACACCGATGAGTTCCACGATCAATACCGGGCCGCGCTGCTCGGCTATCTCGAGACGCGCAACGAGGACAGCCTGACGGTCGGACACGAGCTCGGGCGCCGGGCTCTGCAGGAACAGATCAGCATGCTCGACATCATCGAGAACACATTCTGGCTGCTCGACGACCTCTCGAGGACAGCGCCGGTCGACCGCGGCACGGCACTGGAATTCGTGCTACAGACCTTGGCGCCGCTGGACGTCGCGACCCGCGGATTCATCGACGGCACAAGGCGATACGCGCAGGAACGGGCCCGCGCCGAAGACCTGGCCGACCGGGACAGGTTCCGCACGGCGCTGGTGAACTCGTTGCAGGAGGGATTCTTCGTCGCCGACGAGCACGGTGCGGTGCTCGAGGTCAACAACGCCTTCGCCGACATTCTCGGATACGGCGAAGACGGCTTGCCGTACACGTGGCCGCAGCCGTGGCTGGTGGACCGAGAAGGCACCTACGCCGAGCAGCAGCGGGTCCGCGAACAGGGCAGTGCCGAATACGAGATTCCGGTCCGTCACCAGGACGGCCACCTGGCCTGGGTGGCGGTCAGCATCAACGCGGTTCGCGGGCCCGACGGCGGTCCGGACGTATACGTCGGCACGATCCGCGACGTCACCGCGCGGCGGGCGTTCGCCGCCCGGGAAAGCGCGGTCATGCGCCTGGCCACCTCGGTGAGTGTGGCCAAGAGCGTGGCCGAGGTGCTGGAGATCACCCTGGAGGAGAGCCGCGCCGCGGTCGACGTGCGCCGGGTGGTCGCGGTGATGTGGCCGTCCGGAGACGGCGAACCGACCGTCGTGGTCGCCGGCGATCCGCCCGAATCAAATTGGCGCACAATGGCTGCCGAACTGCGCGGGATCTTCCAGGACGCCCGCCACCAGCTGCCCCTGACCGCCAAGACCGTCGAGTGGCCAGAGTCGCCCGGCAAGGCCCGGGGTCTGGTCGCCATGCTGTCCGGCGCCGGGGACGTGGCTTTGTGGCTGGAACTCGCTTCGCCACGCTGGGTGAGCGCCGAGGACAAGCTGCTGGTGACGATGCTGATCGGCCATCTGAGTCTGGCCATCCAGCACGTGCGGCAGTTCGAGGCCGCTCGGGTGACGTCGCTGACGCTGCAGCGGGCGATGCTGCCGCCGATGCAGCCGCCCCCGGGTTTCGCGGTGCGGTACGAGCCCGCGGTCCCGCCGTTGGAGATCGGCGGTGACTGGTACGACGTATTGCCGATCGACGAGACCAGGATCGGCGTCGTAGTCGGCGACTGCGTGGGCCGGGGGTTGCCGGCGGCGGCGATCATGGGCCAGTTGCGCAGTTCCGCGCGGGCCCTGCTGCTCACCGGGGCGAAGCCGGCCGTGCTGCTCGAACAACTCGACGCCGCCGCGTCGCTGATTCCGGACGCGTACTGCACGACCGTGTTCCTGGCGATCATCGACACCGAATCCGGCGTGCTCGAATACAGCAACGCCGGTCACATGCCGGCCGTACTGGTCAAGACAGAGGCGGGGACGCCCACCGCGACGTTGCTGCTCACCGATGCCAGTTCGGTGCCGCTTGCCGTGCGGCGCAATGAGACTCGACCGCAGTCAGCCGAGCTGTTGACGCCGGGTTCGATGCTGATGTGGTTCACCGACGGCCTGGTGGAGCGGCGGCACGAGTCGATCGACGACGGACTCGCCCGGGTCGCCGACGTTCTGACCGACACCGTCGGACTGCCCATCAGCGCCGTCGCGGATGCGGTACTGGACCAGTTGGCGCCGGCTGGAGGTTACGACGACGACGTCGCGATGGTTGTGTACCGGCATCCGCTGGCTCCGCTGCACATCGACACCGTGGCCACCGCGGAGAACCTGGCGCCTATCCGGCGGGCGCTGACTGCCTGGCTGCAGGCCGCCGACGTCCCGGAGTTGCTTGCGGCCGACATTGTGCTGGTGATCAGCGAGGCATGCACCAACTGCGTCGAGCATGCGTACGAGGGCCACGAACTCGGCAACATGCGCCTCGACATGGAGTTGGGTGAGGGGGCGATTCACGCGCAAATCGCCGACTCCGGATCGTGGAAGCCGCCGGCCGTCGACCCCGGTAACGGCGGGCGCGGCCTGCCGCTGATGCGGGTGATGAGCGAGACGATGGACATCGAGAACCGCCCTGATGGCACCACCATTGACATCGTCTTTCGTTTGCCTGACGGCGAGGGGGGTAAAACACCGTGGTGACTCAAACGTCGATCACCGTTGAACCGGCCCTGCCGGCGGCACACGGTCCCCTTTCGACGGCTGTACGCCGCATCCTGACGACTCCGGCCTCGCGGGAGCCATCGGGCATCGGCGCGTCGGTGCGAGATTCCGATCCCTATGGCCTGGACCTGCAACTGGCGCTGTACATGTGCTACGAACTGCACTACCGCGGCTTTGCGTCGGTGGATCCCGAGTGGGAGTGGAATCCGGCCCTGCTGCGGCTGCGAGCGGAATTGGAGCGCGTCTTCCTGGCCGGGGTGCGCCGCGACGTGGGACCCATCGATGCCGACCACACGGCCGCGGCCGAGATGGACGCGCTCGCGATCGAACCGCGCGAAGGCACCGGGCCGTCCTGGTACCTGCGAGACAGCGGGACCTGGGAGCAGATGCGCGAATACTTCGTGCACCGTTCGCTCTATCACCTCAAAGAGGGCGACCCGCATGCATTCGCGATCCCCCGCCTGCTCGGCACCGCCAAGGCGGCGTTCGTCGCGATCGAGTTCGACGAATACGGCGCCGGGCGGGGTCCACACATGCACCAGCAGCTGTTCGCCGACCTGTTGCACGCCGCGGAACTGGACTCGACCTACCTGGCGTATCTGGACGCGGTGCCGGCCGAAGCACTGGCGGCGGTGAACCTGATGTCGCTGTTCGGGCTGCACCGGCGGTTGCGTGGCGCCGCGGTGGGGCACTTCGCGTCCACCGAGATCACCTCACCGCCCGGGTCGCGGCGCATGGTCGACGCGTTGCAGCGGATGCAGGCGCCGGCGGCCTGCGCGAACTTCTACCGCGAGCACGTGGAGGCGGACGCGGTACACGAGCACGTGGTCCGGATCGACGTGGTCGGTGACCTGCTGGCCCGTGAGCCTCATCTGGACAGCGATGTGGTGTTCGGCATTCGCGCACACGCGGCGGTCGAAGACCGGCTGGCCGACGTGCTGATGACGTCCTGGCAGCAGGGAAGGTCGTCGCTGCGGCGGCCGCTCTGAGTTCTGCGGCCTTGGGTCAGCGTTCCGCGTGGGTCAGCGTTCCGTGTTAAGTCAGCGTTCCGCGTTGAGTAGGCGCTCGACCTTGGGACCGCGACATCTGCGGTGACTGGTGTCGCACAGCGGGTAGTCCTGGCTGCGCCGGCACGTGCACACCGCCACCATGAAACGGTCGGATTCCACCACGTCGCCGCCAGGTGTCTCGATCCGCGCCGGGCCGGAGACCAGCACCGGCCCGTTCGGTATCACCTGCACGCGAGTCGTACTCACGGTTTGTCTGCCCGAATCACCACGATCTGCTCCCTCCGGCAACCGCGCCCGATGCGACCGGTTTCCTCCAGCCATTGTGCGCGCGCCGTCAATACCGGTCCGAACGGGATCAGCTGTGATGCAACGACATCGGCCGTAAGCCCGGTCTCCCTCAAGGACTGCAACGTCTGTTCGACACCTGCGAGAGCCGAGTGCACCAGCAACAGCGACCCGCCGTCGGCCAGCAGCTTCGACGCCGACCCGCACAACGGGTCCAGCACCAGCCGGCCGTCCGGGCCGGCGTTGTATGCCCGGGACGGGCCCGCGATCGACGCGATCGCGCCGGTATCATCGAGTGGCGGAGTCGGCACGTACGGCGGATTGGAGACCACGACGTCGTAGGGGGCATGGTCCAGGGCCTTTACCCAAGATCCCTGTCGCACATCGACATCCACGCCGGCACCGGCGGCATTGCCGCGGGAATAGCTGACGGCGGACGGGCAGATGTCATAGGCAGTCACACTGGCACAGCCCATTTCGGCCGCCGCGATTGCGATGAATCCCGATCCCGTGCACAAGTCGAGCACCCGCCGCTGCGGAATCAGGCCGGTGCGCCGCATCGTGTCGACGAGCAGGTAGGAGTCGTATTGGGGCTGATAAACCCTTTCGGCGACTGGTGATTCGACTGGCGCTGGGTAAGTGGTCGTCACGGCAAGCCTTTCTCGACCCGTCGGAGGATCATGCCGTGGCGATCACGGCTCGGCGTTTTGATGCCCCCGAAATGGTGCTTTGAAACCGATTTCAGGAGTTTGTCGTTAACTGGACGAACCTGCAGACGCCTGTGCGAATTGCTGCAGAATCGTTGAACAAAAGGCTGATAAGTCCCTTGGCGAGCGACTGGTGATGAGGTTACCGTCGACCACTACTTCCTCGTCGACCACGCGTGCTCCTGCGTTGCGAAGATCGGTGCGGATGCTCGGATACGACGTCAGTTTGCGTCCGGCGACCACGCCCGCTTCCACCAGAGTCCACGGGCCATGACATATTGCGGCAACGGGCTTTCCGGAGTCCACGAAGTCTCGTACGAATGAGACAGCGGACTCGTCCGCGCGCAACTTGTCCGGGTTGACGGTGCCACCGGGCAGCACCAGTCCGTCATAATCCGCGGGGGAAGCATCCGACACCGTGCGGTCGACTTTGATCGTTCCAGCGGGTTCGAGATCGTGATTGCGAGCTTGGATTTCGCCGTCTTTCAACGACACTATGTCAATCTGCGCGCCGGCCTGTTGCAGTGCATCGCGCGGTTGCTCGAGTTCAATCTTCTCTACGCCGTCGGCCGCCAAGATGGCAATTCTTTTGCCTTCCATGGTCATCGGTATCAGCTCCTTACGGATTCAGAACGACTTTTGTGCAGTTGTCCTGCTTGTGTTTGAAAATCTCGTATCCCTGTGGCGCCTGGTTCAGCGGCATATGGTGGCTGATGATCGCCGTCGGATCGATCTCGCCGTTGCGGATCCGCTCGAGCAGAGGCCGCATGTAGCGCTGCACGTGGCACTGTCCGGTCTTGATGGTCAACGAGCGGTTCATCACCGCGCCGATCGGGAACTTGTCCATCATGCCGCCGTAGACGCCGACGATCGAAATGGTGCCGCCGTTGCGACAACTCATCGCCGCTTCCCGAAGTGCATGTGGCCGTTCGGTTTCCAGCCTCGTGGCTTGTTTCACGCGGTCGTAGACGTCTACCACTGTTGACCCGTTGCGGGCTTCCATGCCCACCGCGTCGATACAGTGATCGGGGCCGCGTCCGGCCGTCATTTCGCGCAACTCTTCCAGCACCGACGTTTCCGCGAAGTTCAGCGGCGTCGCGCCCAGTCGCTCGGCCAGGTCCAGTCGATACTGCACCTGGTCGATGACGATCACCTGCGACGCACCGAGCAGGTTCGCACTCACCGCCGCGAACAGGCCGACGGGACCGGCGCCCCACACGGCTACGACGTCGCCGGGTCTGATGTCGCACATCTCGGCACCCATGTAGCCCGTCGGCAGGATGTCGGAGAGAAACAGTGCCTGGTCGTCGGTCAGGTCGTCCGCGACTTTCAGCGGGCCGATGTCGGCGAACGGGACCCGCGCGTATTCTGCTTGCCCACCGGCGAATCCGCCCAACATGTGGGAGTAGCCGAACAGTCCCGCCGGGGAGTGGCCCATCAATTTCTCGGCGATTCCCGCGTTGGGGTTGGAGTTTTCGCAGAGCGAGTACAGGTCGCGGTCACATGCCGAACATGCCCCGCATGCGATGGGGAACGGCACCACCACGCGGTCGCCGACGGCGAGGTTGTCGACGCCTTTGCCGACTTCGACCACCTCGCCCATGAATTCGTGTCCGAGGATGTCGCCGTGTTTGACGGTGGGGATGTAGCCGTCGTAGATGTGCAGATCCGAACCGCAGATCGCGGTCGACGTGACCCGCACGATGGCGTCCCGGTCGTTGAGGATTTTCGGATCCGGAACCGATTGCACCTCAACGCTATTGCGTCCGGCCCAAACTGTAGCCTTCATCGTTGCACCACCTTGCCTGAGGGTTGCGCCGACTGCTGGTGGAGCTGTCGACGGGCGGCTGTGCCGTCCGGGGATCCGTCCGAGCGCAGCACCTGACCCGTCTCCATGATCTGCTTGAAACGCCGGAGGTCGTCGTTGACCTGCTGCTCCGGCGATTCGCCCAGCAGCGTGGCCGCCGCCTTGCCCAGCGCACCGCCGGGCATCTGATAGGCCATCGTGACGCGCACTTCGGTGCCTTTGCTCCGGTGGTCGGGCGTGAACTCGACGCACCCGCTGTTCTCAATTCCCGAGCCCGGCAACGATTGCCAGGCGATCCGCTTACCGGGCAGGTCCTCGACGATCTGCGCGTCCCACTGCACGGACTGCCCGACCGGCGAGTTGGCGATCCAATGTGACTGTCCGTCTTCGGCGGTGGTGACCGACTGCAAGTGATACATGAAGTCGGGCAGGTTTTCCAGATTGCGCCAGAAGCCGTAAACGTATTCCGGACTGCGGTTTACGGTGACGGCGGCGCGCAGCGTGCGGTGCCGCTGACCACCCGAATGGCGGGCGGAGTCGCCGCGGGAGGTCCGCAACGCGGCGTAGAGGTCGGCCCCGCCGATCGCCGTGAGCGCGGCGGCGGTAATGATGCCGCGCCGACGCCGGCCGGGTCCACGACGCATGACACCCGCTGCAAGACAGGCGACGTCAAGAACGTCGCCCGCTACGCGCGTCCACACCAGTTGGTCGGGGCCGGCCAGTAATGCTGCGCCGTGCCCACATTCGCGCATGCCCAGGGCGCGGATCACGGTGCGCGATCGCGCGGTCTCGTCCACGCCGGCCAGCGCGGCTATCTTTCCGGGCGCCAGGATCTCGGATAGACCGAGGCCTAGGCTGGCGACTCCCAAGCCTTTCACCAGCGCCGCGGTCTTACTCGCTGCGGGATCATTCATCAGCCAAACTCCTTGTGTCGCCGCATCATTCCGGCGGTCGTCGGGTGCTGTTCAGGTACTACCCCCGCGCGGGTCGCCCAAACGTGGCCCCAAATGTGACGGAGACTCAACTGGAGGCGCTGCGTAGCGCATCCAGTAGTGGTTCGGCGGCTTCCTTCAGGAATTGCTCCTGGGATTCGCCGCCGATCTGAATCAGGGCGATATCGGTGAACCCGGCTTCCCAGTAGGACTTCGCGGCTTCGACGATCGCGTCCAGGTCCGGCCCGCAGGGAATGCTGTCGGCGACATCGTCGGGCCGCACGAATTGCGTCGCTCCGGCGAATCCCGCGGGCGTCGGCAGGTCGGCGTTGACCGTCCAACCGCCGGCGAACCAGCGGAACTGATCATGCGCACGGGCGATCGCCGCGTCGCGGTCGGGATCCCAGCACACCGGCAGCTGCCCCACCACCCGGCCCGCGCCGGGCCAGCCGCCGCTCTGGCGCGCGGTGCGCCAGGCATCGACCAATTCCTGGTCGGGCTCCACCGCGATCAGGTGATCGGCCAGTTTGCCGAACTTTTCCACTCCCCTGTCGCCGGCCATTGCCACACCGATGCCGGGCGGCACATCCGGCACGTCCCAGAGGCGCGCGGAATCGACCTGGAAATAGTCGCCCCGCCAGTCCACCAACTCGCCGCCGAACAACTCGCGGATGATCTTGATGGCTTCGCGCAGCATGTCCTGGCGGCGTTCCACCGTGGGCCACCCCTTGCCCACCACGTGCTCGTTCAGGTTCTCACCGCTGCCCAGGCCGAGCGTGAACCTGCCGTCGGCCAGGATCTGCACGGTGGCCGCCTGCTGGGCGACTATCGCGGGGTGGTAGCGCATCGTGGGGCAGGTCACGTAGGAGTACAGATCAACCCGTTCGGTTGCGTGCGCGACCGCTCCCAGGACCGCCCAGGCGTTGGGCGCATGGCCCTGCGAAGTCAGCCACGGCGAGAAATGGTCGCTGCAGACCTCGAAGTCAAAGCCGCGCTGCTCTGCCGAAACAGCATCGCGCACAAGCTGTTTCGGACCCGCTTGCTCCGTCATCAAGGTATAACCGAACCGTGCCATGCCTGACGGGTACCCGGCAGACCGCAGCCCAAACGGCGTGACATGGCTTTGACTGGCGTTAACGTCGGCCGACGCGCAGTCCCGGGAATTACACTTCCGCAATGTTCTCGGAGACGCGCTACGCGCTGAACGGGGATCTGCGCGTCGCCTATCGCGCGTCGCGGGAAGGTCCGCGAGACATGGTGATGATTCCGAACTGGTTCACTTGCTGCGAGCACCAACCTGAGCTGCCGTCACTTCGAGGATGGATCGAGGCGATGACATCGCTCGGTCGCCTGATCTTCTTCGATCAGCCGGGTACCGGAGCGTCTGATCCGGTCGAGCCGGGCGCGCTGCCGACGTTGGAGCAGTGGACCGACAGCGTCGCAGCAGTGTTGGACGACCTGGGGTGTCGCGACGCGGTCCTGGTCGCGTCGAACTTCGCGTTCGCACCGGCTGCGCTGTTCGCGGCGACATATCCGTCGCGTACCGCCGCGCTGGTCGTGCTGGACGGTTATGCGGATGCGAGGGGCACCGCATTCGCTCGAGACAAAGCCCCCCCCCCCCCCCCCCCGCGCTAGCCCGCATGTGGGGCAGCGGCATCATTCCGCATCTGAATAATCCGGACATGCCATGGAACGAGGAGATCCGGGCAACCTGGGCCCGACACGAACGCCTCGCGGCCAGCCCGAGGACCGTCGCCCTCATGTTCCCTCTGGTTACCGAATTGGACGTGCGGGCGGTCCTTCCGACCATCCGCGTGCCCACCATTGTCATCCACCACGCCGACGGCGTGACCATCCCGCCTGTGAAGGGCAGATTCATCGCCGAGCACATACCTGGTGCGAAATATGTTGAGGTGCCAGATCACAACCTGTTGCACTTCGTCGAGCCATGGCGCGAGTCCTTTCAGGAGATCGCTGAGTTCCTCACTGGTCAGCAGCCCGAAGTGGCCGATGACCGGGTGCTCGCCACGGTGTTGTTCACCGACATCGTGGACTCCACGCGGCGCGCTGCGGAGATGGGCGACCGCAACTGGCATGCACTGCTCGACGCGCACGACGCGGTTGTCCGAGCACAACTCAGTCGGTTTCGGGGACGCGAGGTCAACAGCACGGGCGACGGGTTCCTCGCGATGTTCGACGGTCCGCAGCGGGCGATCCGGTGCGCGGTGGCCATTCGTGATGCGGTGCGGGCGTTGGGCATCCAGGTGCGCGCGGGGTTGCATACCGGTGAGTGCGAGGTGCGCGGTGCGGACCTCGGTGGGATCGCGGTGCATATCGGCGCGCGGGTCAGTGCGCTGGCCGGAGCCGATGAGGTGGTGGTGTCGAGCACGCTGCGTGACCTGGTGATCGGGTCGGGACTCGAGTTCGCCGACCGCGGCGTGCACCAGCTCAATGGTGTGCCCGGCGAGTGGCGTTTATTCGCCGTCGCCTCTGCGTGAACCGGTGCCCGGCCGCCCAGCTAAAAGGGTGGGGGTTCGTCGTCGGGTGGGCCGGTGGCGGTGATGCGGGCTTGGTGGTTGGCGCGGCGTTCGGCGGTGACGCGGGCGGCGCGGGCTTGGGTGCGGGTGCGCCGGCGGGTGGGCATCATCGCGGTGCGTTCGGCGCAGTAATCCGCCGGTGGGGTTTGGGCTTCGGGGGCGGGCATCCCGCCCACCGCGTGGCACAGGCTGGGAAACAGCAAGGCGCTGCCGGGGGTGGTGACGTGGGTGTCCCCGGCCGGGGAGGTCAGGATCAAGGTGCCGTCGGCGAGTTGTTTCTCGGTCCAGCCCCAGAACGTTTTCATCAAATGATGCGTACGGCAGTAGCACTTGAGGTTGCCGGCGTGGGTGGGCCCACCGGAGGCGTAGGGGGTGGTGTGGTCGACGTCGCAGTGCGTGGCCGGCACATCGCAGCCCGGCCAGCGACAGGTCAGGTCCCGGGCCCGCACGAAATCGGCGAGCGCTGGTGAGGGGTGGTAGTGGGGTTCGGGGGCGGCGTAGCCGGGGTGGATCAACGGCACCTGGCGGGCGGTCAACGCCAACTCGGCCAACAGTTCGGGGGTGATGAGGTCTTCGGTGCCCAGCACACACCCGGGGCTGTCGCTGTGGCCATTGAGGGTGGCTTGTTCGGCGACCACATGGATCACCACCGGCGAGGCGGGCTTGCGCCCGGCGGCGGTGCAATCGGGCCGGCCGCATTCACAGCCCAGCCGGGTGGCATCGGCGGCCAGCGCCCCCATGGCATCAGCGCGGCGCTGAGCCACCGTGCGCGGATCGTGGGGGCAGACCGTGGCCGCCAACGCCGAGATCCGCGCATCGAGGGCTTTGGCATCGGTGCTGCGCAGGCGTCCCTCCACCTGGCACAACCCGTTGAGCTCCTGGCTGATCCACACCTCCCGATCAGCCTGGGCCTCTGTGCGCCGCCGGACGGCATCGGCGTCGGCGTTGGCGACGATCTGGTCGATCTTCTGCGACAGCCGCCCCCGGCTCAACGAGGGCCAGCGTGTCACCCGCGCGGCGATCTTGTCGTCCACCGCCGCCAGCACCTGGGGGTCCTCGATCAGATCGGTGCGGAACACGATCGTGGCGAACGCCTCCAGGTCGATGTCCCCGGCACACAACACCGCCGCGACCTGCGGTAGGCGCTCGCGCATCGCCCGGGCATAATGCAGCTTGGTCTCCGCGCGGCCCTGGCTGATCTTCAGCCCCGCGGCCACCTCCCCGGCCACCGCCTTGAACGTGTCGATCGCCCACTGACCCCTCTCAGAGCCCGCCACCGAGCGGTGGGAGAACAACTGCCCGATCCCCACCAACTCCGCGGCCTGGGCCTGATTGACCACCCGCGCCGCCGCACCGATCCGCGTCATCCAGCCCACCGAGTCTTCGGTCTTTTCTAGAAGTGCCCTGCGGTGGGCCACCACCTCCAGGTAGCCGTCATACCCTTCCATCCCGGGTGCGAGTGTGATGTCTCAGGACATCGGTGACAGTTCTGTGTCAGGACATCGGTGCCAGTTGGTGTGTCAGGACTTCGGTGACGTTTTGTCGTCGTTTTTGGGGTGTGGGCCGCGGGGTCGTCCGTTGCCGACGTAAGTCACCCCGGGTGCGGGTCTTGTGTGCTCGATGAGGACTTCGCCGTCCAGGTCGGCGACGATGATCTTGTCGCCGTTGGTGACGACCAGGACCTGGTCAAAGCCGCGTCGTCCATCGACCTTGTACTGGACCCCCGCGAGCATGAATGTTCCGGCGGTGGTCAGTGTCCTGACGCTGGTGCCGGCGGGCAGGTCTTTGGGTGCGGGTGCAGGCCGGTGCCGCTTAAGTGCAGCTTGGACGAAGAAGGGCTGGTCGGGTTTGGGGCGGGGAGCCTGCGCCTTCTCGGTGGCCTCCCAGGCCGCGCGGGGTGTGATGCGGCCAGGCAGCCCTTGGTGGGGGCGCTCGTTGTTGTAGATGTCGTCGAAGGCGTCGATTTGGGTCTGCAACTCGGCCAGCGTGCTCGCGAGAGGCTGCTTGTCCAAGTAGCGGAACAAGGTCTGATGGAAGCGTTCGTTCTTGCCCTGGGTGGTCGGTTTGTAGGGCTTGCCGGTCATCGCCGCCACGCCCAGGCTTGCGAGGTGTTCTACGAGCTGGCCCAGGTATCCACGCCGCGAGGGGTTAAGCGCGAGCCCGTTGTCCGACAGCAGTCGTTGGGGCACTCCGTGGGCGGCGATGGCCTTGTCCACCACTGCGATCGCGTCCGTGGCGGTCTCGCTGAATGCGACGTGGGAAGCGACCGCGTAGCGGGAGTGGTCGTCGATGAGCTGGAAGATTACGCACTTTCGTCCGCCGCTCAGCACGTACTCGGTCGCGTCGAGTTGCCAGCACGCATTCGGCGCCGGATAGACGAACCGCCGCCATGCCGAGCGGGGCTTCTTCTTCGGCTCCAGACGAGCCACGCCAGCCTCACGGAAGATGCGCGCCAGCGATGCCGTGGAAGGCACCGGTTGTAGGCCCATCGCGCGCATCTTTTCGTGCACACTGATCGGCCCGTGATCCAGGCCGGAGGCCTCCAGTGCGGCACGCACGGCCACAGCCTGCTCCTTGATCGCATCGCTCAACTTCGATGGGCTCGACTTAGGTCGTCTCGTCCTGGGTTCAAGTACTGCGGCCGGCCCGTCGGCCCTGGCGCGTTTACGCAACTCGTAGAACGACTTGCGGGAGATGCCGTACTCGGCGCAGAACGTCGAAACCGCCCCGCGGGGCGCGTCATCGGGCCACTGCGAGATAGCAAGCCGGACCAGAGGATCGATCGGTTCATTAACAGCCACCACCCGAACCCTGAGGCAGAAATGTCACCACCAACACAGCCCGAACTGTCACCGATGTCCTGACACAGAACTGTCACCGATGTCCTGGGAGATGACACATCCCGGGTGCGAGGAACGGCAGTCTATCGAACATACTTTCGATTATAGCCTCTACCCCTGACCGCGTTGACTCGTCAGAAATGCGCGCGAAAGGGTGATTCGTTGCCTCATCGAGAATGCGCGCGTGGACGGCGCGCCTGCCTGGTCGGGTCAGCAATGAGTTCGGTAGGCCCGGTTGATGGGGTTGACATTGGCAGAGCGCAGGGCGGTGACCCAATCAGCGGCGACTCGTTATCAGCAGGCCGGTAAGCGCGGTAAGACCCGGATTCTTGACGAGTTGTGCGCCAACACGGGCTGGCATCGCAGCCATGCCCGCAAGGCACTTAAAGCCGCGCTGGCCCCCAGGATCATGTCTGCACGAAGTCCGCGGCCCGTGAAATACGGCGAGGATGTGATTGCTGCGCTGACGATCTGCTGGACGGTGCTGGGCATGCCCGCCGGCAAACGGCTCGCACCCATGCTCACCGAGCTGGTAGCCGTGCTGCGCCACTTCCGGGAGCTGGTCATCAGTGACGAGACGGCGGCACTGCTGGTATCGATGTCGGCGGCCACCATCGATCGCCGCCTGGCCGATGAACGGGCCAGATACAAGATCAAAGGACGCGTGGGCACCAAGCCGGGGTCGCTGATCCGAAGTCAGATCCCGGTGCGCACCTGGGCCCAATGGGATGACGCTGTGCCCGGCTTCGTCGAGATCGACACGGTCTTCCATGACGGCGGCAATCGGGGTGGAGGCCATGCGTTCACGTTGACGGTCACCGATATCGCCACCGGCTGGACCGAAAGCCGCTCGCTACCGGACAGGACGGCCAAACACATCCTGGCCGCCCTCAATCAGATCGCCGCCGCGATGCCGTTCCCGATCCTCGGCGTGGACTGCGATAACGGATCGGAATTCATCAACGACGACCTCTTGGCATGGTGCCAAGACCGGCGAATCACCTTCACCCGGTCACGGCCGGGCAACAAGAACGACGGCTGCCACGTCGAGCAGAAGAACTGGGTGGTGGTCCGCACCGTGGTCGGCTACTACCGCTACGACACAGCGTCAGAACTCCTGCTACTCAACGAGATCTGGCGACTGCAGTCACAGCTGACCAACTACTTCCACCCCCAGCAGAAATTGGTATCCAAAGTCCGCAAAGGCGCCAAGGTATCCAGAAAACACGACACGGCCACCACCCCGTTTCACCGGGCGACCGACCACCCGAGTATGACCCTGGACCGCATCGTGGCGCTCAAGCGGACCTACTCACTGATCAACCCAGCCGCCACCCAACGCCAGATCCAGGCGTTGACCAACCAACTCTTCACCCTGACCACCAGCAAAGCCCCAGCCGGCGTCCCGACTCCACTCACCAAGCGCGCACGTTCACGTGAGGCAACCAACAACCCTTCGCGCGCATCTTGACATGAGGCAACTTGATGACAGGGCTCGATCGTGTCAAGAGGGCGACGTGACCCCAGGTCAGAGCCGGTCTTTGACCGCCGCGGACAGCCGCGAGCCGTCGGCCTTCCCCTCGGCGATCCCGGTCGCGACCTTCATCACCAGGCCCATCTCCTTCATCGAGGGCGCGTGGCCGAGTGTCTCGGCAACCTGGGCGATCGCGGTTTCGACGACGTCGACCACCTCGGCATCGGTCAGCGGTGTCGGCAGGTACTCGTCGATGATGCGCGCCTCGGCATGCTCGTTGGCGGCGAGCTCGCCACGACCGTTCTGCGTGTAGATCTCGGCGGCTTCACCGCGCTTGCGGGACTCCTTGGCCAGCACTTTGAGAACCTCGTCGTCGGAGAGCTCCTTAGCCTCCTTGCCCGAAACCTCTTCGGTCTGAATTGCGGCCAACAGCATGCGCAACGTCGCGGTGCGCAGCTTGTCCTGCGCCTTCATCGAGTCGGTCAGGTCGGCCCGCAGCCGGGATTTGAGTTCCGCCATTCCAGAGACGCTACGCGTTGCCGCGGGGACCTACATTGAGAAATGCACCAACCGCCGACAGGATGTACCCCATGACAACCGACGACAGCCGCCGCCTACGGTGAGCACGCTGCCGCCTGAATACCCGGATGACACGTCACCGGGATCCGCCGGCCAAGAGCCGACCCCGGCATACGAGCCGCCCCCCGCGTACCAGCCGCCGCCGGCATACCAGCCGCCCCCGGCATACGGACCGCCTCCCGCATACGCCGTGCCCGGCGGGTACGGCCCGTCCCCGGGCTACGGCCCGCCTCCCGGCTACGGCCAACCTCCCGGCTACGGGCAGCCCGCCGGCTACGGCCCACCTCCCGGCTACGGCCCACCTCCGGGCTACGGGCAGCCCGCGGGCTACGGCCAACCCCCGGGCTACAGCCAACCCCCCGGCTACGGCCCGCCCCCGGGTTACGGCCCGCCCCCGGGTTACGGCCCGACGCCTCCCGGCTACGGCCCGCCCCTCATCCCGGGCGCGAACAAACCCGGCATCATCCCGCTGCGGCCGCTCACTCTGAGCGACATCTTCAACGGCGCCGTCGGCTACATCCGGGCCAACCCGAAACCGACCCTCGGCATCACCGCCATGGTCGTGGTCGTCATGCAGGTCATCTCGCTGCTGGCGACCGTCGGTCCACTCGCGGCGGCAAATTCATTGCAGAGCAACAAGTCCGAGCCCAGCCTCGGAGCCGTCGGGGCATGGACGGCATCGCTGGGCGGCAGCGCCCTGGTCAGCTGGCTGGGCAGCATGCTGCTGAGCGGGATGCTCACCGTCATCGTCGGGCGCGCGGTCTTCGGCTCGCCGATCACCATCGCCGAAGCATGGGCCAAGGTCCGCGGCCGGCTCCTGGCCCTGCTCGGCCTGGCGCTGCTGGAGGCCGTCGGATTGGCCGTCATCATCGGGTTGGTGGTGGTGATCCTGATCGGCGTAGGTGTGGCCGCCAACGCCGGTGTAGCGGTACTGCTCGGTTTCCCGCTGCTGTTGTTGGTGGTCGCGCTGCTGGCCTACGCCTATACGGTGCTGCTGTTCGCGCCGGTCCTGATTGTGCTGGAGCGGCTCCCGGTATTCGACGCCATCACGAGATCATTCCGCCTGGTGCGCAACGGCTTTTGGCGGGTCCTGGGCATACGTGTGCTGGCGGCCATGGTGGTCGGCATCGTCGGGGGGGCGATCTCGGCACCCTTCAGCATCGTCGGTCAAGTGCTGCTGATGGGCGCGTCGAGCACCACCACGCTGCTGGTCGGCACCGCGTTGTCGTCCATCGGAGGAGGTATCAGCCAGATCGTCACCACGCCGTTCGTCGCCGGCGTCGTTGTCCTGCTGTACACCGACCGGCGCATCCGCGCGGAGGCGTTCGACCTGGTGCTGCAGACGGGTGCGGCCGGTGGGCCGGCCGCCGTGGAGTCCACCGACAACCTCTGGCTTACCCGGCCTTACTGAGGAGCACAGTGCCCGCCATCGACATCGACCGCGATGCCGCGCACGATGCTGCGCAGCGCGAGTTGAACAAGCCGATCTATCCCAGGCCGTCATTGACCGACGAGATCATCGACAAGATCAATGAATTCCTGTTCAAGCTGGTGCTGAAAACCTCGCACATATCGGGCGGATGGTTCACGGTCACCGTGCTCGTGATTCTGGTGGCCATCGCGATCTTCGTCGCGATCCGTATCGCGCGGCGCACCATGCGCACCAGGCGCGGCGGCGACTACGAACTGTTCGGCGCCGGCCAGCTGACCGCCGCGCAGCATCGCGCGACCGCGGAAGCCTTTGCCGCCGAGGGCAATTGGGCTGCTGCGATCCGACATCGGTTGCGTGCGGTGGCTCGCGAATTGGAGGAGACGAACGTTCTGACCCAGGTTCCCGGCCGCACCGCCAACGAGCTGGCCCACGACGCCGGCGAAGCACTACCCCATCTGGTAGGGGAATTATCGCAAGCCGCAACGGCTTTCAACGATGTCACCTACGGCGAGCGCCCGGGAACCCAAGCCGCCTACGAGATGATCGCCGACCTCGACGACCATCTGCGGTCAAGGTCCGCCACTTCTGCTGTCACCGCGCAAACCGCGGCACCCGACTCCTGGGCGAAGGTCCGGTGACGTCCACCCGTCCCGGTGCGCCG
Organism: Mycobacterium paragordonae; assembly: GCF_003614435.1. Classification (NCBI taxonomy): domain Bacteria; kingdom Bacillati; phylum Actinomycetota; class Actinomycetes; order Mycobacteriales; family Mycobacteriaceae; genus Mycobacterium; species Mycobacterium paragordonae. The sequence continues at coordinate 6,411,305 of NZ_CP025546.1, forward strand.
ACCGGCACCATGCAGCAACGACGCCCCTGGCGCGGGGTGTTGCTCACGCTGGCGGCACTGATCATCGTCGCGTCGATCACCACGTACCTCACGGCGCCGCGGCCCGGCGGCACGATGGACCCCGAGGCCACCAGCCCGGCCGGCGCGCATGCTCTGGTGACACTGCTCGGCGAGGCCGGCGTCGAGATCGTGGTCGCCAACACCGTCGCCGAGGTCCAGCGCGCGGCCCGGGCGGACACCCTGCTGTTGGTGGCGCAGTCGCAGTACCTGACCGATAATTCGTTGCTGGACAAGCTGTCCGAGGCTCCCGGTGATCTGTTGCTGGTCGATCCCACCTCGCGCACCCGCGCGGCTCTCACGCCGCGGCTACGTGTCGGCGCTGCCAGCAACCTGGATACCGAGCCGAATTGCCCACTGCGCGAAGCCAATCGCGCTGGTGTGGTGAATCTCGGACCGAGTGATGCCTACCGCGCCAAAGGCGATCTGGACCTGGTCAGCTGTTACGGCGGGGCCCTGGTCAGCTACCGCGACGGAAGCCGCACCGTCACCGTCGTCGGCACCAGCCACTTCATGCAGAACGAAGGTCTTCTGGAAGAGGGCAACGCCGCTCTGGCGATGAATCTCGCGGGCACGCGGTCCCGGCTCATCTGGTATGCGCCGCAACGCGTCGAGGGGCACACCTCAGAGCCCGGATCGCTGATGGATCTGATCCCGGACAACGTGACCTGGATGGTCTGGCAGCTCTGGCTGGTGGTGATTCTGGTCGCGTTGTGGAAAGGGCGCCGCATCGGCCCTCTGGTCGCCGAGGAACTGCCCGTCGTGGTTCGCGCTTCTGAGACAGTGGAGGGCCGCGGTCGCCTCTACCGCTCGCGGCGGGCCCGCGACCGCGCCGCGGAAGCGCTGCGCACGGCGACGCTGCAACGCCTGGTCCCCCGACTTGGCTTGGGGCCCAACGCGGCACCACCGGCGGTGGTGCTGACGGTGGCACAGCGCAGTGGCGCCGATCCGGACTTCGTCCAGTACCACTTGTTCGGTCCCCCACCGGCCAATGATTCCGACCTTCTCCACCTAGCCCGTGCGCTCGACGACATCGAAAGGCAGGTCACCCACTCGTGACAGAACCGGATTCCGCCCGTGAGGCATTGCTGGGATTGCGCGCCGAGATCGGCAAAGCCGTTGTCGGGCAGGAAGGCGTCGTCAGCGGCCTGGTGATCGCCTTGCTGTGCCGCGGCCACGTCCTGCTGGAAGGCGTTCCCGGCGTGGCCAAGACGCTGATGGTCCGAGCCATGGCCGCCGCGTTGCAGCTCGAGTTCAAGCGGGTCCAGTTCACCCCTGACCTGATGCCCGGTGACGTCACCGGCTCCCTGGTCTACGACACCCACACCGCCGAGTTCGCCTTCCGGCCGGGTCCGGTGTTCACCAATCTGCTACTGGCCGACGAGATCAACCGCACGCCACCCAAGACACAGGCGGCGCTGCTCGAAGCGATGGAGGAGCGGCAGGTCAGCGTGGACGGCGAGCCGAAACCGCTGCCCGATCCGTTCATCGTCGCCGCCACCCAGAACCCGATCGAGTACGAGGGCACCTATCAACTGCCCGAGGCCCAGCTCGACCGTTTCCTGCTCAAGCTCAACGTCACACTGCCGCCGCGGGATGCCGAGATCGCCATCCTCAGCCGGCACGCGCACGGTTTCGATCCGCGCGACCTGTCCTCGATCAAGCCCGTGGCCGGGCCCGCCGAGCTGGCGGCCGGACGCGAGGCGGTACGCCAGGTGCTGATCGCCGACGAGGTACTGGGTTACATCGTCGACATCGTCGGGGCCACCCGGTCGTCCCCCGCCCTGCAGCTCGGAGTGTCACCGCGCGGGGCCACCGCGCTGCTCGGCACCGCCCGGTCATGGGCCTGGCTGTCAGGACGTAACTACGTGACCCCTGACGACGTCAAGGCCATGGCCCGCCCGACGCTGCGACACCGGATCATGCTGCGTCCGGAGGCCGAGCTCGAAGGCGCCACCCCCGACGGTGTCCTGGACGGCATCCTGGCCTCGGTCCCGGTGCCACGCTAGTGATCCTCACCGGCCGTACCGGACTGCTCGCCCTCATCGGCGTCCTGCCGATTGCGGTATCACCCTGGCCGGCAAAGGCTTTCGTGATCCTGCTGGCGATGTTGGCGGCCGTGGTCACCATCGACGTGGTGCTGGCTGCCAGTACCCGTCGGCTTCGCTTCGTCCGGTCGCCGAACGGTTCGGCCCGATTGGGTCAGCCGGTGGACGCGGGTCTGCTGATCCACAACGACGGCCGGCGCCGGTTTCGCGGTCAGGTGCGCGATGCCTGGCCGCCCAGTGCCCGGGGCGAGCCTCGGACGCACCGGGTGGTCATCGCGTCCGGGCTGAGCCAGCAGGTGCACACGCAACTACGGCCGGTCCGGCGCGGCGACCAGCGCGCCGCGGTGGTGACGGCTCGCTCGATCGGGCCGCTGGGTTTCGCGGGCCGGCAGAGTTCGCAGCCGATACCCGGCCACGTGCGGGTGCTGCCGCCGTTCCTGTCCCGCAAGCACCTGCCGTCGCGGCTGGCGAAGCTGCGGGAGATCGACGGACTCCTGCCGACGCTGATCCGGGGGCAGGGCACCGAATTCGATTCGCTGCGTGAGTATGTGGTCGGCGATGACGTCCGCTCGATCGACTGGCGGGCCAGCGCCCGGCGCAGCGACGTCATGGTCCGCACCTGGCGGCCCGAGCGGGACCGACGCGTGGTGATCGTGCTGGACACCGGACGGATGGCGGCCGGACGCGTCGGTATCGATCCCACGGCCGCCGACCCCGCCGGCTGGCCCCGGCTGGACTGGGCGATGGATGCCGCACTCCTGTTGGCGGCGTTGGCATCTCGCGCCGGTGACCACGTCGACTTCCTCGCCCACGACCGGGTCAGCCGGGCCGCAGTCTTCGGTGCCTCGCGCACCGAACTGCTTGCCCAACTGGTCGACGCGATGGCCCCGCTCCAACCGGCTTTGGTCGAATCCGATTGGCGGGCAATGGTTGCCGCGATTCTGCGGCGGACCCGACGGCGGTCGCTGGTGGTGTTGCTCACCGACCTGAACTCGACCGCCCTCGACGAAGGGTTGCTGCCGATGCTGCCGCAGTTATCGGCCAAACACCACGTGCTGGTTGCCGCCGTGTCCGACCCACGCGTCGACGAACTCGCCGCTGGACGTAGTGACGCGGCCGCGGTGTACGACGCGGCCGCGGCCGAGCGGTCACGCAACGAGCGGCGAGCGATCGCGTCGCGGTTGCGGCGCAGCGGGGTGGAAGTGGTCGACGCACCACCAACCGAACTGGCGCCGAGCCTTGCCGACCGCTACCTGGCGATGAAGGCGACCGGGCAGCTCTAAAGTTGTTCGCCCAGTGTGAATTTCACGACGCCGCAGCGGCGCAGGCTGGGTGGCTAGGAGGTGGGGACGTAGTCCGGCGCGTCTTCGATATCGCCGGTCTCGCCGGCTGCGACGCCGCGGCGGCCGAAGTAGACGATGTAAGAAAGGAACGCCAGCTCGGCGAGGACGCCGATCGCGATACGGGCGAATGTCGGCAACGGCGAGGGCGTCACCATCGCTTCGATCAGCCCCGACACCAGCAGCACGCCGACCAGCCCCACAGCAACCGAGACCACGCCGCGCCCCTCCTCGGCCAGGACCTGCCCGCGCGGTCGATCCCCGGGGGAGATCACCGACCACCCCAGCCGCATGCCGACCGCGGCGGCCAGGAACACCGCCGTCAGCTCCAGCAGCCCGTGCGGCAGCAGCAAACCCAGCAGCAAGCCGCCCTTGCCGGCCGGGAACATCAGGCCGGCGATGACGCCCACGTTGGCGGCGTTCTGGAACAGCACGAACGGTATCGGGACGCCTAGTACCACTGACATCGCGATGCACTTGGCAGCCACCCACGAGTTGTTCACCCATACCTGCAGGGCGAACGCCGCGGCGGGGTGCTCGCTGTAATAGGACTCCACGTCGTGGTTGATGAGTTGGTCGATGTCCGCCGGCGTGCCGACGACCGACTGCACCTCGGGACTGCCGGCCACCCAGAACGCCATGACCACGACCACCGCGAAGAACGCCGCCGCCGTCGCCGACCACCACCGCCAGGACCGGTAGGCAACCACCGGAAAGGACACCGTCCAGAAGCGGACGAAGGTGCTCGTCAGCGGAGCGTGGGCGCCGGTCACCGCCGACCGGGCCCGCGCCACCAGACTGGACAGCCGGCCGGTGATCAGCGAATCCGACGACGCCGACCGCAGGATCGACAGATGGGTGGAGACCCGCTGATACAGCTCGACGAGTTCATCGATCTCGGCACCGGTCAGCGAACGGCGCTTCTTGATCAACTGGTCGAGCCGGTCCCAGGTGCCTCGATGGGTGAGCAGGAACGCGTCGACGTCCACTTGGGCAGCCTACCCAGCCTGTAGCGTTTCGAGGTATGTCGGAGGTGGTGACCGGGGACGCCGTGGTGCTCGACGTCCAGATAGCTCAGCTACCGGTTCGCGCAATCAGCGCGATCATCGACCTCACCGTCGTCTTCATCGCTTACATCCTGGGAGTGATGCTGTGGGCGGCCTCCCTCTCGCAATTCGACGAGGCACTGACCGTCGCCTTCCTGATTATTTTCACGGTGCTGGCGATGGTCGGCTATCCGGTGATCATCGAGACGGCGACGCGGGGTCGCTCGGTGGGCAAGATCGTGATGGGTCTGCGGGTCGTCTCCGACGACGGCGGCCCGGAACGATTCCGTCAGGCACTGTTCCGCGCCCTGGCCGCCGTGGTGGAGATCTGGATGCTGCTCGGGAGCCCCGCGGTGATCTGCAGCGTGCTCTCCCCGAAGGCCAAGCGGGTCGGCGACATGTTCGCCGGCACCGTCGTGGTCAGCGAACGCGGTCCCCGGATCAGTCCGCCGCCCGCCATGCCCCCGGCACTGGCCGGGTGGGCGGCATCGTTGCAGCTCTCCGGGCTGACCACCGGCCAGGCCGAGGTGGCCCGCCAATTCCTCTCGCGGGCACATCAGCTCGACCCGGCGCTGCGCGATCAGATGGCCTACCGAATAGCCAGTGATGTGGTGTCGCGGATCGCGCCGCCGCCTCCGCCGGGCGTTCCGCCGCAGTTGATTCTGGCCGCGGTACTCGCCGAGCGACACCGCCGGGAACTGGCTCGGCTGCGCCCGGCAGCGACGCCGGGCTGGCCCCAGCAGCAGGGCTGGCCCCAACAGCAGCAGGGTTGGCCCCAGCAGCAGCCGCCGCAGGGATGGCAGCCCGCTTCCGCGCAACCTGCAGCGCCGCAACCCCAGCAGAACACGGACGCGGGCGGCTTCTCCTTACCGACTTAGTACTTAGTACTGCGCGACGGAGGCGGCCAGGATGGCCACGTCGGTCACCAGCAACGCCAGCCCGAACAGGGGAACGGCGATGCCGCCATGCCGCTTCGCGGTGAAGACCGAGGCGACGATTACCAACATGGCCACCAGCGGCGGACCGTAGAAGAAGACGTCGAAACTGATTCCACCACCGAGGGTCGGGCAGCGATTCTGCGTGCAGGAGTCGGTGCTCATCACGGCCCCGAGCGCGAAAAGCATCACGATCGCGGCACCCGGCACGGTCAGCAGCGCCAACACCCAGTTGACCCGCGCCCGAGCCTTGTCGCCGTCGTCGTCAGTGGGATCGGTGGCGCTGCCGGGGCCGGTCAGGGTCCGGTCGCGGTTATTGCCGTTCACCCGTGAGGTGCTACCCGGCGTTCGGGGTGTGCAAACGATCCATCGCGCACCAGGGTTGCCATCCGATAGTTAGCGATATATCGTGATACGTAGTGATACACCGGAGCGCTGATCGTCGGCGCCCCCACTGACCAAGAGGACTACACACATGAACACCCTTTTCACCCCTCCAAGCGGGCCGTTCGGCCCACGGCCCGGTTTTGGCTTCGGCCCGGGCGCCCGGCGACAGGCCCGGCGGGAATTCATCGAGAACCTGCGTGAGCAGGCCGGCGAGCACGGCGGACCGATGGGCTTCGGCCCCGGCTTCGGCCCAAGCTTCGGCCCCGGCTTCGGCCCGGGCTTCGGTTTCGGTCCTGGTGGCCGCGGCGGACGCCGGGGCGGGCGCGGCCGGCGCGGTGACGTGCGAGCCGCGATCCTGGTGCTGCTCAACGAGCGGCCGATGCACGGGTACGAGATGATCCAGCAGATCGCCGAACGCAGCAACGGGATCTGGAAGCCAAGCCCCGGTTCGGTCTACCCGACCCTGCAGTTGCTGGACGACGAGGGCCTGATCACTGCGAGCGAAACCGACGGCAGCAAGAAGCTGTTCGAGCTGACCGAGGACGGTCGCGCCGCGGCGTCGAAGGTCGAGACCCCGCCGTGGGACGAGATCGCCGAAGGCGTGGATCCGGGGCACATGAATCTCCGCTCCGCCGCCCGCCAGCTCTTCGGCGCCGTCGGGCAGTCGGCCCACGCGGCCAGCGCTGAGCAGCAGCAACGCATCGTTGACGTGCTCAACAACGCACGTCGGGAGATCTACGGCATCCTCGGCGAGGACTGAGGCGCCTCCGGCCGCGAGCGTGCACAGAATGCCGGCTGCACCGGCGCGTCGATGTACATCTGCGCACGCTCGCGGGCTGGATATCAGGACACGTCGACCCAGTCCAGGGTCCGCTGCACCGCCTTGCGCCAGCCCGCGTATCCCGCGGCCCGCTGTTCGTCGTCCCAATTCGGCGTCCAGCGTTTGTCCTCGCGCCAGTTGGCCCGCAATTCGGACGGGTCGGCCCAGAAACCCACCGCCAGCCCGGCCGCATAGGCGGCACCGAGCGCGGTGGTCTCGGCCACCACCGGCCGGACCACGTCCACACCCAGCACGTCAGCCTGGATCTGCATGCACAGATCGTTGCCGGTGATACCGCCGTCGACCTTCAAGATCTCGAGGCGCACGCCGGAATCGGCCTCCATGGCGTCCACCACGTCGCGGCTCTGGTAGCAGATCGCCTCCAGCGTCGCGCGAGCCAGATGAGCGTTGGTGTTGAACCGGGACAGCCCGACGATCGCCCCGCGGGCGTCGGATCGCCAGTAGGGCGCGAACAACCCGGAGAACGCCGGCACGAAATACACCCCGCCGTTGTCGGCGACCTGCCGGGCCAGCGACTCGCTCTGCGAGGCGCCGCTGATGATGCCCAGCTGATCGCGCAGCCACTGCACCGCAGAGCCCGTCACCGCGATCGAGCCCTCCAGCGCGTACACGGGCTTGGCGTCCCCGAACTGGTAACACACCGTGGTGAGCAGCCCGTTCTGCGACCGCACGATCTTCTCACCGGTATTCAGCAGCAGGAAGTTGCCGGTGCCGTAGGTGTTCTTGGCCTCGCCGGTGTCCAGACACACCTGGCCGACCATCGCCGCGTGCTGGTCACCCAGGACACCGGTGATCGGCACCTCGCCGCCGATGGGACCCGTCTCGGACGTGACACCATAGGGCTGCACCGGCGATGACGACTCGATCTTGGGCAACATCTCCCGGGGAATGCCGAAGAACGACAGCAACTCGTCGTCCCAGTCCAGCGTTTCCAGGTTCATCAGCATGGTCCGGCTGGCGTTGGTCACGTCGGTGACGTGCACGCCGCCGCGCGGCCCCCCGGTCAGATTCCACAACACCCAGGTATCGGCGGTGCCGAACAGTGCCTCACCCTTTTCCGCGGCCTCGCGAACCCCGTCGACATTCTCCAGAATCCACTGCAACTTGCCGCCCGAGAAGTACGTCGCCGGCGGCAGACCCGCCTTCTGGCGGATCACGTCGCCGCGGCCGTCCCGGTCCAGCGCCGACGCGATGCGATCGGTGCGGGTGTCCTGCCAGACGATCGCGTTGTAATAGGGTCTTCCGGTCTTGCGATTCCATACCAGCGTCGTCTCGCGCTGGTTTGTGATCCCAAGTGCGGCAATCTCTTTCGGAGATATGTTGCTCGCGTTCAGCACGGACATCAACACAGACGCGGTGCGCTCCCAGATCTCGACCGGGTTGTGCTCCACCCAACCGGCCCGCGGCAGGATCTGGTCGTGCTCGAGCTGATGACGGGCCACCTCGGCGCCGTCGTGATCGAAGATCATGCAGCGGGTACTGGTGGTGCCCTGGTCGATGGCGGCGATGAATTCCGGCGACTCGGCCAACTCGGCCTCTCCTAGGGTGACGTTGGACACTGCAGGTACATGATCGCGCAGTGGCGGGCCGGGTTGCGCGCGGCCCGGGAAACCTGTTCCATCGGTCAGGTGGGCGAAGAGGTCAAGCGCACCACGTATGACCGCGCACATCGGCGGGAGTACCGGCGCAAAGTGCGGGTGTGTCTCGACGTCTTCGAAACGATGCTCGCGCGGACCAGCTTCGATTCGGAGCACCCGCTCACCGGCATGGAAATCGAATGCAACCTGGTTGACGCCGAATACCAGCCGGCGATGTCGAACCGATACGTGCTGGATGCCATCGGCGATCCCGCATATCAGACCGAATTAGGCGCTTACAACATCGAATTCAACGTGCCGCCCCGCCCGCTACCCGGTCACACCACCCTGGACCTGGAGAAAGACGTACGGGCCAGCCTCAACGACGCCGAACTCAAGGCCAACGCCAGCGGTTCCCACATCGTCATGATCGGCATCCTGCCCACCCTGATGCCCAAGCATCTGTCCGAGGGCTGGATGAGTGAGTCGAACCGGTATGCGGCCCTGAACGAGTCGATCTTGGAGGGCCGCGGCGAGGATATCCCCATCAACATCGCCGGCCCCGAGCCGCTGAGCTGGCAGGCCGCCTCGATCGCACCCGAATCAGCTTGCACCAGCATGCAATTGCACCTACAGGTGGCTCCCGACGACTTCGCCGCCAACTGGAACGCCGCGCAGGCGCTGGCCGGCCCGCAACTGGCGCTGGCCGCGAACTCGCCGTATTTCTTCGGCCACCACCTGTGGGCGGAAACCCGCATCGAGTTGTTCGCCCAGTCCACCGACACCCGTCCCGAAGAGCTGAAAACTCAGGGAGTGCGGCCCCGGGTCTGGTTCGGCGAACGCTGGATCACCTCGGCCGTCGACCTGTTCAAGGAGAACATCCGGTATTTCCCGTCGTTGCTGCCGGAACTGTCAGACGAGGATCCCGTCGCGGAACTGACGGCGGGACGCACGCCGCGGCTCGCCGAACTGCGCCTGCACAACGGCACCGTGTACCGGTGGAACCGGCCGGTGTACGACGTCTCCAACGGCCGCCCCCAGCTGCGCCTGGAGAACCGGGTACTGCCGGCCGGGCCGAGTGTCGTTGACATGCTGGCGAATTCGGCCTTTTACTACGGGATGCTGCGGACCATGTCGGAAGCCGAAGAGCCGGTCTGGTCGCAGATGAGTTTCCCGGTGGCACATCGCAATTTCCTGGATGCCGCTCAACAAGGAATCGATGCGCGGCTGCACTGGCCAGGTGTGGGCGAGGTGGGCGCCGGGAAACTGGTGTTGGACACGCTCTTGCCGATGGCCCACGAGGGCTTGCGGCGGTGGGGTGTCGATGTCGAAGTCCGCGACCGCTTCCTCGGCGTCATCGAGGGCCGGGCCAGGACCGGGCGCAATGGCGCCAGCTGGCAGGTAGCCACCGTCGGCGCCCTGGAGGAGGCCGGCATGACCCGGCCCCGGGCCCTCGCCGAGATGCTGCGCCGCTACTGCGAACACATGCACGCCAACGAACCGGTCCACACGTGGCCAGTCAGGCCCGGCTAGCCGATCTCGGCCAATTGGGTCAAGCGCACGCTGTTGCCGGACGGGTCGCGGAACCCGCAGTCGATGCCGTAGGGCATCTCGTGCGGCTCTTCGGTGAATTCCACTCCGCGCGACTTCATTTCGGCGTAGGTGGCCGCGCAGTCCTCGGTGGTGAGGAACACCGTGCCGGCGAAGCCCTTCGCCATCACTTCGGCGACCTGCTTGTGGGTGGCCGCGTCCATCACCGGCTCGCCCGGAATCGCCATCAGCACGATCGACACGTCGTCCTGGCCGGGAGGGCCGACGGTGAGCCAGCGGAAATCCAGGCCCGGCAGTGAAACATCCTGCCGCACTTCCATACCCACCTTCTCGGTCCAGTACTTCAGGGCGACTTCCTGGTCATGCACCCAGAGGTGGGCGCTGGCAATCTTGAGCATGGCCCCAACGCTACGACCCGGCCGAGCCGTTCGTCTTCTCCCCGTGTGCTGTCTTGACGCGGCTGTCTGCGGGTGGGCGGGTGTCACGGGCGAGGATGCAGCTGGGTACCCGCGCATGCACCGACGCAGGCGGGAGGCTGGCCCGAAAGGCGGCCGGCGGCAGTCCGTAAACGCGGGCGAAAGTCGTTGTGAACGAACCGACACTGCGCAACCCGACCATCACGGCGATATCGGCGACAGAGCGATCGGTGTAGCGCAGCAACGCCGCCGCCCGCTCCAGCCGGCGGGTCTGCAGGTATGCGCGCGGCGATTCACCGAAGGTGCGGGTGAACATCCGGCTGAAGTGCGAACGGGACAGGCCCGCGGCCGCGGCCAGGTCATCCACCGTGATCGGCTCGGCGTAGCGGGCGTCGGCGAAGTCCTTGGCGCGGAGCAGGTAGCGGGCCGGCGGCAGCTGCGGCATAGGTCCCAGTATGCGACGCGCGTACGTTGTAAACCATGACGGATCAGGTAATGGACTGGGACGACGCGTACCAGGAGAAGGTCTTCCAAGCACCGCCGCCGTGGAATATCGGCGAGCCGCAGCCCGATCTGGCCGCACTGATCGCCGCCGGCAAGGTCCAGGGTGAGGTACTCGACGCCGGATGCGGGGTCGCCGAGTTATCGCTGGCGCTGGCCGCCGCGGGTTACACCGTTGTCGGCATGGACAATTCGCCCACCGCCATTTCCGAAGCAACGAAGGCCGCACGAGAGCGCGGCCTCACCACTGCCACTTTCGTGGTGGAAGACATCACAAAATTCTCGGGGTATGACGGCCGATTCGGCACGGTGATCGACAGCACCCTGTTCCACTCCCTACCGGTCGAGGATCGCGACGCCTACCTACAGGCGATTCATCGGGCGGCCGCCCCCGGCGCCGGTTACTACGCCTTGGTGTTCGCCAAGGGCGCCTTCCCCGCCGAGGCCCCCTACCGGCCCAATGAGGTCGACGAGCAGGAACTTCGCACCGCTGTCTCCAAGTACTGGCAGGTCGACGAGATCCGGCCGGCCGCGATCCATGGAACCATGCCGCAGATTCCAGACATGCCGCCGCCGCCGCACCCGGTTGACGAGAAGGGCCGCGTGATGATGCCCGCTTATCTACTGAGCGCGCACAAGGCCGATCAGTAGTTCTGCAGGAAGATCCCGGCGAGGTTGGAACCGATGCTCTGCAGGCCGGACACGAAGCTGCTCACGTTGGCCGGCAGGGTACCGATGTTCCCGATGCCCGACACGCCGCTGCCCAGAATCGAGATCCCCGAGGAACCTTCGCCGAACACGTTGTAGCCGGACGCGCCGATGAGTCCCAACGGGTTACCGCTGAAGAGGCCGGAGACGCCGCTGCCGTTGTTGAAGAAGCCGGAGTTGTTGCCGCCGCCGGTGTTGAAGAAGCCCGACGTCGTGATGATCGCGTCGGTCGTGTTGGCGTAGCCCGGCGTCGGCGGAATCTGGAATTCGAAGAGCTTCTGGCTGGGCAGGAAGATGCTCGGGACGTAGACATCCGGCAGGTTGAAGGCGCCGATCCCGAGCGGCGGAATGACCAGCGGCGGCGTGACGAAGCCCGGGAAATCGATCTGCGGCAGCGTGAACTCGCCGATGTGAATCGGCGGAATCCCGATGGTCGGCAGGTTGAACGCGGACGAGATGACCTGCGGCAGGTTGAACGCACCGAGCGCGATGGGCGGAATCACGATCTCCGGCAGCGAGAACGCCGACGAGGTGAGTTGCGGAAGCAGGAACTGCCCGATGCCGATCGGCGGGATAGTCAGGCCCGGTGTCTGGAACTGCGGCCAACTGATCGGGGGCAGGTTGAAGGACCCGAGTTCGATCGGGGGGATGGTCAACGCCGGCGTGCTGAACTCCGGCCAGCCGACCTGCGGCAGGTCGAAGGAACCGAGGTTGATCGGGGGAATAGTCAGCGCCGGCGTGCTGAACTGCGGCCAGCCGACCTGCGGCAGGTTGAACGAACCGAGGTTGACGGACGGGATGTTCAGTGCGGGCGTGGAGAACTGCGGCCAGCCGACCGAGGGAAGTGTGAAGTTGTTGATGCCGATCGGCGGAATCGTGACCTGAGGGACGTCGAAGCCGGAGAGCGTCAAGGACGGGAACACGTAGGGTCCACCGTTGTTGCTGATGGTCAGCGTCGGCAGGGTCATCGCCCCGATCTGGATGCTGGGGAAGTTGAACTGCTGGATGTAGCCCGCTTGGCTGAAGCCCAGCGAGATCGCATTGATGTTGAACGAGCCCAGCTTGATGTCGTAGTTCGGCGCCAGAATATTGCCGGTATCGAGGGAAATCAGCGTTTGCCCGCCCCCCGGAACAGAAATATTCGGGAATTGAATGGCGGGGAAGTTGATCTGCGGAACGGTGATCGTGGGCAGGCTCCACGGGGTGATCTCGACCAGTGGCGTCTGGAACTTGGGAATCGTGATGGTGGGAGTCTGGATCGACGGGACCGATATGGTCGGCGTGGTCAATTGCGGAGTGCTGAAACTACCCACATTCAGCGCAGGGGTTTGGTAAGCCGGCACGGTGATCGACGGAATGCCGATCGACGGAAGGCCAAACGTTCCGATATTTATGTTCGCCGGCGTCGTGTATGCCGGAATGGTGATCGCGGGAAGGCCGATCGACGGCAGGCTGAAGTTACCGATACTGACGTTCGCCGGCGTCGTGTACGCCGGAATGGTGATCGACGGAAGACCGATCTGCGGCAGGCCGAAGCTGCCGATGTTGATGGTCGACGGTGTCGTGTAGGCCGGAATGGTGATCGGCGGAATGGTGATGCCCGGCAGGTTGAACGCACTCAGCAGTGCAGTTGCGGGTGATGAGAAGGCCCCGACGTTGATCGGCGGGACGGTGATCTGGGGCA